>DASXMU010000199.1:0-5067 GCA_036495485.1 Streptosporangiaceae bacterium
TCCAGGTAACCAGCATCCCCGGTGCGCACCCACTCACCCACCATGGTCTCAGCGGTCAGCTCCGGCCGCTGCCAGTACCCCGACATCAGCAGCGGCCCGGTCACCCACACCTCACCCGTCTCCCCCACCGGCAGCACCACACCGCCTTCATCCCGCACCTCGACCCGCATATCCAGGAACGGCCGCCCACACGAACCCAGCCGCCCCGGAAACCCCGGATCATGATCAAGAAACGGGTAATCAGTAATCAGCGGCACCTCACTAGACCCATACACAATCCGCACCACCGGCCCAAGCCGCTTAATGGCCTGGGCCAGCCGGGCCGGCGAAGCCGCCGCACCCCCCACATTCAGATACCGCAGACTGCTCGTATCCGCCGCATGCACCGCCGGATCATCAAGCACCTTATACAGCAGCGCCGGAGTGAGAAACGTACTGGTGATCCGCTCCCGCTCGATCGTAGCCAGGAAAGCAGCCGGCCCCCAGCCCGTCTCCTGGAACAGCGTGCCCCCCTCAAACAACGCCAGGAAGGCCGGCATCTGACCACTGGTATGAGTAAACGCCGACGTCGTCAAGAACCGCATCGGCGGCTCACCAATCGACCGGTAATACCCAGCGATAGCCATCATCATCTCGTAGAACCGCTGCCCATGCCGCACCAGCTTGGACCGCCCCGTCGTCCCCCCGCTGTAAAACAACGACTCAGGACCAGCCCCCACAATCGCCGGATCCAGCCCCGGCGGCTGCACCGGCAGATCAGCCAGCAGGTCATCCCCCGGGCCATCGCCGTGGCCGAGTGCCAGCACCAGCCGCGATGGGTCGCGGCCAGCCAGCTCGGTGGCCAGCTCCTCCCTGCGCTGCAGGCCGGCGCTGTAGATGAGCACGTTCGCCTGGGCAAACTCGAAAAACTCGATCTGCAGGCGCTGCGGCTCGTAGTAGGCGATCCACAGCGTCCGGCAGCCGAGCAGGTGCAGGGCCAGCTGCAGGGACGCCGACTCCGGGCTGTTGCGCACGATCATGGCCACCCCGTCGCCCGCCCTGACACCGTTCTTGTGCAGGGTGGCGGCCAGTGCCAGCGTGAGGTTGGTGACTTCGGTATAGGTCAGCCTGCGATCCCCGTGCACCACGGCCTCGGCGTCGCCGTAGCCCGCCAGCATCTGCAGAGCGCGCAGTACATAGTTGCCCGGCCCGCCATCGTGGGCTGCTGCCGGACCGCCCTGCCCGGGCCCGGTCACCGCTGCCCTTCCTGCTGGCCCGCTTCGGCCGCCCAGGGCATCGACAGCGCGTCCCCGTAACTGGCGCCGTCCAGGTCCTTGTCCGGCCAGGTCTGCTGGTGCCACTGCCGCAGGCCCCGCAGGTTCGCCTCGGGGGGCACCACGATCAGCTGCGAGACGAACCAGTCGCGCAGCTCCGCCATCCGCCGGTACAGCGCACCGGCGTCGGCCGCGGCCACCACCGCCATGCCGACGCAGGTGTTCATGTCGTCGATGGAGCCGGGGATGACCGAGCCCACAGGCTGCTCCAGCATCACGTAGCGGATACCCTCCCTGGCCAGCACCTGCGACGGCGATGGCGAGGACACCAGGGTGCCGGGCGGCCCCAGCAGATAGGTGTTGCCGATACTGTCCGGCGACACCTTCACATCCAGCCGCGGCGTCAGCCCCAGGGCGCAGCGCACGGCCTCCTCACCGATATCGACGCTGAACTTGTAGAAGATCTCCTCCGGTACCAGGGCCCCGCCGCGGCGGCCGTTGCACTCGCCGAATATCAGCTCGCCGCTGTCCCGGTCGTGGAACAGCTCCATGTGGAAGATGCCATCCTCAAGCCCGATGGCCGCAATGGCCTTCCGCACGAACGGCCCGGCCAGCTTGAACACATCGGCGTCCACCTCCGGGTCGAACCGCCGGTAGGTCAGCGGCTCCTGTTTCTCCAGGACGGTCAGGCACGGCTCCTGGTAGGTCGCCACCGACAGGAACATCAGCTCACCGCGGAACATCACCCCATCCGCGGTCCACTCATCGCCCCGGCTGAACTCCTCGGCCACATAGGTCCGGTACCGGGGCATCTTCTGGTAGAACCGGCCGGCCGCCGCGCGCAGCTCCTCCTGGCTGGACACCAGGGCGGTCAGTTGCGTGCCGACGCCGTACATCGGCTTGAGCACCCGCGGCCAGGTGTCCAGCTCCGGCAGCTCGCCGGGGTAGGCAATGTCCTCCATCACGTCCGACCGCGCGGTGCGCAGCCCAGCAGCCCGGATGACCTCCTTCTGCAGCCACTTGTCCCGGAACCTGACCGCCACCTCCAGAGCCATCCCCCGGCAGCCGAACACCCGGGCCAGCACCGCGGCGTGCACCAGCGCATGCTCATAGACGCTCAGCACGGCGTCGTAGCCGCGGCCGGAGGGCCCGTTCGCCAGCCCGGCCCGGTGCAGCGCCGTCAGCACCGCCTCGGGCGTGCGCTGATCCTGCACGAAAACCGTTCGCACGTTCTCCCGCTGCGGGATCTTGACGGCATCGGAGTCCCGCACGGCCGTGCTGTACACCACGACCAGGTTGACGCCCAGTTCCAGGCAAGCCCGTATCACGTAGGGCTCCGGCCCGATGAGAAGCAGCGATGGCGCGCCGGTTGAGGTCATGACGGTCCAGCTCCCAGGCAGTCGATCGCCCGCGCCGTCCCGCCCGCAAGCGACGACCCTGGCCCAGGCTCGGTGAAAGAGTAACGGAACTGGGTCGATTCGTCATAGATAGACCCCATAGTGGATAAGGTCACCCTGCGCTCTCGACGCTCTGGGTTCGCTGCGGCAAGCTATGTTCAGCCCCGCCCCGGCGCGACGGCGCGCATTCCGTCCCGCCGGAGCCGAAAGGGCGCCGGGTGCTGGAGTGAAAGGATTCCCCATGGCCGGGGTCGAGGCAACGCAAGCAGCGCAGGAAGCGGAGCGCCGTGAGGCGAAGGCCCTGCTCACTGAGCTGGGGACGGCAGCGGGTCAGGATGATCCCTATCCGGTCTACACACGGCTGCGCGAGCTCGCCCCGGTCTGCCTGGCCAGCGCCAGCACGGCATTCCTGACCACGTACGACCACTGCCTGGCCGTCATCAGGGACACGAAACTGCACGCCCAGAACGCCGAATGGATGGACACGGTCCGGGCCGACTGGCGCGATCATCCCGGGCTGCGGGTCACCCACGAGTCGTTCGTGTTCCGGGATCCGCCCGATCACACCCGGCTGCGGCGCCCGGTCAGCGGGCCGTTCACCCACCGGCAGGCGGAGGCTATCGGCGGCTACATCCGCGACCGCATCGACCGTGTCCTCGACACGATCGCCGAGGGTGGCGCCGACGGCGGCGAGGTCGACCTGCACGAACTGCTCGCCACCTCGCTGCCCATCGCGGTGATCAGCAAGGTGCTCGGGGTGCCCGAGGCCGACCAGGCAATGCTGCGCAAGCCGCTGGAGGGGCTGCGGCTCGCCGTGGACGGCTCGTCCCGCACCGACCTGCTGCCGGTGATCGACGAGGCCGCGGTCGCCCTGCTCGCCTACTTCGCCGACCTGGTGGCCGCCCGCCGGGCGCACCCGCGCGACGACCTTACCTCCGAACTGGTGGCGATGCTGGACGCCGGTGCGCAGGTGGACGGCGAGCCGGCCATGACCGGGGAAGAGCTGCTGCAGACGCTCACCCTGATCTTCAGCGCGGCCATCGAGAGCATGGTCGACCTGCTGCTCAACGGCACGGCCGCGCTGCTCGCCAACCCGGATCAGGCCGGCGCGCTGCGGCGCGACCCGGGCCTGGCCGCGAGCGCGACCGAGGAGGCCCTGCGCTACGACGCCCCGGTGCAGATGATTGGCCGGGTCCCGGTGGAGGACTACACCATCGGTGACGTCACGATCCCGGCCGGCGGCTACATCCTGGCCGTCCTGGGCGCGGGCAACAGGGATCCGGCCAAATTCACCGACCCCAGCACGTTCGACATCACCAGGGCTGGCGCATCGCCGCTGTCGTTCAGCGGCGGCGTGCACCACTGCCTGGGTGCTCCACTGGCCCGGGTGCAGGCCACCATGTTCTTCCCGGCTCTGCTGAACCGGTTCCCCGGCCTGCACCTGGCCGGGCCGCTCGTCCGCAGGGGGAACGTGCTGCGCGGCTTCGCACACTTCCCGATCGCGATCCGCTGACCCGGGGCTCGTGACACGGCACGTGGCAACGTGCGGCCAGGTGCACGAAATCGTTTAATTTCTTGTTCTTAACAACGGAAATTAGGCATCAAACTACGCGAACGCCGCATTTGCAGTTAGACCTTGACGTGTTCGGCTATTACCACCAATCTTTACTCGTAGCGGCCGGCAATGGACTCTGCTGGAGGCCGCCCGGCCTGCGCCCGCACCCCAACGGCGCGGATGTGGGTGAGGACCCGGAGGGAGGTGTACAGGATGAAGGACGACTTCGTGAAGGTCGAGGCCTAAGCGCCTTTCCTGGCTCCGCCGGCCGCCCGCGCACAGCGCTGAGCCCGGCGGTGCAGACATGCGAGGGCCCCCAGCAGCCCCGTTGCCATCATATTGGCCGGGCCCTGGGGGCCTTCGCGACTACCGGCCGGTGGCAGCGCGCTGGCGCAGTGCCTTCTTGTCCACCTTGAACAGCGGGGTCATCGGCAGCGCGTCGATGAACTCGACGCCGGTGGGGGCATAGCCGGCGTTCAGCTCGGATTTCACCAGCGTTCGCAGGTCCCCGGCGGTGACGGCGGCGCCGGGCACGGTCACCACGTAGGCGTAGACCGCCTCGCCGAAGTCTTCATCCGGCACGCCGATGACCGCGGCGGCGGTCACCTCGGGATGGCTGGCCAGCACGTCCTCGATCGGCCTGGCGTAGAGATTGGCAGCCGCGCTGGCAGTCACGATCATGTCGTTGAGCCGGTCGACCAGGTACAGGTACCCGTCCTCGTCCAGGTAACCAGCATCCCCGGTGCGCACCCACTCACCCACCATGGTCTCAGCGGTCAGCTCCGGCCGCTGCCAGTACCCCGACATCAGCAGCGGCCCGGTCACCCACACCTCACCCGTCTCCCCCACCGGCAGCACCACA
>DASXMU010000200.1:0-6105 GCA_036495485.1 Streptosporangiaceae bacterium
GTAACGCGGCAGCCACAGCGCCCGGTACAGGAGGCGGGCGGGTATCGGCAGCTGGCTGCATACCTGCTGACAGACGGCGGGAGTGGCACCGGCGAGAGCCCACGGGACCGTGCCTGCGGGGTGCCTGGCGCCGGTCCCGCCACGGACGGCTCTATCGATTGCGGTCAGCTCGCGGCGGGTCATGATCTGGCTGATCAGCGGCAGCGCGTCGGTCTCCTCGTGGGCGAGGTGACTGGTCAGCCTGGTCCGCAGCCGGGTCAGCAGCTGGCGGGGCCGGCTGGGGTCGGCGTCCATGATGAATGCGTCGTCCGTCACGGCCTGCAGCAGGCTGATCAGCCGGTGCTCGTCCTCCATCGCATCCAGCAGCGCCAGCCCGTCCGGGTCGCCGGCCAGCCGGGCGCGGGCCGGCCGCCACATGACCGTCTCTTCGGTGGCCAGGTGGAAGCGCAGCTGGCCGGAGAAGACCCGCCACCGAGTCCGGGCCGCCGCGCGGCTGGCTGTGGTCTGCAGCAGCTGGTCCAGATCGCGGCGCAACGCGTCATGGATCGCCGTCATCAGCATCCAGTCGCACTGTCCGGTGCGCGCGATGATCTCCGGTGAGGCCATGGATTGCTCTCCGATGCAGGCTGGGCATCAGCCGCGGGTGTCGGCCGTAGTAACGACGATGCCCCGCTGATGGCCTGGCCGCATCGTGATAAACCCTCAGATCGCTGTGGCTGCGCACAGGAACCCCGGCCTTCCTGCTGCCAGGAATGGGCCTGCGGCTCAGCGGGCTTCGAGGAAGGTGATCACGGCGAGGACGCGGCGGTGGTCGTCGTCGGCCTCGGGCAGGTGCAGCTTGGTGAAGATGCTGCGGACGTGCTTTTCGACGGTGCCCAAGGTGACCCACAGCCGGCGGGCGATGCCGGTGTTGGAGCGTCCCTCTGCCATCAGGGCCAGCACCTCGCATTCCCGGGCGCTGAGCGCCTCCAGCGGATCGTCTCGGTGCCGGGCTGCCACCAGCTCTTGCACCAGCGCCGGATCGATCACCGTGCCGCCTCCGGCGACCCGCTCGAGCGCGTCGAGGAACTCCTCCACGTGCTTGATCCGGCTCTTGAGCAGGTAGCCGATCCCGCCGCCGCTGGCCAGCAGCTCCATTGCGTGCTCGACTACCGCGTAGGCCGACAGCACCAGGATGGCGGTGCCGGGCAGCTGCTGGCGGATCGCCCGGGCTGCCTGCAGCCCTTCGGTGCTGTGGGTCGGGGGCATCCGGATGTCGGTCACTACCAGCTCGGGGCGAATCTCGCGGACCAGTGCGAGCAGCGCAGGGCCGTCGCCTGCCTGGCCTGCCACCTCGAAACAGGAATGCGCGAGCAGGCTGGCCAGCCCCTCCCGGAGCAGGACATCGTCCTCGCCGAGCACCACCCGCAGCCCGGTCCCAGCCCGGTCCATCACCCCGGATCCTCGCCTGGGTGGTCTGACTGCGCGCTGCTCGCCATGGCATGCATTATCAGCCAGTCCGGCCAGCCCCGCCACGATGACGCCGCAGTCCGTTGCACGCTGCGGCTTGCGGTGACAGTCTCGGTCTATGGCGGGGAGCTTTCGCCGGGTGTCGCCGGCCGCCGCTGGCCACCTGCGCAGGCTGCTGCCCATAGTGGGGCGCTGGCCGCGCGGGTGGGGCAGGCGGCCGGTGGCCGAGATCGCGGCGGTGCAGCGGGTGGCAACGCTGGTCGCCCACCAGCCCTCGCCGACGGAGGTGTTCGAGGCGGTCACCGAGGAGGCCGGGAAGCTCCTTCACCTCGATCACGCGCTGCTGGCGGTCTATGAGCCGGATGAGACGGTGACGGTGGTCGGGGTGTGGAACCTGGAGGGACCGCCGCTTTCTATCGGCACGCGACTGCCGCCGGGCGGGGACAACATTTTTACGCGCGTGGCTCACACCCAACGGCCGGCTCGCATCGACGACTACAGCCGCGCGGGCGGCGGCGCCGGGAGGTACGTCCGTTCGCTGGGAGTCCGCGCGGCGGTCGGAACTCCTGTTCTGGTGAAGGGAGAGATCTGGGGGGTCTTGTGGGTGGGGTCCTCGCGACCGGAGCCGCTGCCCGCGGGAACGGAGTCCCGGCTCGGCGCGTTCAGCGAACTGGTCGCCGTGGCGATTGCGAACGCGGAGGCGCGGCGGGAGCTGGAACGGGTCGCCGCCGAGCAGGCGGCGCTCAGCCGGGTCGCGACGCTGGTCGCTCAGGCCGTGCCGCCGGGCGAGGTGTTTACTGCTGTGGCCGCCGAGACCGCTGCTCTGTTCGACGCTCCGCTGGTCGGGCTGTTTCGCTACGAGCGGGAGAACGTGGCGACGGTCATCGCCGGGGCAGGCGACGTCGTCTCGCCCTACCTCGGGCGGCCCTGGCCCTGCCCGCCGGGCGACCCGGGCCTGGTCGCCACGTTGCAGCGGACCGGTCAGCCGATGAGGATCGATGACTACAGGCAGATCAGCAGCGTCATTACCGAGACGGCGAGGCAGGCTGGCCTCGGCAAGTCGGCCGGCGTCCCGGTCATCGTCGGCGGTCGTGTCTGGGGTGTTTTGGTGGTGGCGGCTGGTTACCAGCACCCGCCGTTCCCCGCCGGTACGCTTGACCGGCTGGCCGCTTTCACCGAGCTCGTGGCCACGGCGATCGCGAACAGTGACGCCCGGGCCGAGATCGAGCGGCTCGCAGACGAGCAGGCGGCGCTGCGGCGGGTGGCCACGCTGGTGGCCCGGGGCGCGGAGACGGGCGAGGTCTTCGCCGCCGTTGCACGCGAGGTGGCCGAGGTGATGCACCTGCCCGTCGCCGCGGTCCAGCGCTACGACGCGGGCGGCGAGACGATGACCATGCTGGCCGCCAGGAGTGACCGGCCGCATCCGTTCCAGCCGGGCACCAGCTGGCCGCTGCACTCTAATGGGCTGGCCGCCCGGGTGCGGCAGACCGGACGAGCTGAAGGCAAAACAGACTATGCGAACCGGCGGGGCACCTTCGCTGCCGCGGCTCGTGAGCTCGGGCTGCATAGCGTTGTCGGCGCCCCGATCATCGTCGACGGCTCGGTCTGGGGGTTGGTCACGATCGCGTCCACGGACGGGCCGATCCCCGATCACGCCTGGGATCGTCTCGCCGACTTCACCGAGCTGCTGGGAACCGCGATCGCGAACACCCAAAGCCGCAGCGAGCTGTCGGCGTCGCGGGCCCGGATCTCCGCCGCGGCGGATGAAACCCGGCGGCGGCTCGAGCGTGACCTGCACGACGGTATCCAGCAGCGCCTGGTCTCGCTCGGGCTGAAAGCCCAGAGGATCAAGAAGATGACCCCCCGGCCGGCGGATGCGATCCAGGATGAGCTGTCGCTGCTGGCTGACGGCCTGTTTACCTCGCTGGACGAACTGCGCGAGATCGCCCGTGGCATCCATCCCGCCGTCGTGTCCGAAGCCGGGCTCGGCCCGGCGCTCAAGGCGCTGGCCCGGCGCTCCGCGGTGCCGGTCGAACTCGACCTCGATCTTGGCCCGCCGCTGGGCGAGCACGTCGAGGTGGCCGCCTATTACATCGTGTCCGAGGCGCTGGCTAACGCCGCCAAGCACGCCCAGGCCTCCGTCATCGAGCTGCGGGTACGTGCCGGTGACGGCGCCTTGACCCTCGCGATCCGCGACGATGGCATCGGTGGCGCTGACCCCAGCCGCGGCTCGGGCGTCATTGGCCTTAAAGACCGGGTCGAGGTTCTCGGCGGGACCATCTCGGTCCTCAGCCCGCCCGGCCACGGAACGACCCTGCACGTCCGGCTCCCGGCCGGTGCCGGCCCCGCGCTCACGCCCCCCGCTACCCCATAGCCCCGACGGCACAGCGAACTTGCCGCCCTCGCCCCCCAGTGGGCCGGCAGGCACGCATCAAGGCCGGGAAGCGCCTGGTGGCCCTCCCGGCGCGCGGCCATCGACGACCCGCAGGATGGCATCCGCAGACAGTTCCGACTTCGGCAGGAAGCCTGACGCAGGACTCTCGGCGATGAGATCCGCGAAGTCGGCTTCCGAACGGGTCGATACCAGGATCACCGTCGGCGGGCCACCCTGATGGCATCCCGCCAGGCGGCGGGCCAAGTCGAAACCGCTCTCACTCCCGAGCGCGATGTCCACCAGGATCACCTCCGGCCGGAGCTCCTCCACTCGCCTCAGCGCCTCCGCCGAAGTAGCGGCAACACCGACGACCCGCAGGCCGTCTTGTTCGAGGAGAAGCCGGGCATCCTCGAGAAACAACCGGTTGTCATCCACGATGAACACCCCGAACGCCACACGCCCAGAGTCCCAGGCCATCCGCCGCCCGCGCATTGCTGTTAGCAGGAATTTAGGGCCTAAGCCGTGCGGCACCAGCGGTCCGCAGCTGCAAGGCATGCAGGTCTTCGTGCTTGATCTCCGCGATCTGGGCGAGCAGGTGGTCGAGGTCGTCGGTGACAGTGAGATGGCGGCCGGCAAGGCTATCACCGTGGCCGGCCGCCAGTCGCGTGATGAGCCGCGCCGCCTGGTCGGGATCGGCACCGTGGCCGGAGGCCCCTAGCCTGCGCCGCTGGGTGAGGAGGCGCCGGCCGGTGTGACTGGGGCGGAGCCGGAGGTGGTGATCTCGTGCCACAGGCCGCCGGCCGCGTTCAGCCCGTTGCCTTTGTTCTGCCCAGGTGCGGTGTCGCCGATGAAGGTGTACAGCGGGTGGCCGTCGAAGGTGGCCTGGGTTGAGCCGTCGGAGCGCTGGATCGTGCCGAAGGTGCCGGTGACCCCGGCTGCGGTCACCGGGCCTTTGACCGGCGGCCAGTTCTGCGCGCACGTCCCGTTGCACTTCGACGTGGTGGGCGTGTCGGGGGCGAACGAGTACAGCGTGAAGCCCGTGCTGCTGGTCAGCACCGTCGCGCCGCCGATCTTCGCGGTCGTCACCGTGCCCGCGGCCGCCGCAGCCGGGCTGCTGCCGGAAGAAGCGGGAGAGGAGGCTCCTGCCGAACTGCACGCGGCCAGCGCCGCCACGGCCGCGGCGGCGGCCGGCAGCGCCAGCAGCATCCGAAGATGGGCCGGGCCGCTGCTGATCCGCCGCGCTCGACCGGCGTTGCCCCGGACCGGGATGTTTCGTGTTGTCATGACTTGCTGTCCTTTGCGTTGGGTGTAGTAGTGCTTGGCTTGCCCGACGGGGGATGGAGATGGCCTGGCCGGGGTCATAATCGGTCACGCCCACGCCCGGCGCGTCCGGTCGCAGCCGTCGTCGCCCGGGACAAAACGTCACCGCAGATCGCGGCCCGTAACGTTTCCAGGGGACCGGCGCTGACTTCCGGGTTGGTCATGGGCCTACAGCCGATGGGACAGGGCGGCGTCGTGCCGTGGTCGTGGGCGGAAAGCAGCGATCCAGACGTTCGCGGGTCGGCCTAGATAGTAGGCGGGCGCGCCCGCCGGCCGGACAAGTGCGGCGCTGTACGAATCGGGCCGGACGGCCACGCAGCACCGCCCATCCGCCGAGTTACTGGTCATAGCCATATCACTTCCATTCTCGAAGTCCCGCGCTTCGCCAAGCCTTCTCGCTAGACGCAGCTTCCCGTGTCGCTTGCCAAAGTATCCGCCGGTTATCGACACTTTATTGACAACCGGTGAATGCGGTTCGGGAGAGCATTACGCGCCGGGTGAGGCTGGGCGTCGGTGCATGGCTTCCAAGCCGCCGCTTTGGCCGGGACATATATCGGGTTGCTACCGTACGTCAGTCATTCGTTTATCGGGCAGTGGCTTAATCGAGAAAAGTGGACGCTGGAGGACTTCACGGTCGGCGCTGACCTCGACGTCGCGTTGTCCGTCGACACGACCGAAAGGGAGAGGCAGTTGTCAGGCGACCTTGAAGGCGAATATTTCTTCAACCGAAGCAAGCTCAAAGACATCCCGCGCCGCTTGGTCGCGCTGGAGGAAGGGTACGACCCAGGAACCGTGAGCAGGCTGGAAAATCTTGGCGTCGGCCGTGGTTGGAGCTGCCTGGAGGTGGGGGCCGGAGCAGGTTCGATAACTCGCTGGCTCGGTCGCCGCGTAGGCGCCGAGGGAGAAATAGTGGCGATAGACCTCGACACCTCTTTTCTTGACGTATTCGATGCGGACAATGT
>DASXMU010000201.1:0-4893 GCA_036495485.1 Streptosporangiaceae bacterium
TGCAGGATGAGTACGGGGTTGCGCGGATGCTCGCGGAACTCCAGGCTGACCTGCGCGAGGGCACTTACCGTCCCGCGCCAGCCAGGCGCGTGGACATCCCGAAGCCAGATGGCGGCAAGCGGCCGCTGGGCATACCGACGGAACCCGCAAACTGCCCGGTCGCGCAGGGATCGTGAGGTTCCGGAATCGTTCGTCACGGTGACGCACCCGTTCCATCCGCTGTCGGGGCAGCGGCTGCGGGTGCTGTTCGAGCGGAAGACGCCTGATGGCCTGGCGGTGAGCTGTGAGGGCGGCCCGCTGGGGTCGGTGATGCTCCCGCTGGCCTGGACTGATCGTGGCGGCGTGGCGGCGGGGGGGCCGCTGACCTATGAGGTCCTGACGGACCTGGCCGCAGTGGTGTCGGCTGTCAGCATGCGACACGCCGGGTGATTTCGTTGACTGCGGTCTTTCTGTCTGGGAGTTTCTTGTGTGATGAGCACACACAAGAACGATCTTCACGGGCTGTCCGCGGCGGAACTGCGGTCCCGCCGCGACCGGCTGGCCGCGGACCTGCCGCAGGCAGGACAGTTCCTGGCCGGGTCGCTGGTCGAGCAGCGCCGCAGATGCGGGAAGGAGCGATGCCGGTGCACGCGAGGCGAGCTGCACGGGCCGTATGTCTACCTGTCGGTCGCGGGCCGCATGGTCTATGTGCCGGCGCCGCTGGCGGACGCGGTCCGCTCGCGGCTGGAGGTCTCGGCGCGGCTGCGGGCGGTGCTGGAGGAGATCTCGGCAGTCAACCTGGAACTGCTGGCCAGGCGGGAACTGGACTAGGCCGTGGCGGACGCCCGCGTGCCGCTGCCGCCGGGGACGGCGGCTGCGGGCGCGCGGGCGGAGATCGTCGCCGTGCTGGCCAACATGGCCGAGTCCGTGCTCGCGGCCGGGCCGTCAGCGGGGCAGGTGAGCTGCGGTGATCCGCGGGGAGTCGAAGGTGGCGAGGTCGCACCTGGAGCGGGCGGCGATCGTGTATGTCCGCCAGTCGACACTGGTGCAGGTCCGCGAGCACACCGAGTCCACGCTGCGCCAGTACGACCTGGCCGGGCAGGCCGCCCGGCTGGGCTGGGCCGGCGCCGCTATCGAGGTGATCGATGCCGACCTGGGCCTGTCCGGGCGCACGACATCGCACCGCGACGGGTTCAAGCAGCTGGTCGCCCGGGTGTGCCTGGGCGAGGTGGGCGCGGTGTTCGGCCTGGAGGTCTCCCGGCTTGCCCGCTCCAACGCGGACCTGGCCCGCCTGCTGGAGCTGGCCCGCCTGACATCCACCCTGGTCATCGACGGCGATGGCGTCTATGACTTGTCTGACATCAACGACCGGCTGCTGCTGGGGCTCAAGAGCCAGATGTCCGAAGCAGAGCTGCACTGGCTGACCAGCCGGATGAACGAGGCCAAGCGGGCCGCCGCCCGGCGCGGCGAGCTGCGCGTCCCGCTGCCGGTCGGGCTGGTCCACGACGATGACGGCGGCGTGGTCATCGACCCGGATGAGGAGGTCGCCGCCGCGATCAGCGACGTGTTCGCCGCGTTCACCGCCACCGGGTCAGCCTACGGGGTGGCCGGGGCGTTCGCCGGGCGGCGGTTCCCGCGCCGCGCCTACGGCGGGACATGGGCCGGGCAGCTGCGGTGGGGCAGGCTCACCCACGCCCGCGCCGCCGGGATCTTGCGCAACCCGGCCTACGCCGGGGCATACGTGTTCGGGCGGCGCCGCTCCCGCCAGGTTGTCGACCCGGACGGGCAAGTCCGCTCCTCAGTCACCGAACTGCCCCGCGACCAGTGGGAAGTCCTGATCCCTGACCACCACCCCGGTTACATCACCTGGGAGGACTACCTGGCCAACGAGGCGAAGCTGGCCGCCAACCGGACCAACGCCGGGGCCCGCCCGCCGCGGGAAGGCACTGCGCTATGCCAGGGCATCGTGTTCTGCGGTGCCTGCGGGCGTGCCATCCAGGTCCGCTACCAGGACCGGTATCCGCGCTACGAATGCTCCCATTCCCGCGCCGACCATGTCGCCACGCCGCTGTGCGGGTCGGTCCGCGCCGACACCATCGACCAGGCCGTGGCCGCCGCGCTGCTGGCCGCAGTCGAGCCCGCCCAGGTCACGCTGGCGCTGGCCGCGGCCGAAGAGGTCACCATCCGGCGGCAGCGGTCGGTTCGCGCTGCAGAGCTGGCCGTCGAGCGGGCACGGTATGACGCTGACCGGGCCGAGCGGGCGTTCCTGGCCTGCGAGCCGGAGAACCGGCTGGTCGCCCGCACCCTGGAAGCCCGGTGGGAGACCCGGCTCGCGGACCTGGCCGGCACCGAGGCAGCGCTCGCCGCGCAACGCTCCGCCCGCCCCGGCCTGCCCGGCCCGGACCAGCTCGCCGCCACCATCGCGGACCTGCCCGCCCTGTGGTCCTCCCCGGCCACCAGCGACAAAGACCGCAAGCGGCTGCTGCGCACCCTGCTGGCCGACGTCACCATCACCCCGTCCGCCAGCGACCCCGCCCAGATCACGGTCGGGCTGCGCTGGAAGTCCGGCGCCAGCCAGCAGGTCCAGGTCACCCGGCGCCGCAGTGCCGTCCAGCTGCGCTGCACCGACCCGGCGGCGATCGAGCTCGCCCGTCGGACGGGTCCCGGCCTGGACAACAACGCCCTCGCCGCCGCGCTCAACGACGCCGGGCACCGCACCGGCACCGGGCAGCCCTTCGACGGGGTCGCCGCCGCCAACCTGCGCAGCTACCATCACATCCCCTACCCCGGCCTGCTGGAAGACGGCGAGCTCACCCCGCGCCAGGTCGCCCAGATCACCGGCGTGTCCACCGGCACCGTCCACTACTGGATCAACGCCGGCTACCTCACCGCCCGCCGCGGCCCGGCCGGGCGCTGGTGCATCCCCTTCCCGCCCGGCGTGGAAGCCGCATGCCGTGAGCGCGCCGCCGGCTCTGCCCACCAGCACCGCAACACCGACCCAGCACCCCGCCGCGAGCAGGAGCTCAAGATCGCCGAGGTCGCTGCCCGGCTCGGCGTCAAGCCCGACGTCATCTATGCATGGGCAGAATGGGGCCACATACCCGCCCGGCGAGGCGACGCCGGACGGCTGTGGGTCGACTTCACCCCCGCCGTTGAACGCGCGTGTCTCGAGCGCATCACCAGGTCATACAAGCTTCCCCCGGAAATCAAAGCCCAAGCCGAACAGCGCCTGGAAAGGATCGCAGTATGAAGCACACGTCCCTACTGTGGCCGACCGGGTCGCGCAGACGGTGGTGGCCGGGGTGCTGGAGGAACGGGCCGAGAGGATCTTCCACCGGGACTCCTACGGCTACCGGCCGGGACGCGTGGCGCTGGACGCGGTGGCCATCTGCCGGGAGCGGTGCTGGCGGTACGACTGGGTTGTCGAGTTCGACATCCGCTCGTTCTTCGACAGCGTTCCCTGGGAGCTGGTCACGAAGGCGGTCAGCTCGGTCTGCGACCTGCCGTGGGTCCTGTTGTACGTGAAGCGGTGGCTCGCAGCGCCGCTTCAGCAGGCCGACGGCACCTTGACGGAAAGGCACCGCGGGACCCCACAAGGATCGGCGGTGTCGCCCGTGCTGGCTAACCTGTTCCTGCACTGGGCGTTCGACGCGTGGATGTCCCGGGAGTTCCCGGGCGTGCCGTTCGAACGCTACGCGGATGACGGGGTCATCCACTGCCGTGACAGCGCCGAGGCCGGGCAGGTCCTGGCGGCGCTGACGGCGCGGATGGCGGAAGTCGGGCTGGAACTGCATCCGGACAAGACCCGGGTGGTCTACTGCCAGGACAGCAGGCGGAGCGGGGAGCACCCGCACACGTCGTTCACGTTCCTGGGGTTCGAGTTCCGGCAGCGCCGGGTGCGCACCAGGTCCGGAGGCATGTTCTCCGGGTTCAACCCGGCGGTCAGCAAGGACGCCCTGAAGAAGATGAGTGAGCGGGTGCGGTCCTGGAGGCTGCACCTGCGTACTGATCTGTCCGAATCGGACATCGCACACTGGATTAACCCGGTCGTGCGGGGCTGGATGCAGTATTAGTGGGCGTTTTACCGCTCTGAGCTGTATCCCCTCCTGGGCCGCATCAACAGTTACCTGATGCGGTGGATGCGGAAGAAGTACAAACGGCTGCGGAGGCGGAAGAAAGCGCATCAGGCGTGGGGGCGGGCCGTGACCTCACGGCCCCGCTTCTTCGCCCATTGGGCGTGGATTCCGTCAATACCGCGTGTCTGGTGATCAGAGCGACAAGAGCCGTATAACGGGAGACTGTTACGTACGGATCTGTGAGGGCCGGGGGGTGCGATTCCCCCCGGCTACTCGGCGGTTTTGGCTTGAGGGTGGCGCTGGTGGCGGCTGCCTGGGCTTTTAGGCATGTCGCCAGTCGGGCAGACTGATGGTTCTCGTCTGGTCCGCTGCGCCTATCGCCTGGAAGTCAGCCAGCTGTGCGAGCTGCCGGGACTGTCATCGCGGCTATCGCCGCGCTCACGGGTGATCACCCATCCGGCGAGAAGCGCGACGGCGAAAAGGGCGATGAAGATTTCGAACGGCCAGAGCGTGGCCTTGGCTGCCCAGGCGGCCAGGAAGGCGATGCTGGCGCCACCGCTCATGACCCTCCCCACCACAGCCTGTATCTTGAGCCCGCGGTACGCCTGCCGCTCGTCGACCTGACGGCGGACCATCGCGGCAGAGTCGCTGTCTCTTCCGCCCCACACGTAATACACGGCCGGCCCGGCGGCGATGACCGGCCCGAGGTGAAGCAGGCTCCCCCATCCGTAGGCAGCCACGGCGACGGCGGCGAAAACGGCACCGAAGACGAGCATCATCAATGGCGAGCGCAGCCTCGGCGGAATGGATCTCATCATGTCGCCGCCTCCTCATCATC
>DASXMU010000202.1:0-1602 GCA_036495485.1 Streptosporangiaceae bacterium
GCTGCGCCGGGCACGCTGCTGGCCAGGCGCAGCAAGCCACGGCTGAACGGTGCCATCAGCGACACCGAAACGGTGTAGCCATCCCCTATGCCGGGGCCAGCCAGTGCGTCCGCGTGTAGCGGCACGTCGACGAACATGATCTGCACGTCGGGCCCGTGGGCGCCAATGCCGGTGCTGACCAGGCCCTGGACTTCGCCGTGGTTGTTCATCCCGGGCGGCACCGGCCGGGCGGACCGGTACACGATGCCCGACAGCGGGTGATCGTGCAGGTTGCGGCCGACGCCGGGCAGGTCGGTGACCACGTCGATGCCGACCTCGCGCAGATGAGCCTGCGGGCCGATCCCGGAGAGCATGAGCAGTTGCGCAGTGCCGACGGTTCCCGCGGTGAGGACAACCTCGCTCTGGCCTGCCACGGTGGACGTCTTGGCGCCCACGCTGTACTCCACGCCGGTGCAGCGGCCGTCAGCGATGGTGACCCGGTGCGCCAGGGCGTCGGTCATCACGTCGAGGTTGGGTCGGCCGAGCACCGGGTTGAGGTAGGCATCCGCCGCGCTCTGCCGCCGGCCGTCGACGATGTTCAGGTCGCACCAGCCGAATCCTTGCTCGGCACCGGAGCTGATGTCGGCCGCGATGGGGTGCCCGGCCTGCACCGCCGCCTGGAGACCGGCCTGCGCGATCGGGTGCCGCTGGGCGGCGGGAGTGGGCCGCAACGGGCCATCCCGGCCGCGGAGCGCGCGATCGCGGCCCTCGGTGTGTTCGCTGCGCGCGAAGAATGGCAGCAGGTCGTCGAATCCCCAGCCTTTCGCTCCCTGCTGCGCCCAGGCGTCGTAGCTCGCCCGGTGGCCGCGCACGAAATTCATCGCATTGATCGATGACGACCCGCCCAGCGCCCGGCCGCGCGGCCAGGGCACCGTCGATCGGGTGGCGGCCTGAACCACGGTCTGGTCGGCCCAGTCGGCTGACGTGCCCATCAGGGCCGGCCACGCGGGCGGCACCGCCATGAGATCCAGCGGCTGAGCGCTGCCCGCTTCCAGCAGCAGCACCCGCGCCCTGCTGTCCTCGGACAGGCGTGCGGCGATCACACAGCCCGCCGTTCCCGCTCCGACGACTACGAAGTCGTAGCCGGGCACGTTCACTGCCATAGCCTGATCTTCCTTTCCAGTGGCGAGCGCATCGAGCGCTTTGCTCAGCCCAGCAGGCCGGCGTTTTTTGCCGTCTGCTCAAGCTCGGTGGGCGTGCCGGACCAGATGGTGCGGACGTGTTCGGTGATGGCTTCGACGGGCCAGTCCCACCAGGCCACGCGCAGCAGCCGGTCGATGTCCTCGTCCGGGTACCGCTGCTTGACGGGCTTGCCAGGATTGCCTGCGACGATGGTGTAGGGGGCGGCATCTGCGACCACCACCGCCTTGGCCGCGATGATGGCGCCGTCACCGATGGTGACGCCGGGCATGATGACGGCGCCCCGGCCGATCCATACGTCGTTGCCGATGACGGTGTCGCCGCGGCTGGGGATCCGCGGCAGGAATTCCGCGGTCTGGTCCAGCCAGGTGCCGCCGAAGGCGAAGAACGGGAAGGCGGTCGAGCCGAGTACCGGGTGGTTGG
>DASXMU010000203.1:0-25579 GCA_036495485.1 Streptosporangiaceae bacterium
GGAGATGGGATCGATCAAATGATGTGGGCGGCGTTTACCAGCGAGTGGACCAAGCTGCGGCGGCCGACGCTGTTCCTTTCGACCTTCCTCGGGCTGGCCGCGGCGGCCTCGCTCTTCGTGATCCTGATGTTCTCCCAGGCCTCGAACCACGGCGGGATAGTGACGCTGCACCAGCTCGCCAAGCCGAACGGCCTGGTCATCGGCGTCGCCAGGGCCTCGATGCTGCTCGGAGTCGTGGCGTTCGGCATCGCCGCCTCGCAGGTCGCGAGCGAATACAGCCTCGGCACGTTGCGCCAGCTCCTCGTCCGCCAGCCGCGCCGCGCCGTGCTGCTGGCCGGCAAGATGCTCGGCACGATCACCTTCCTGGTGCTCGCGCTCTGCTTCGCCGCGGTCATCGCCCTGATCGTGGCGGTCGTCGCCGCGCAGAGCCGTCACGTCCCGACGGGCGCGTGGTTCACCGGGACCGGGCTCGGCGATCTGTTCCGCGAGCTCGGCGACCTCGCACTCGGCGTGATCGGTTACAGCGTGCTCGGGATGGCGCTCGGCCAGTTCGTCCGGTCGGCGGTGTTCGCGGTCATCGTCGGCTTCGCCTGGCTGATCGCCGTCGAGAACATCATCATCCGCATCGTGCCAAGCACCCAGCAGTGGCTGCCAGGCGCGTCGATCATGGCGGTGGCGTCGGGCGGCGCCGAGGGAGTGGGATACGGCCGTGGGCTGATCCTCGGTGCCATGTACCTTGTCGTCGCGATCGCAGCGGCGATGACGGTCTTCCTCCGCAGTGACGTGACCGCGTAATAAGAAGCGTATGCCGCGCATGCCCAGGGCAGCCAGGATCACTCGGACCCGCAGCCTTTCTGTCATCTGGCTGCATGAATGCGGATCCTGCGGTGCAGGAAAGTTGTCCCTTTCTTCCGATGCGACAGCCCTGAAGACAGCCGTCTCGCTCCGCCGAGCCGTGAGACGTCAACCGCGCCGAACAAGCCGAGGGTGGGCAGCGCGCCGGCGATCGCGGTCCTGGGCATGATCGGGCCGTCTGAGGGCAGAAGGAGTTGATGCGAGGAGCAGCGATGTCCGGGCAGTCCGTGGACGATGGCTCGCCCGTAGCCCGCACCACGCCGGCCGCAGGTGATACCGGCACCACGTTCACCGGGCGCGACCCGGCGATGGCGGCCGGGGCCACCATCGCCTCGTCCACGCCGACTAAGTGCCAGGCCCGTACCCGGCTGTACCGGGACGGCAAGCTGGAACTCGAGGGCTTCCCGGTGGCCGATATCAGCGATCACCTGGCCGAAGAGTCCACGGTGATCTGGCTGGATCTGCGTGATCCCGACCGGGAGGATCTCGCGGTGCTGAGCGAGGAGTTCGGCTTGCACCCGGTGGCGGTGGAGGACGCGGTGCAGGAGCACGAGCGGCCCAAGCTGGACCGGTACCGCACCCATCTGTTCCTGGCCTGCTACGCGGTGCACCTGGACATGGAAACCGGCGAGCTGGCCACCAGCGAACTGGCCGCGTTCGTCACCCATCGCGCCCTGATCACCGTGCGCAAGGACGACGGGCTGGACATCAGCAGCGTGATCGACTACTGGGACGCCAGCGCGGACCTGGCCGGGTGGGGGGTCGGCTACCTGCTGCATGGCCTGATCGACAACGTGGTGGACGGCCACTTCGCCGCGGTGCAGAAGCTGGACGACACGATCGAGGATCTGGAAGACCGGCTGTTCGTCGACAAGCCGGACCGGACCCTGCAGCGGCGCAGTTTCGAGCTGCGCAAGAGCCTGGTGCTGCTGCGCCGGGTGGTGCTGCCCATGCGCGAGGTGGTCAACTCGCTGATGCGCCGGGATCTGCGCGTGGTCAGCGAGCCGCTGCAGCCGTACTTCCAGGACGTCTACGACCATGTGCTGCGCGCCACGGAGTGGACCGAGAGCCTGCGCGACCTGGTTACCACGATCCTGGAGACCAACCTGACCATCCAGGGCAACCGGATGAACGTCATTACCAAGAAGGTGACCAGCTGGGCCGCGATCGTCGCGGTGCCCACCTTCATCACCGGCTTCTACGGCATGAACGTGCCCTACCCGGGTTTCCAGCAGCACTGGGGGGTACTGGTCTCCGTGGTACTGATGGTGGCCACTTCGGCGGTGCTGTACGTCGTCTTCCGGATCAAAGACTGGCTGTGAACGGCATGCTGGTGGCCGTGGCGATACTTTTCGGCGCCCAAGCTCATCGCGACCGGCATGCTCAGCATGCTGGCCGGTGCCGCCGTGCTGGCGTACCCGACCATCACGCTGACGGCCCTGACCATCATCGCCTGCCTGTGGCGCTGCTGTTCGGCGGCCTGGAAATCAACGTGGCCTTCCAGCGCCGTTCCCGGGCGATCGCGCTCAAGCACATGCGCGGCGCACGGTCCGGACAGCAGGGCGCCGGGCTGGCCGGGCTCCCGGCCACGCCGCTGAGCCCCGCAACCCGCGGAAATCTATTAAAGTTCTGGTGAAATCGATCTTTGGTACTGGTAAAGCCCGGCAGCGCTGGCGGCAAACCACTGCCTTTGGCTACGCCTGGTAACAGAAAACGGTCACGATAAATTGTGCTGCCGTTCCTGTCGCGACTCTTGTGTCCTGTCCGGACCTTTGCGTCATGTCCGGGATCCACATATCAGTGTGGTGTACCGAACTCTCAAGCGGCTGTCAGTAACTCACGATTTTATTACTATACACGTATTAAAATGCTGGACAAGTACGGCGATCAGCGAAGACAGCCTTGCATCTCGCATCACTCGATGGTTAAATAGCTTCTAATGTAGCTCCATAACTAACCCTGCCTGCAGCATGACTCCACCCACAAATTTGTCATGTGCCGGCCCATGTGTGGGCAACTTATACGAGCTGGCTCCTGTCGGCACCACCAACCAGACGTTTGAGAAACGCGCGAACTGCGCTATGCGCCGCGACTTACCGGGTGGCCGGAACACGTCAAAATAACCGACCGTACACCCGATGGTCCGTAAACACCTATTTCTCTTCCCGCGAGCCAGACTTGACGAGGCGCGGGCGGCTGGGCTGGAGGGGCAACAGGACATGACATGGCTCAGACAGGGGGCCGCCCCGCCCGCAGCGCGGACGACCGGGGCATTATGACGATGAACGCGGAATTTCACGTCCGCGTGGATTCGGTGGGCGGGCCGCGGGATACTCCGCTCGTGACCGCGGAAGGCGAGATAGACCTGGCGGCTGCGGCCCAGCTGGACGAGGCGCTGAACTCCACAGCGGAGGAGCACGACCAGGTGACCGTGGATTTGCGCGCTGTGGACTACCTGGATACCGCCGGGATCAGGGTGCTGTTCGATCACGCCGGGCGGGGCAGGCTGGTGGTGCTGATCACGACGAACGGGATCATCGCCCCCGTCATCGCCACCAGCGGCCTGGGCCGGGTCGCCACGGTGTGCACCGTCGACCGGTGAGCACGGCCGTCAGGGCGAGACGACGAGGTGGTCCTCGACGGCCGCGACGCCAGGCGCGGATGCCGCGGCGGTCTTGGCGGCGCTCGCCTCCTTCATGGAGTGCACGTGCCCGTAGAGCTCGGCCGTGTGGTCGGACACCACGACCCTGACATGCCGGGCGTCGATCTCGGCCTCTCGCTTGAACGCCTCCTCGATCTCGGCCTCGACCCGGGCCGGGCTGACCGGCGGCGTCACGGTGATGGAATTGGTCACGCCCACGACACCACGGACATTGCGGACCATCCGATCGACCTCACGGCGCTGGAAATCATGCTCCACGTGCCCGTCGAGCGTGACCCAGCCGGCCTGCACCCTGGCCTTGACCCGGTTGCCTGGGATCTGGACGTTCCATTCGAGTATGTGGGCGATCGCACGGGCGATGTCGGAGTCGTCCCTCGGCTCGCCGGAGAGCTTGACTGTGAGCTCGTTGGCCACAGCCCTCACGCCGTAGACCCGCTCGGCGGCCCGGGCGGCCGCCAGCTTCTCCGCGTAGGTTGAGGCATGCCCGGTCAGGGTGACCGCCCCATCGGAGACGGCCACGCCGATGGCGTCAGGTTCGGGAATCTGGGGATCCCAGCTCAACTCCCTGATGACGTCTTCCCGGATCTTACTGTCGCTCTTCATCAGATACCCCTCTCCTCGTCGGTGGCCGCGTCCTGGTGACCCGCGCCGCGTGATCACATCTCGTGCATCCGCACGTAACGCAGGATGTCTGGCACAGAGGCCAGCACCACGGCGGTGACAGCCACCAAACCCGTGGCCAGCGACAGCTTCCACCACTTGATCTTCATCGTGAACCTCCGCGACGGCGGACACTCACGGCCAGCTTCGGGCAGGCCAGCCGGGCGCACATCCCACGATCTGGTAGGGCGCGGCGCGGGCATCAGCACTTGCCGATTGCGGCGGCCTCTTCGGGGTCCAGCCGCAGTGCCGCTGCTGCGACGTTCTCCTCAAGGTGCTCGGGAGAGGCCGTTCCCGGGATGGGCAGAATCTGCGGCGACCAGGCCAGCAACCAGGCCAGGACGACCTGGCGCGGCGTCACCCCCCGGCGGCCCGCGATCCCCCTGACGGCCTCCCGGCCCGGTTATCCGCATGGCGCCGAAGCCCAGCCTGGCCACGGTCAGGTCACCGCCGACGTCCATCGTGCCTGCCGCGCTCGCCGGGATGTGGCCAGTCATGAGATTTCTCCTTGTTCGCCTTCTGGCGTGGATGGCCGCCGCTGGAACAGGGTGAGCAGCAGGATTAGCGACGGCACGATGAGCAGTGCGCCGATGCCCAGCCCGACCACCATGGCCTGCAGGGTCGGCGGCGGCGCGGCAGCGGCCAGCAGCGTGAAGTGCGGTATCAGGACGAGCGGATACTGGGCGGCGGCCCACGCCCACAAGATGCACACCACCGCCCCCGCAGCGGTCAGCCGGACCTGGGTGTAGTGCCGGTGCCAGAGCAGGACGAGGGAACAGAGCCCGAGCGCGGCCGAGGCGACGACCAGGGGAAACGCGCGATGAGTGAGGCCGTGGTAGAGCAGCCGCGCGTCAGCGTGCAGGACGCCGATGCCGCCGATCGCGATGGCACCTGTGACCACCCCCGCGGTCAGGCCGCGGCGCCGGAACGCGTCCGCGACGCTGGGGTGCCTGGCCCGGCGCGCGTCGGCGGTCAGGTAGATCGCGGCCAGATAGGCGCAGGTTCCCACGGCGAGCACGCCGCCGAGCGCGGAGACCGGGGTGAGCCAGCTCGAGAAGACCGGCCCGGCGGCGACACCTGGCGGTACCCGGCCAGAGGCGACGGCGCCGGCTATGGCACCAAAGAAGAACGGCGTGATCAGGGAGGAGGCCGCGAATGCGGCACCGAACATCCGCTTCAGGCCCGGCTCGTCGATGGACTTGCGGAACGCGAAGGATGAGCCGCGCAAGATGATGCCCAGGGCCGCGCAGGTGAGCGGGACGTACAAGGTGGAGGTGATCGACGCGAAGGCCCGCGGAAAGGCGGTCCACAGCACGACCAGGATGAATATGAGCCACACGTGGTTGGCCTCCCAGACCGGGCCCATGGAGTGCTCGATGATCCGGCGCTGATCGGCGCCGCCGCGGGCGCTCCCGGCGAGCATGTCCCATAGGCCGGCCCCGAAGTCCGCCCCACCCAGCAGTGCATATGCGGTTAGGCCGAGCCAGGCGATGACCATGAGCGCCTGGGCCATAACACCACCTGGACCGCTTCGACGTCGGCTTCGGTCGGATCGGCCGGTAGCGGCACGCGGGCCAGCCGGCGCAGCACATAGCCGAGTACCACGGTCAGCACGGTGTACAGGGCGAGCACGGCCCACAAGCCTGTCCACAGCCCGGGCTCGGGGTTGACCGCTTGGGCCACGGTCATGTGCTGGTAGACGATCCAGGGCTGGCGGCCCAGTTCGGTGACGATCCAGCCAGCCTCGACCGCGATGATCGCGGCCGGGCCGCCCAGCAGGGCGGCGCGCAGGAACCAGCGCGAGCGTTCCAGCGGCCGCCGCCGCCAGGCCAGCCAGGCTCCCCACAAGGCGAGCGCGAACAGCGCGAAACCGATCAGGGTCATGAGGTCGAAGGCGGGGTGCACGATGTTGACTGGCGGGCGCAGCCCCGGCGGGGCCGCGTTCAGGCCCCGGATGCGGGCGTGCGGGTTGAAGCGGTCGAGCAGGGAGAGCCCGTCCGGCACGGTCAGCCCGCCGACCACCCGGCCATGCAGCAGGATCCCGCCGATCGTCTCGGCGACGCCGCTCGCGGTCCGCGGCACCGCCTCCATCGCGGCCAGCTTGACCGGCTGATACACGGAGACGTAGCGGGCCGACAAGTCCCCGTCGATCCCCATGACCGGCGTCAGCGCCGCGGCCACCCCGAACGAGAGACGGAAGGCAAGCTGGTGATAGCTGCTGGCCTTGCCGCGCAGTATCCCGGCCGCGTAAACGGAAGATATCAAGAACCCGCTGGTCAGGTATGCGGCCAGGATCATGTGGCTGGTTTCGGTGGGTGTGGCTGGATTCACCAGGGCCGCCCACGGGTTGGTGGCCACCAGGCGCCCGTGCTCCAGCCGGAACCCGGTGGGTGAGTTCATCCAGGCGTTCGCGCAGACCACGAACCAGGCCGACGACAGGCCCGCGATCGCGATCGGGATCCCAGTGGCCAAATGGGCCCGGGGCGACAGCCGGTCCCAGCCGTAGAGGTAGACGCCCAGGAAGATCGCCTCGATGAAGAAGGCGATCCCCTCCAGCGTGAACGGGAAGCCGAACACCGGGCCCCACGTGCTCATGAAGCGGGGCCACAGGATACCCATCTCGAACGAGATGATCGTGCCTGACACCGCTCCCACCGCGAACAGCACCGCCAGCGTTTTCGCCCACCGTCTGGCCAGCAGCAACGCCACCGGATCACCGCGGCGCTGCCCCCACCACTCCGCGGTCACGATCAGCGCGGGAAAGGCCACGCCGAGCGAGGCCAGGACGATGTGCCAGCCCAGGGAGAACCCCATCTGCCAGCGGGCGGCGGTGAGGTTGGTGGCCAGCACCCCGGCGGAGGCCGCGGTCATGACCACTCTCGTGCCGGGACCTGGTGGGAGGCCAGACCGGACTGCAGCCGCTCGATCCGGTCCAGCAGGTCGACCACCAGCCCGAGGGCGGCATAGTTGAGCGAGAAGCCGCTGCGCAGCCGCTGGATCCTGGCCATAGCGGACAGTTGCGCCGGGGCGAACCACAGAGTGCCGCTGCGGTCACGGCGGGCGTCGAGCACACCGATCACGACAAGGCGGCGGACCAGGTCGGGGTGGACCCGAGCGGCCCGCGCGAACGCCTCGACATCCAGTTCCATGGCTGGGGTCAGCGAGTGGCTCACCGCTGTCTCCTCGGGTCGAAGGCCGACGTCGCGGCCAGTTCCTCGAACAGCCGCCGCTCTTTGCGGGACGGCTTGGGCGGCACCATGATCTTCACTTCGGCGTAGAGGTCGCCCGGAGTGCCACCCGGGTTGGGCACGCCCCGGCCGCGCAGCCGCAGCCGGCGGCCGCTGGACGTGCCCCCCGGCACCTTGACCTTGGCCTCGGCGTCGGGAGTGTCCACCGCAACTGACGTGCCGAGCGCCGCCTCCCAGGGCGTGAGCGGCAGATCCAGGAAGACATCACGCCCGTGCACGCGGTACCGCGGGTGCGGGGCGATCCGGACGATCAGGTACAAGTCGCCGGGCGGCGCGCCGTCGCTGCCGCTCCCCCCCTGACCGGCCAGCCTGATCCGCTGCCCGCTGGTCACCCCGGGCGGAATGGTTACCTCCAGCGTCCGCGCGCCGCCGCCGCGGTCGAGGCTGATGGTGCGGTGCCCGCCGCGGTAGGCCTCCTCGACCGATACCTCGAGTTCGGCCTCCTGGTCGGCGCCGGGAATCGGCCCCCAGGCCTGGCCCCGCCTGCCGCCGAACAGGTCGCCGAAGATCTCGTCTAGGTCGATGCCCGCGCCAAAGCCAGATCCGGCGGTGCGGCGGGCGCCGCCGGACGCGGTCCCAGCGGCGCCCGGTTGCCGCCAGGTCCCCGGATCGGCGTCTTCTGGAACCTGGCGGAAGTCCGGGCCGAACGCGTCGTACCGGGCGCGGGCGGACGGATCGGACAGGACGGAGTAGGCCTCGGAGATGTCCTTGAACCGCTCTTCGGCGTCCGGGGCCTTGTTCAGGTCCGGGTGGTACTGGCGGGCCAGCTTGTGGTAGGCCTGCTGGATCTGCTCCTGGCTGGCGTCTCGCGGCACGCCAAGGACCTGGTAGAAATCTGTGGCGGGCGGCATCAGTCGGCTTCTGCCACGACCACTTGGGCTGGCCTGAGCTGATGCTCCTGCGATCCGTAGCCGGGGCGCACGACCTGGACGACCGTGCCGGGCGGCACGTCCCTGGCCGGTTTGGAGGCGACCGCGTCGTGGCGGGCTGGGTCGAATGGTTCACCGGTGTCGTCGCGCCGTGGGTACCCCAGGTCCGCCAGGATCTTCATGGCCTGGTCCCGTACCGCCCTGACCCCCTCGACGATGGAGCGCGGGTCGGCCTCAGCGTGCTCGATGGCACGATCGAGGTTGTCGGCCACGGGCAGCCACAGCCGGGCGGCGTTGGCTCTTTCCTCGGCCCTTACCCGTTCGATGTCCCTGGCCATGCGCTTACGCAGGTTCTGCTCGCCGGCCAGGGCCCGGCGCAGATCCGCCTCGGTGGCGGCTGGCCCGGGCCGCCGCCCGGACGGCTCGTTGTGGCTGGCCTCGGGGCGTGCAGAATCATCAAACTCTCCGGGACCAGAAGCGGCGTCGCCCGTGGAATCCGCCGAAAACGATCCGCCGCCGGTGCCGGGCTCGTCGCGCCCAGCCACGTCATTCCCTGCTGGTGAACTCGGCGTCGATGACGTCGTCGCCGCTGGGCTGGCCGGCCTGGGCCTCACCAGTCTGGGCAGTGCCCGCGGCGCCACCCGGCCCCCCCGGGGCGGCGGCGCCCAGCGCGTGGTACATCTGCTGCAGTTCGCTGGTGAGAGGCCTGACCCGGTCGAGCGGCGCCTCCTCCTTGACCGCCTGCCTGGCGTCGGAGACCAGTGACTGCGCCCGCGCCTGCTCGTGCTCGGGTGCGTTCTGGCCGAGTTCGCTGAGCCTGCGCTCGAGCTGGTAGGCGGCCGCGTCCAGCGCATTGCGGGCCTCGATCAGCTCGCGCAGTTTGGTGTCTTCGTCCCGGTTGCGCTCGGCGTCGGCGACCATGCGCTCGACCTCGGTCTTGTCCAGATTGGTGCTGCCGCTGATGGTGATCCGCTGCTCGGCACCGGTGTCCTTGTCACGTGCCGACACGTTCAGAATCCCGTTCGCGTCAATGTCGAAGGTCACTTCGATCTGCGGCACGCTCCTGGGCGCGGGCCTGATGTTCTCCAGCCGGAACCGGCCGAGCACGCGGTTGCTGGCCGCCCGCTCGCGTTCGCCCTGCAGCACGACGATGTCGACGGCGGACTGGTTGTCTTCCGCTGTGCTGAACACCTCGGTCCGGCGGGTGGGAATCGTCGTGTTGCGCTCGATGATCTTGGTCATCACCCCGCCGAGCGTTTCCAGGCCGAGCGACAACGGGGTGACGTCCAGCAGCACGACGTCCCGCACGTCCCCCTTGATGACCGCGGCCTGGACGGCAGCGCCCAGGGCGACCACCTCGTCCGGGTTGACCGTCATGTTCGGGTCCTTGCCGCCGGTGAGACGGCGGACCAGGTTCTGCACGGCCGGGATCCGGGTGGATCCGCCGACCAGGATGACCTCGTCCAGATCCGCGTCGGTGAGCTTGGCATCCGCCATCGCCCGCTTCACCGGCTCGGTGGTGCGCTCGACCAGATCGGCGGTGATCTGCTCGAACGTCGAGCGCATAAGCGTGGTGTTGAGGTGCTTGGGCCCGCTGGCGTCGGCGGTGACGAAGGGCAGGCTGACCGAGGTCTGGGCTACCGATGAGAGCTCCACCTTGGCCTTCTCGGCCGCCTCGAACAGGCGCTGGAGGGCCTGCGGGTCGTTGCGGAGGTCGATGCCGGTATCACGCTGGAACTCATCGGCCAGGTGGTCGACGATCCGGCGGTCGAAGTCGTCGCCGCCGAGGTGGGTGTCCCCGGAAGTGGCCCTGACCTCGATGACCCCGTCGCCGATGTCGAGGATGCTGACATCGAACGTGCCGCCGCCCAGGTCGAAGACGAGCACGGTCTCGTTCTGTTTCTTGTCCAGTCCATAGGCGAGCGCGGCGGCGGTGGGCTCGTTGATGATACGCAGCACTTCGAGGCCGGCGATGCGGCCCGCGTCCTTGGTGGCCTGACGCTGGGCGTCGTTGAAGTAGGCAGGCACCGTGATCACGGCTTCGGTGACCCTCTCGCCCAGGAACTTGGCGGCGTCCCCGGCGAGTTTGCGCAGCACGAGGGCCGAGATCTCCTCCGGCGCGTATAGCTTGCCGCGGATCTCGAACCTGGCCGAACCGTCTGGCCCCGCCACCACATCGAAGGAAACCGCGCTCTGCTCGCTGGTCACCTCGTCGTAGCGGCGGCCGATGAACCGCTTGGCCGAGTAGATCGTGCCTTTCGGGTTCAGGATCGCCTGCCGCCTGGCCATCTGGCCGACGAGCCGGTCGCCCTGGTCGGTGAAGGCCACCACCGAGGGAGTGGTCCGTGATCCCTCGGCGTTGGGGATGACCGTCGGCTTCCCGGCTTCGGTGGCGGCGATCACGGAGTTGGTGGTGCCGAGATCGATGCCGACTGCTCTTGCCATGGCTTCCTCCTGCTGCGGTGGCGGACGCTGGGCCAGTGGTGTTCCCGTGCTCCCGGCTGCCGCCTTCGATGACGGGAGCACGGGAACTGGATGAAGGTCAGCCGGTGATCTCGATCCGGCGCGGCTTGGCGCTTTCGGACTTCGGCACCGTGACAGTGAGGATGCCGTCGGACAGTTTCGCGCTCACCTGGTCAGCATTGATGTCACCCGGCAGGTAGGTGCGGTACTCAAATCGCCCGGTCCGGCGGGAGCTGCGCCGTTTCTTGCCGTGCTCGGTGTCCTTGATCTCGCCGCTGACGATCAGTTCCCTGTCGTGCAGTTGCACGTCGGCCTGGTCCTTGCCGATGCCGGGCAATTCGGCGCGGACGACATAGGCGTCGTCGGTTTCGGACAGGTCGGCGAACGGCACCCACGGCGCATTGGCGAGTTGGGCGAAAGGCATGTCGCTGAACGCGGCGCCAAGGAGCTGCCCCATACGGTCGTAAATGTCCTCGAACTCTCTGGACGGGTCGAGAAGGGTGAGCTGTTGCCCGCCACGGCGGGTGGGAAGCATGGCCATCGTTAGCCTCCTGCGGCTAGTGGCGGGACTGGCCACTGACCAGCCCGCGCCGGACGGCGGGCAACGCCCGGGCCCTGCGGCGGGACCGGGTGCTGCCCGGGGGGTGCCTTCGTGTCCGAGGCTCCGCGCCGCGGGCCGGCATCACATCCCCCAATCGGCTAGGAAGCACAGGCGGCCGGCCCGATGTTACATTTGCCGTAGTCCCTCGGGAGACGTCATACAGGTGGGTAAACCACAGTCCGCCGATCCACCCCGGCCACCCCGGCCGCAGGTCAGCGCGCCCGCTCCGGCGCTGGACGAAGCCTCGGCGCTGACCCAGCTCTCCGATTTCCGCGCGCTGCTCGGCCTGTCGATGCTGATGATCAGCACCGCCGACGTGGACGACATCCTGCGAGGAACCATCACGGCGGTTCCGTCGTTCGGCGGCTGCCGTCCGCTTGCCGTATATCTCGGCGGCGGCTGGCGTCAGGTCGGCGACCTGCCTGCGCCGCAAGACGCCGACCGGCTGGCCGGGCTGCTGCGGGCGACGCGCGCCCGTGGCGGGCCACTGGAACTGCCAGTTGCCGCCTGGGGCTGGGGGTACCCGATCATCGGCCTCTCTGACCTGCTCGGGTATGTGGTGGTCGGCGGGGACCTTGAACCCAGCCCGCATCACAAGTTCCTGCTCGGCGTGTTGTTCCGCGAGGCCGGGGCGGCGATCGAGAGCGCACGGCTGCTGGCCAGGCTGGCGGCCAGCGCGGCCGAACTGCGGGCCGCGAACAGTGGGCTGGAGCGTTCGGTGGAGGAGGCCGAGGTGTCCATGGCGGACCTGCAGCGCCGCCTGGCCATCCATGATCGGCTCACCAGGGCCGCCAGCTCGGGTGACGGGCAGGCCGGGATCGCGCTCGCGCTGCACGAGCTGACCGGGCACTCGGTGGCCATCGAGGATCGGTACGGAAACCTGGTGGCGTGGGCGGGTCCTGGCCGCCCCGACCCTTACCCCAAGGAGAGGGCGGCCACGCGTAAGCGGCTGCTGCACCGCGCCCAGCGGGAGCACGGCATCGTCGGGCGGCGGGACCGGCTGGTGGCCCTCGCCCAGCCGGACGAGGCCACTGTGGGTGTCATCTCGCTGGTGCGCCCCGCGTCCGCGGATCGCGACGGCGACCGGGTCGCACTGGAGCACGCGGCCACGGTGCTCGCACTCGAACTCGTCCGCCAGCGGAGCGTGGCCGAGACCGAGCTGCGCCTGCGCCGTAACCTCGCCGAAGATCTGCTGGCCGGCGCCCCCCTGGAGAGCGTGCGGCTGCGGGCCTGGGCGCTGGGCTTCGACCTGACCCAGCCGCACCGCGTGATCATCGTCAGGGGGACCAGCCGGCGGGCCGATCCTGACACGCTGTTCCACGCCGCGCAGCGGGCGGCGCGGGTGGGTGGCCTGGGGTCGCTGGTCGTGGCCAGGTCTGGCGGTGTGGCCGTGCTGGCCGCCGCCGACTGCGACCTGCGGCAGTTCCGCGGCGCTGTGCTGGCCGACCTCGGTGCCGGGGGCACCTGCCGGATCGGGGTGGGCGGGTCGTCGGTCGGCCCTGCTGAACTCGCCCGCTCGCACCGGCAGGCCCAGCTCGCACTCCGGCTGCAGCTGGTGACCCGGAGCCCGGCTCAGATCAGCGTGTTCGACGAGCTCGGTGTCTACCGACTGCTGGCCGAGCTCCCAGACGTCGGGTCGGTCGAGGATTTCGTCCGCCAGTGGCTCGGCTTACTGCTCGACTACGATCTGGCCAGAGGCACAGATCTGGTTGAGACGCTCAGCACTTACCTCGAATGCGGCGGCAGTTATGACGCCACGGCCGAGCAGCTTTCCCTGCACCGAAGCACCCTCCGGTACCGGCTGCAGCGGATACGGGACGTGTCGGGTCACGACCTGAGCGCCCCGGATACCCGATTCAACCTGCAATTCGCCACCCGGGCCTGGACCACCATCCACGCGATGTCCCAGCCGTAGCGGCCGGGCTGGCCGCTGGCCCGCCAGGTGAAATCCCGGGACACATTTTGGACACGCCAGGTGGGAGCCTCCGCGCGCAGATGCTGGCACTGTGGGTGGTTGATCCAGGACGCTGCGTTTCCGGACCCCGAACTGCCGGTCTTGGAGAGGAGCCCAGCTGATGGCTGCTGGAGGTTGCCCGTCCCCCGTGATCCGCGGGCGTGAGAAAGAGCTAGACACAGTCCGCGAGCTGGTGCGGCGGGTCAAACGGGGCCGCAGTGGCGGTCTGCTGATCGAGGGCGAATGCGGGCTGGGCAAGTCCCTGCTGCTGGGGCAGGCGGCCAGGATCGCGAGCGAGGGACACGTCCAGGTCACCGAGGGGCCGGTGGAGAGGGCTGGCGATGAGGCGGCCATCTGGTGGGACGGCCTCGGGAAGCGATCGGAGCAGACGCCGCTGCTGATCAGCATGGACGATCTGCAGTGGGCAGGCCAGGCCGCCTGGCAGGCGCTCACCACCCTGCCGGACCGGCTTGGAAGGTATCCGGTGGCCTGGATGCTGGCCCGGCGGGTCCCCGACCAGGACGGCGGAAGCGACTGGCTGTTCGAGCGGCTGGAAGAGCGTGGGGCCACCCGGCTCAGACTCGGCCCCCTGGCCAGCAGTGCGGCGGCTGACCTGATCACCGACGTGGCTGGCGCAGCTCCCGGCCCCGGCCTGCTCGACCTGGCCCGCGGTGCCGCCGGCAACCCCTTCCTGCTGCACGAGCTCGTCGCTGGCCTGGTCGAGGAGAGCGGCGTGGCGATCCGCGACGGCCAGGCCGTGGCGCTCCGGACGCCGATGCCGAGGCGGATTCACGCCGCCGTGCGGCACATGATGCACGGGGCGGCCCGCGCGACGTGGCATCTGCTTGAAACCGCGGCGGTGCTCGGCCGGTCCTTCCGGGTGCGAGATGCCGCGGTCATGCTGGGAACGCCTCCTGCGTCCCTCCTGCCGTGTGTCGAGGAGGCGATCGCCGGGCGCGTGCTCGACACGGCCGACGGTGCCCTCGTGTTCCGGCACGAGCTCATCTGGCGGGCGTTCGCCGAAGGCCTGCCGCAGCCGATGGCCCAGGCTCTGCACCGCCAGTTCGGCGAGATCCTGCTGGCGCGGGGCGGCAGCCCGGCCTCGGCCGGAGCCCACCTGCTCAGCGGGGCCGGCGAAGAGGATACCGCCGTCCTCGCCGAACTGGACCGCGCCGCCGCGGAAGTCCTGCCGACCGTACCGCAGGTCGCCGCCGACCTGGCCAACCGGGCCCTGGCACTCACTCAGCCCACCGACCCGGAGATACTGCCGCGGACGGCAGCCGCCACCGAGGCGCTGACGGCCGCCGGGCAGCCCGGCCGCGCTACCAGGCTGGCCCGCTCTACCCTGGCCGTGCCCATGCCCGCTGGCGCCAGCGCCCGGCTGCGCTGTGCCTTGTCGTCGGCGGTGCTGCTGAACGGCCAGGCCCCCCAGGCGCTGGTCGAGGCGTCTAAGGTGCTGTCCGAGCCCCGGGTTGCCGGGGCTACCCGGGATGACGCGAAGACCGTGCGGCTGCAGGCCCTGGCCGGGGTGCAGGACTACCACCGGGCGGGTGAGCTGGCCGCGGCGATCCTCGCGGAACCTGGTGAACAGCGGTGCGAGATGGTCACCACGGCCATGGTCGTGCTGGCCGGCGTCATGTGGGACGCAGGCCGGCTGAGCGAGGCCATGGAGGTGTCCGCCAACGCCGTCCGCCTGGCCACGGGGCAGCCTACCGGCGCGTGGCGCCTGCACCCGCACCTGTTCCTGGCAGCCAGGCTGGTGGACCTGCGCCGGTTCGATGAGGCGCGAGCCGTGATGCGTTCGGCTCCCGGCCGCCGTCTCGACGCGCTCGAGCCGATCCAGTGGTCAGTCACGGCCCCCATGCTGGACGCCCGTATCGCGCTGGCGGCGGGCCGGCTCGACGACGCGGTCAGGCACGCCCAGGACACGCTCGCCACCGCGGCCGAGCAGTCCCGGTGCACCGGCGCGGCAGCGCGGGCCGTTCTCGCCGCTGTGGCCCTGCGCCGCGGCGACCTGAAGGCAGCCAGGGAGCATCTGGACGGCGCAGGTACGCCGGAGCAGACGAGTATGGGCCCCTGGCACAGCATGGTCGCCGCACAGGTGACGGAGGCAGCCGATGGCCCGCAGGCCGCGCTGACGATGGTCACGGCGGCCTATGACGAGGCAGGCAGGCACCGGTTCCCGCTGCTGTGTGAGCCGGCGCTCCCGTCCTGGCTGGTTCGCACCGCTCTGGCCGTGGGCGATCACGATCGCGCCGAGGCGGTTGGCGCCGCGGCCGCCCAGGTCGCGGGTGGCAACCCTGGCCTGGCCGCCGTCACCATCTCGGCCGCACATGCCTGTGGGCTGCTGGAGCGCGACCGTGGCCGGCTGGAACTCGCGGCCGAGGAGCACCTGGACCAGTGGGCCAGGGCATCGGCCGCGGAGGACCTCGCCGGGCTGGAACTGGAGACCGGGCTGCGGCCGCGGGCGATCAGCCGGCTCGACCAGGCGCTCAAGGACTATCAAGCGGCAGGCGCGGTCAGGGACGTGGCCAGAGTACGGCGGCGGCTGCGCAGGCTGGGTGTGCGGCGTGGGCACTGGAGAGCCGAGGACAGGCCGGTCAGCGGGTGGGGCAGCCTCACCGCCACCGAGCAGGCGGTGTGCGACCTGATCTCCCAGGGCCTCACCAACCAGCAGGCGGCAGACCTGAAGTTCATCAGCGTGCACACGATCGCGTTCCACCTGCGCCAGGTATTCCGCAAGCTCGGCGTCTCCTCCCGGGTCGAGATGACCAGGCTGGCTGTGGAGCAGGCGCGGACAGCCACGGCGGCCAAGCCAGCCACGGCGGCCAAGCCAGCCACAGCGAAGCGCGGGCCCGCCGCAGCCGGGCGTGACGGTTCTGTGAACGACCGCACCCATAGCTACTCGGTCTGACGATGTGCGGCACCGCCGATGCGGCGAACCTTGGCCCATGCCTGGGATGAAATCGTGACCGCCGGCGTCATCGCTCGGGGCGAGCCCGCCGACCTGACCGACGGCGAACTGCAGGAGCGCGTCAATAGCGGGGACGCGCGATGCGTGCGGACCGCCGTCCCCCCCGACGAGTGGTTTCCGCTCACCGGCGACCCGGTGAAGGCCCGGCGCCACGCCTGGCGCGCACTGCAGCTGTGCGCGGCCTGCCCGGTGCGGGCCGAATGCCTCGAACTGTCGCTGCGGCAGTGGAAAGACACCGGTCACTACGGCATTTGGGGTGGGACGCTGGAGAACGAACGTGTCGCGTTGCGGCGGGCCTGGCTGGCCGGCGCCACAGTGCGAACGTTGCTGGGTTCGGTCCGCGGCAACCAGCCCGCCACCAGCCGCGGCCATCGGACCGCCGGCTGCGCGGAGCCCCCCGCGGGCCACAAACCCCTGCGCGGACTGGTCGCGCGGGACAGCTCGGCGGCACCCGGCGTGGAGCCCGCCTATGACCGGCACCTCACCCTGATCCGGCCCGTCGTGCCGCTCACCGAGGGCTGCGAGGAATGCCTGCACCTTGGCTCGGCATGGGTTCACCTGCGGCTGTGCCTGTCGTGTGGCCACGTAGGCTGCTGCGATTCCTCGCCACTTCGGCACGCGCGCCGGCACGCCAGCACTTCGGGTCATCTCATCGCCGGGTCGCTCGGCCCCGGCGAGAACTGGCGCTGGTGTTACACCGACCGGACCTACGTCTGAGCCCATGGGAAGCGCGCGGGAGGGCGTCGCGGTAATCCCGGCCGGACGGCAGCCGGGAACGGCGCGGGAGACCCCTGATATCTACGGCTGCTACCCCCGGCTGAGCGACGTCCAGATGGCCGCGCTCAGCGTGCTGGGCGAACGCCGGCCCACCCACCCCGGCGAGATTTTGTTCCGCGAAGGCGACCTGAGCTGCGACTTCTTCGTGGTCAGCGCCGGAAAGGCCGCCGTGATGGAGGGCTATGGCACGCCGGCCGAACAAATCATCGGCGTACACGGGCCTGGGCGGTTCCTCGGTGAGCTCAGCCTGCTGACCGGGGAGGCTCTGCTGGTCACCGCGGTGACGCTGGACCCAGGGGAAGTCGTCCAGATCCCGGCTTCCGGGCTTCACGACCTGGTCACCCATGATCCGGCGGTCGGTGATCTGATCCTGCGGGCCTATCTCAGCCGCCGCTCGCTGCTGATCGGGCTGGGGGCCGGCCTCAAAATCATCGGGTCCGGGTTCTCCCCCGGCGCGCGCCGGCTGCGCGATTTCGCCATCCGCAACCGGCTGCCCTGCCGGTGGATCGACCTGGAGGCCGACGAGCGGGCGGAACGGCTGCTGCGCCGGCTGGGTGTGCCGGCCGGGGAAACCCCGATCGTGATCCTTTACGGCCGGAACATCTTGCATAATCCCAGCAACGCCGAGCTGGCGGCGGCCCTCGGCCTGTCCCCGCCGATGGCGGACCAGGAAGTGTGCGACCTGGTCGTGGTGGGAGCTGGGCCTGCCGGGCTGGCCGCTGCCGTGTACGCGGCGTCGGAAGGCCTCGCCACAGTCGTGGTGGACGCGCTCGCCACCGGCGGCCAGGCGGGTACGTCGTCCCGCATCGAGAACTACCTCGGCTTCCCCTCCGGCATCCCGGGCGCCGAACTGGCCGAACGCGCGGCCATCCAGGCGAGGAAATTCGGCGCCAGCATCCACATCCCAGCCGAGGCCGTCTCTCTCGCGCGGCGCGGTGACTACCACGCGGTCGGGCTGGATCACGGTGAGGCCCTGTGTGGCCGGATGGTTGTGCTCGCCAGCGGCGTGACGTACCGGAAGCTGCGAGTGGTCTGCCAGGACAAGGTCGAGAGCACAAGCGTCTACTACGCCGCCTCTCAGGCCGAGGCGCAATTGTGCCGCAGCGATCCGGTGGCGGTTCTGGGCGGCGGTAATTCTGCGGCCCAGGCTTCCCTGTTCCTGGCGCAGCACGCCAGTGTGGTGCGCCTGGTCATCAACGGCGATGATCTCGGCGCGGGTATGTCCAGGTACCTGGCTGATCAGCTACAGCACAGCGACCGCATCGACGTGATCATGAACTCGGAGGTCTGCGAGCTGGCCGGCCGCGACACGCTCGAGGCGGTCGTGATCAGGGACGTCAGGACCCGGGCCCGGCGCGCCTTCCCGGCCAGGGCCCTGTTCGTGTTCATCGGCGCGGAGCCGCACACGGGCTGGCTGCGGGACCAGATTGCCCTGGACGAGCACGGGTTTGTGCGCACCGGGAATGCCGCGGACGCCGGGAACGGCGCGGACGCCGCGAAACGGCGGCCGCTGTCGCTGGAGACCAGCCAGACCGGAGTGTTCGCGGCAGGCGATGTGCGCAGCGGATCCATCAAACGCGTCGCATCGGCCGCAGGCGAAGGGGCGATGGCGGTGCGCATGGCCCATGAACGGCGAACAAGCTGAATCAGCCGACCGAGGTGGCAACGACATGCCTTTGACCAGCATCACGAAATTTGAGCACCTATTCCGGAGCGCGGCGACTATGCAGGTAGACAGAAACGACCTGAAGCGGTATCGCGAATTCGTCAACCAAAAGATGTACGACCTGCTGGTCATCGGCCAGGCGACGGCGAAGGCCAACGGGCGCGATGTCATCGAACCCAGGGACCTGCCCATCACCAAAGGGCTGCAGGAGAGCATCAACGACTTCAAGCGGATAGACGCCCAGATAGAGCTAAGCCCGATTCTGGACTGCGTCGTGGCCAGGCCGCTGCTGGAGGTCGCGGTGAGCGAAGACTCGCAGCGCCGGCTGCCGGTCATCGCGGGCGGGCTGAGCGTCGCACTGGGCCGGACATTCAAGATCATAGACCCCCGTACCAAACGGCCACTGCGCGAAGACTGGGAGCAGGTTTTCAGCATTTTCGACCTGCTCGTGTAGAAGCTGGGCAACGTCACGGGAAGGCTCAGGGAAAATGAGTGATCTGATCATTATCGGCTATCCTGACCAGGAAACGGCTCATCAGGTCTGGAATGAACTGGAAAAGCTCGAAGCGGATTATCTGGTCGACCTGCAGGATGCGGCCATCATCCAGCGCGACCAGAAAGGCAAGCTGCACGTCACCACCCCGGCTCACCACGCGGTCGCCTGGGGCACGCTCAGCGGGATGTTCTGGGGCACCCTGATCGGGCTGCTGTTCCTGCTCCCGGTCTTCCCGCTGGCTACCGCCGCGGGCGGCCTGATGGGAGCGGCCCTGGGCGCGGGCCAGAACCTCGGCATCAAGGACGGCTTCAAGCGTCGCGTCCAGGACATGGTGCGGCCGGGCACGTCGGCGATCCTCGTGCTGGTCAGGAAGATGACCCCGGACAAATTCCTCGAGGCGATGAAACCCTACGGCGGGACCGTGCTGCGCACCTCGCTCACCCACGAGGAGGAGGAGCAGTTGATGAAGGCCCTGCACGGAGATGACCCATCCGCAGTGACCTGGGCGCACGGTGAGGCCTCGCCGGGGTGATCCGGACCGCGCCGCGGAAACGGGCTGAGGACGTAGTCGACGATGAGGGCGGCCGCCGCCAGGCGGGCAGCCCACAGGCCGAGGTTCGCGCGGGACACGACATAAGACCCGCCACCGTCGGGGTAGGCCCGGATCACCTGGCGATAGGAGAACACCAGGATGACTAGCAGCGCCACGATGGCCACCGTGATCGGCTCGATGTCGGCCAGCGCCCCGGCGCCGGCGGTGGCCAGCACGATCAGCATGGCCTCGGGCCCCTAGGCGACCGAACTGATGGCATCCAGGCACAGCGCCGCAATGCCCTCCAGGCAGGTGATCTGGCCCGCCCGGCCTCAGGCACTGCGAGCCGGACTTACGGGGCCGGGTGGCTGGGCGCTCCCCGGCCCCTTCGCGGCGGCGTGGCGGGTGCGCCGGTGACCGCCGGCACCCACGTCATCGGGATCATTTTGCGCTGTCCGGTCAGATCGGCGAGCCGCCGCACCGGGTGCGAGAGGTCGGTGAAGCGCACCGAGCAGGCCCGCGCTTCGGCTTCCCGGCAGGTGGCCAGCAGAGCCCTGAGGCCAGAGCAGTCGATGAACGACACAGCGGACAAGTCCACGATCAGGTGGGTTCCCGCCGTGCCTAGCATGCGCAGCAGGCATCCTTGCAGCCACTGGCTCGTTCTGCAGTCGATGTCTCCGCACACGCCGATGGCCGTGTGGCCCGGGTGTGGCCGGATGAACAACGACAATCCCATGGCCCCTCCTCGGCGACGTGCGGGCTACACCACCGACAATGGCCGCCCTGGTCCGCCGCGGCATCCACAGACCTGCTAGTTCTTCCGCCGTCGCGCCACCGGCCGCGGCAGCCGGGCCACCGGCAGCCGGGCCACCGGCCGGGCCGGCCGCCACCGTGGCCGGCGCCGCGGCCCCCTGGGCTCCGGCCTCCCCATCTCCAGCTCCTTCCTGATCCGGTCGAGCTGGCTGATCAGCTCCCCCCGCAACGGCCACCCAGCCGGATCGGCCGCCGGGTCGGTTCGCAGCAGCGTGCCGAGCCTGCCCTGCTGGTCCCGTGCCGCATCCAGATGCCGCTCCAGTTCGGCTTCGAGCCGCTGGTGAGCGGGGGCGTCGTGCTCGGTGGCGAGACTGCCATAGGTCCTGATGGCGGCCGAAAGCTCCCGCAGCAGGCCAGCCAGCCTGTCCCGGGTATCCGCGCTGGCGACCGGATTCTCGTCGCCGGGCAGCCGGGTCCCGTCGGCGAGTGACCGGCAAAGCAGCCGGATCGTGGTCGCCTCGTGTTCCAGCGCCTCCAGGGCTTGGCGCAGGGTCACCGGGCTGAGCGGCAGCCGCAGGCTGCGCGGGTTGAGCCGGATGCTCTCCTCCGCCTGGCGCAGCGCGTCGTCCACCTGCCGGATCTCGCCGCCGATCGAGCGTGCCTGCCGGAGCCAGTCGCCCGCTGAGTTCATCGCGGACCCGTCGCTGAGCCCGGCGGCCATCCGGCCCAGCAGGTCGCCCAGCTTCCCGCAGAGGTCCTCGATGGCTTCTTCAGCCGTCTGGATCTGCGGCGAGGTGAGGACGAACCCGGCGACCAGGCCCGCACCCGCGCCGATGAACGTCTCCACGATCCGCCCCATGCCGGCCGCCCTGGTACCGACCGACAGGATAAGCATGGCGCTGATCGGCACCTCGAGTGCGTTCTCGCCCAAGTGCAGCACGTAGCCTGCGGTCAGCCCGACCGCGATCGTGATCGCGAGGCTCCACCAGGTGAAGCCCACCCAGGCCGACAGCGCGACGGCGAGTAGCACCCCCGCCACCACGCTGGTGACCTTGGTCACCGCGCTGCGGACCGTCTGATACAGGCTGACCTGCACGACGAGCAGTGCGGTCAGCGGCGCCAGCACCGGGCGCGGGGTGGTGGTCAGCAGCAGTGCGAGCAGGTACGCGAAGATGGCGGTGCTGGTCAGCCGGGCGACGGTGACCGCCGTCGGCTGGGCCCGGTGGCGTGCCAGGGTCAGCGTCGCCGGGGTGCGCTGCGCGACCTCGCGGGCGGCGGCGCCAAACTGGATGGCCTGGGGGCGGCGGAAGGCAGGTACATTCACCGGCACTGCCTCACCCGGGACCCTGGGCGTCCCGTCCGGCCACCGCGATCTGGTGTCTCGCCTGGCGTTCCCGCTCACGGCGGCTGTAGGCGGCCGCCCTGACGGCCTCCTCGCTGTCCAGGCTGGACCCGAGTGCCCCGGCGACGACGCCCATCGAACTGGCCAGCCAGACCAGCGTGCAGTAGTCGCCGATGCCCACCGGATGGCCAAGCTGGGAGCTCAGGTACCCTGCGTCGATCACCATCGACGCCACGGCCAGCGCCAGCACATACAAGATCCCGTACATGAATGCCACCCCGAGCAGCAGGGTCAGCGCGGTCGAGGCGTTGTAGAGCACCGCCTCGACCGGGGTGTGATGGGCCGCCGACCGCTCCCACAGGTGGTTGTAGACGACCAGCCATCCGGCCATCGCCACGATCGCCCCGGCTGTGACCACGGCCAGCCGCCACGGCGGGAGTGCCTCAGCCATGCCCCAGATCGAGGAGTAGAAGATGGCGAAGGCGGCGGTGGCGGCAGCCGCCGCGGTGGCGCTGGCCAGGTGGGGCACCAGCCGCCACGGCCGGTTGTCCCGTACCATGCCAAACAGCAGCCGGGCGTGCCCCCGCCAGCCCACCAGCGCCAGGGACACGTCGATACCGGGGTGACAGGAGCCGGTCTCCCGCACTATCGAGAACCATCCGATGGCACGCTGCAGGGCAACTTCTTTGCCGGTCAGACGGCGCACGAGCCACACGATGGTGTCCCGCACATGCCGCCGCAGCCGTACCCAGCCAACGGCGGGCAGGCTGATCAGCGCGGCGGAGTGGCCGGTGCTGAGATCGGCCATGACCGGCCTGGTGCCGGACCGGCGGGGCAGGTCAGTCAGGTAAATCACCACGTCCCAGCCCTCCCTGGCCCGGCGGCGGGCGCCGAGTTCCGCCATGGAGACCAGTCCGCGCTCGTCGAGCGGCAGCGCCTCGCACAACACATCCACCCTCCACCGCCCCCGCCCGGTCACATTCGCGGCCAGTGCCTGCACCAGTTCCCCCCCGGCCAGCGCGGCGGCCACCTCGGTGGGCAGCCCGGGGTCGGCCACCACGCCCACCCTGATCTCGCCGTCCCGAACCCAGTCCCGCCCGCCAGCCGCCGCCACCTGGCCTCACCCGCCCGCGCCGCGGTAGACGAGCAACCGGCCCGGATGCTTGCGCACCCACACGGCGGGCTCAGCGATGGCTATCTCGCCGTCGACGGAGAGCCAGACCGGGGCGCCATGTGCCGAGGCGATGCCAAGCGTGCCGGCCCGCCAGGCGTGATAGACGCGGCAGCGGCCGAGCGTTCCGGTGAGCACGGCGGCGACCAGGCGCGACCGGGCCAGGAAGCCGTCCTCGACCACGCGGATGTCGAAGTTGCCGTCGGCGAGATCCGGGCGGTATCCCGGTGCCATGCCAGTCGGCTCGTACCCGCAGTTGCCCGCGAAGCACAGCCACAGCCACCGGTGACCGCCATCCAGGATCAGCTCATGCGGCCTGCCGCCGCGCAGTACCTGGATCAGCGCGATGACGACCGCGGCCTGCCGGCCGAACCTAGGCTCCAGCCGCTGCCTGGCCAGGACCAGATCCGTGTAGAGGCCCGTGCTTGAGGTGTTCACGAACGGCCGCCCCCCGGCCACGCCCACATCGACCAGCACCGCTTCGCCTGCCCGCAACGCTGCCAGGGCATCCGCTGCCGACCTGACGCCCAGGTCGGCAGCGAAGTGGTTGAAGGTGCCGGCCGGAATCACGAGCAACGGCATCTCCAATTCCACGGCCACACCTGCCGCGGCTGCGATCGTGCCGTCGCCCCCTGCCACACCCAGGATCCGGGCCCTCGCCGCGGCCCGGCGCAGATCGCACGCCAGGTCCCTGGAGGCATCGGTCTCCACGATCACCGCATGTGGCAGTTCCCGGCGAAGCCACCTGGCGGTGCTGGTCGACACCGACCCAGCCGACCTGTTCACCGCGAGGGCGAGGCCCTGGCCGGACGGCGCAGTCGGCGCCTGCTGCGGCGGCCTGATCACGGCGGCCGGAACCGGGGGCCGCCGCGGCCACCAGCGAAGCGTCGCCGCCACGGCCCCCGCACCGACAGCCAGCCCGCCCAGCACGTCGGACGGATAGTGCACCCCGGTGACCACGCGGGACCCGGCCACGGCCAGCGCGAGCGCACCCACCGGGGCGGCGAGGCAGGGCTTCTCCACGGCAGCACCCACCGCGAACGCCGCCGCCGAGGCAGCGTGCCCCGACGGAAACGAGGAGGTCCGCAGGGGATGCCCGAGCCGGCGGCCGGCCGGGATCTTCCCGGTCGGCCTGGCCCTGCCCGCCAGCCGCTTGCCGGCGACGTTAGCCGCCAGGCTCGCCACCGCCAGCGCACCGAGGCCACGCCAGGCGGCCCGGCGGGCCCACCGGTCGCCCGTAGCCCAGATCACCGTGGCCAGCCCTATCCAGAGCAGACCGTGGTTGGCGGCCACACTCAGCCGGGGCATCACCACGTCCAGCACACGCGAATCACTCTCGCTGACCCGCCGGACGACGCCACGGTCAAGCGCGCTCGCCCAGGACAGGAGACCGCTGTCCGGGCCTGCTCTACCTTTCCCGGCCGGGACTGTGCCACTCATGATTCGACCCTCACAGGCACGGAGAAACCGGTTCGGCCACGAGCCGACGCAAACTGACGCCGGCAACGCCAAGGCTGGCAGCCGCGCCGCTCCCGCACATCCTCAGATCGTGCAGTTCACCACGATCGAGCGGCCCGAAGACTATTCATTCGAGCGGTGACGCGCTGGCCGGCGCCGGGCAGTGTGGGCTGTACAGCGACCACGAAGCCAGGAGCAGCCGTGTTGCAAGCCCGGTGCAGCCTCATCGCGCTCGATCCCTGCGAGCTTGGCCAGTCGGTCGAGTTCATCGCGGCCAACGTCCGCCCGGTAGTCGAGAAACAAACCGGAAACCTGGGCATGTGCCTGTTCACGAACCCGGAACTCGGCATGGCGCTGCTGGAGTCCTTCTGGGCCACGCGTGACGCGCTCCTGCGGGCCGAGCTCAGCGAGCAGGCGGACCCACCCGGTTACCGGGAGGCGCTGCGGCGCGCCTCGGGAACAGTGTGGGTAGACCGCTACCGGGTTCCGGTCTTCGAATTGGATGCACCGCTCGGCCCGGCCGCGCAGTTGCGGCTGACCCGGATGCATATTCCCCCGTCCAGGGTGGACGACTTCGTGGCGGTCTACGCGGCCACCGAGGTCCCGTCGCTGCCCGACATCGAGGGGTTCCGCTGTGCCCGGCTGCTAGTAGACAAGGACTGCAGCCATGCGATCACCGAAGTCGTCTGGCGCGACGGCCGGGCGCTCGCGGCCAGCCGCAGCATCGCCGCCGCGATGCGGGTCAGCATGGCTGCCGCCACCGGCTGTGTGATCCAGGGTGTAGAGGAGTACACCTTTTCCTTCGACTCCGTGCGCAAACCCTGAGTCTGTCGTGCCGGCAACTGTCCAGGTTCACCAGGTGACACCACGCTTCCTGCCATCACTTGATGTTGGCCACCGTTCAGAATCCAAAGCCCAGAAATTAACCTAACCATGGCGCCGCGAGCACAGCCGCCTCCACCGCAGCGGCCAGGTCGTCACCAGCCAGCGCCGTTCGCTGCAGTGCTTTCGCGCACGTCGGATGTGAAGCTTTTCCGGCTCAGAGAATGCGCTCCCGCAGGTAGCCGAGGGCATGATTCAGGAGCCTGGAGACGTGCA
>DASXMU010000204.1:0-1769 GCA_036495485.1 Streptosporangiaceae bacterium
AAGCTGGACCGGGCTGCGCTGCCGGCGCCGGATTACGGGGCGGGGGCGGGGGAGTTCGTGGCGCCGCGGACCGCGGCTGAGCAGGTGCTGGCGGGGATTTTCGCGGATGTGCTGGGGGTGGCGCGGGTCGGGGTGCATGACGGTTTCTTCGATCTGGGGGGCGACAGCATCGTCTCGATCCAGCTGGTGGCGCGGGGCCGGCGGGCGGGTTTGGTGTTCACGGTCCGGGACGTGTTCGAGCGTAAGACGGTGGCCGGGCTGGCGGTTGCGGCCCGGGGGGCCGAAGCGGCTGCGGGGGCGGTGGAGCCGGAGGGCGGCGGGATAGGCCGGGTTCCGCTGACGCCGGTGATGCGGCGGGTGGCGGAGGCGGGGGGGCTGGCTGATGAGTTCAGCCAGTCGGTGCTGGTGCAGGTCCCGGCGGGCCTGGAGTGGGGGCGGCTGGTCGCCGCGGTGCAGGTGGTGCTGGATCGTCATGACATGCTGCGGGCCTGGCTGGATCGTTCGGGGGAGCTGCGGTCGTGGTCGCTGCGGGTTCCGCCGCCGGGGGCTGTCAGTGCGGGGGGGCTGTGCCGCCGGGCGGAGGTTCCTGCGGGGGGGCTGGGGGAGGTCCTGGCGCGGGAGGCGGCCGGGGCGCTGCGGCGGCTGGATCCTGCGGCGGGGGTCATGGTGCAGGTGGTGTGGCTTGATGCCGGGGGCGGTGAGCCGGGGCGGCTGCTGATCGCGGCGCATCACCTGGTGGTTGACGGGGTGTCGTGGCGGATCCTGGTGCCGGATCTGTCGGCTGCTTATGAGGCCGCCGGGTCCGGGTCCGGGAGCGGGCCGGGGCCGGCCCGGACGTCATTTCGCGCCTGGGCGATCCGGCAGGAGCAGCAGGCCGCCGGTGCGGCGGTGCTGGCGGAGCTGCCGTTCTGGGAGGGTGTCACCGCTGGTCCGGGCCTGGTTCTGGGTGATCTGCGGGTTGTTGCCGGGCGTGATCATTCAGGGACGGCGCGGTCGCTGACCCGGGTGCTGGGGCCGGGCAGCACGCTGCCGCTGCTGACGACGGTCCCGGCGGTGTTCCGGGGCGGGATCAATGATGTGCTGCTGGCTGCGGTGGCTGCTGCGGTGGCGGACTGGCGGGGCGGCGATGGCCGTACTGGCGTGCTGGTCGACCTGGAAGGACACGGGCGGCAGGAGGAGCAGGTCTTCCCCGGCGCGGAGCTGTCTTCTACGGTCGGGTGGTTCACCAGCATCCACCCGGTCCGGCTGGATGCCGGCGCGTTCAGCGCTGCTGAGTTCTATGCCGGCGGCGCGGTCACCGGGGCGGTCGTCAAGAGGGTGAAGGAGCAGTTGCGTGCCGTTCCCGGCCAGGGCATCGGCTATGGCATGCTCCGTTACCACAATCCCGGTGCGGCGGCCCGCCTGCCTGCGGTTACCCCGCCGGTGCTGTTCAATTACCTGGGCCGGTTCGCTGCCCGGCCGGGTACTGCCTGGGACACGGCCCCCGAGCCTGTCCCGGTTTCCGGTACCGGGCCGGGGGTGCCCGCCAGTCATGCCATTAGCGTCAACGCGGTCACTCTGGACGGCGCCGGCGGTCCCCGGCTGCACATCACCTGGACCTGGCCGGACGCCCTGTTCACCGGCCAGGACATCGCTGCCCTTGCCGACCGGTGGATCCGCGCTGTGGAGGCGGTCATCAGCCATGCGGCCCAGCCTGGCGCTGGCGGCCTTACTCCCTCGGACCTGCCCCTGCTCGCCCTCACCCAGGACGACATCGACCAGCTCGAAGC
>DASXMU010000205.1:0-24219 GCA_036495485.1 Streptosporangiaceae bacterium
GCTGTCTACCGCGCGATCGGCAGCGACACCCCGCCCACCCTCCTGGTAGACGAAGCAGACACCATCTTCGGCGGCAAGAACGCCGACGCCAACGAAGACCTGCGCGGGCTGCTGAACGCCGGGCATCAGCGCAACCGGCCCACTATCCGCTGGGACGCGGGCACCCGCAGCCTGGAGAAGATTCCCACCTTCGCCATGGCCGCCCTCGCAGGCATCGGAGCCATGCCCGACACCATCGAAGACCGGGCCGTAGTCATCCGCATGCGCCGCCGCGCACCCGGCGAGAGCGTGGCCCCGTTCCGGCACCGCCGCGACCGACCCGCCCTCACCGACCTGGCCACCGACCTAGCAGGCTGGCTCGCCGCGCACCTAGCCGACCTCGAACGCGCCGAACCCGCCATGCCACTGGAAGACCGCGCCGCCGACACCTGGGAACCCCTCATCGCCGTAGCCGACCTGGCAGCCGGGGACTGGCCCGTTCTAGCCCGCCGTGCCGCTGTCGTGCTCACCGAAGACCGCGACGCCGCTGCCAGTCTGTCCGACCGCATACGGCTGCTGGCCGACTGCCGCGCCGCGTTCGCTGACGCCGACGCCCTGCCCACCACCACTCTGATTGGCCGCCTCCGCGCCGACCCTGAAGCACCCTGGAGCGACCACGGCCCCGCCGGGATCACCCCCATGAGGCTCGCGGAACTGCTGCGCGAATACGACATCCGCTCGGCCAACATCCGCTTCGGTGAGCCCATCGGCCAAGTCAAGGGCTACCACCGGGCCGACTTCACCGACGCGTGGGCACGCTACTGCCCCGAAACACAGCAGAACCCGTCCCGGTCGTCCCGGTCGTCCCCGCCCAGCTCACCCCCGGGACGACCCGAAACCTGGGACGACCCAAGCCGTCCCGCCAAAACAGCCGTACCTGACCTGACCTGCGACGGGACGACCGGGACGACCGGGACGACTACCCCCCGCCTCTACGGCATCAACGGAGGTGCCGCATGAGCGCAGCCCCCGGAGTGATAGCCGTACACACGCTGAATGAAGCCGCCGAAATACTCCGTGTGAAACAAAGCTGGCTGGAACGTCGCGCGGCTGCCCGGGTAATTCCTTTCACCATGCTCGGTGGTAGTTATCATTTCACTGCCGAGCACCTAGCGGCAATCATCGAGTTGCATGAAAACCGGCCTAAGCCGGTAAGTCCCCCCGCTGCGCGGGCGATAAAGTTGAGCAGCCCCGAATCCGCATTGCGGTCACATGACCTACAGGCTAGGCCGTTGCGCCCCCGACCACGCCGCGCCGCCTGAAAGGGAAGGACAACGACATGGCTTATGCGGAAAAGCGCGGGAATCTATGGCGCGCACGCTGGAAGGCGCCCGATGGCACGTGGCCATCGAAACCCGGGTTCCGCACGCGCAAGGCCGCCGAGGATTATGGGCGGGACCAAGAGGCAGCTATCCGTAACAATACCTACGTTGACCCCTGCGCGGGGCAGCTCACCCTCACGGAGTGGGTCAACGAATGGTATCCGGCGTTGGACTTGGAACCTTCAACCCTGGTTAATTACCGCTACCACATCGAGGGGCATATTCTTCCAGCGTTCGGTCACCGGTCTTTGGTATCTCTCACGCCTGGTGAGGTCGCTACGTGGGAGAGACAGACCGTACAGGCAGGCTATGCGAAGCGCACAGCCCGAGGTGCACGGGATACGTTGAGCACGATCCTGAACGACGCGACCCCTGGGCACATTCAGATCAATCCGGCCGCACGTAAGCGGGGCAAGGGTCGTAAAGGACTACGGCGCATCGCCCGGCGGGAGAGTGCCGAGAAGGTGTGGGCTACGCCCCTGCAAGCACTGTTGATAGCCGAGCGATGCGCCGCGCTTTCTAGACAGGCAACAGATTTCGTGATGATTATCACCGTGGCTTATACGGGAGCACGCTGGAGCGAGATAGTCGGCTTGCTGCCCGAGTGCGTACACGACAACCACGTTGATGTTGCCTGGAAGCTGTACGAGTTGGGAGGACGGTTCTATAAGGGCCACCCGAAAGACGGCTCGATCAGGTCCGCTGACATTCCTCCCTTCCTGGCACAGCTCCTATCGGATCATACGGCTAACGGAGGGAGCCTGACCTGTACGTGCCGAAACACAGAGCAGCCGTGGTGTCATGGCGAGAGATATGTTTTCCTCGGCCCCGCCCGAGGTCACTTCCGCCGTTCCGGCTACAGCAGAGGGTTCTTCCGGCCAGCCGCAGACGGGTGGTATCTGCCCAGGGGCGGGAAACACTCACGACCGGCTACCCCCGTTCTGGTGGCCGATTGTGCATCATTCCCGGGACGGCCCGTGCCTCCCTGGCCAGCAGCTGCACCAGGCGAGGAGTTCGCTCCACCGGCCAGACGAGGACTAACCCGGCTGGTCAGTGATCAGGACACTGGCCGCTGCCCGGAATGCCACCGGGCATGGCCCCGGCGGGTAGACGGGACCATGGTCAAGCACGTGAGCAGCAGCCCAGGGAGTCTCTGTCCGGGGACAGGTGAGGAACCAGCCGAGGATGTGACTGTAGCGTCATGGCTGCCGGTGCTGCGTGGCCTGACACCTCACGGCTTGCGGCATGGACATCAGACCTGGATGGACGAGGATGGAATACCTGACGTGCTGAAAGCCGAGCGGATGGGCCACGAGATGCCTGGCATGCATGGTGTCTACGGGCACGTCAGCCCAGCTATGCGAGCCGACCTGGCCGCCGCACTCCAAGAGCGCTGGGAGCATTCACTGCGGGAACGTGCCCGGCTGAGCCGTTGTTCGGCTGTCCCTGTGCTGGACAGGCTTTTGGCCGGTCAGGAAGCCATCCCGACCAAGATCGGCTCCCATCTCGCTCCCAAAATCGGACAGCGGCGGGTCCGCGCTCCCCATCAGTGATCACCGCACATATCGCTGACCTGCGGAAATATACTCGTGGAGCCAAGGGGGTTCGAACCCCTCACCTCCTGGTTGCAAACCAGGCGCTCTTCCAACTGAGCTATGGCCCCGGACGGTCCAAGGGTACCGGGTCAGGCGACCAGATCGGGGAGGCCGGCGATGCTCTCGATGAGGTGGGTGGCGCCAGCTTTGCGCAGCCGCGTGGGGGTGTGCGGGCCGGTCAGGATGCCCGCCGCGATCTGGGCTCCGGCCCGGCGGGCGCTGAGCAGGCCGTTGTCGGTGCCGCTGGCCACGGCTACCTCGCGGACGTCGCCGGCGCCGAGCCGGAGCAGGGCGGTGATCACCAGGTCGGGCCAGGGGAAGCCACGAGGGACGTCGTCGGGGCAGAGGGTCAGGTCGAAGCGTCCGCGCCAGCCGACGGCATCCAGGATCAGGCTCAGCATGTCCCTGGACATGCTGGTGACCAGGCAGACCCGGATGCCGGAGCCGACGAGCTTGTCGACCGCCTCGTCGGCACCGGGCAGGATGCTGAGGCCGTGGCGGTCGATGGAGGCGCGGTAGGAGCGCTCGAAGGCCATGCCAGCGACTTGGGCGCGGGCTTCGTTGCCGGGGAAGAGGTTGTAGAAGACGTCGACGGTGGAGCGGCCACGGTCGCGGTTCACCTGGGCCATGCAGCGCGCGTATTCGCGCGTCCCGGCGACCACGCCCTGGGTTGCGATGGCCTCCCCGAAGGCGCGCTCGACCATGCTCTCCTGGCCGAAGCCATCCCCGATTGTCGTGCCGACCAGGCCGCAGCACACCAGGGAGATTGGCGGAGGGCTGGTCACCTGATCGCCTCCCTGCGCTGGGCCCTGGGTTCCCCCTATTAGATCCCAGAGCCCAACGACACGCTAGAACTACTCGTCGCCCGTAGTGGCCTCGGTCCACAGGTCAAGCTCGGCGCGATCGGCCTGCACCTTCCGCCAGAACGCGAAAGCACCCATACCGAGCAGGGTAACCAGCAGAAACTTCTTCACTATCGAATCCCCTTCGGAAGCTGAGGGCCGGAGACCGGCCGCGCTGAGCGATGTCTCGTCAGCCTAGCAAGCCGCCACTCTAGCGGGGCCTGACCGTCCGTGTCTCATCCCAGACTGGCTCGTCGGACTCGTAGACGTCACCGGAGGACCCGAAGACGAGGTAACGGTCGAACGACTTGGCGAACCACCGGTCGTGCGTGACCGCGAGCACCACGCCCTGGTAGGGCTCGAGCCCAGTTTGCAGCGCCTCGGCGCTGGCCAGGTCGAGGTTGTCGGTCGGCTCGTCGAGCAGCAGCAGGGTTGAGCCTGCCAGCTCGAGCAGGAGGATCTGCAACCGCGCCTGCTGTCCGCCGGACAGGGTCCCGAACGGCTGCGCCGCGCAGAACTGCAGTTCGTACCGGGCGAGGGCGGCCATGGCCTCGTTCCGGAGCATGGCGTGCTCGGTCATCAGGACTTCGGCCGGCGTCCGGTCGGCAAGATCCGGCCGCTCATGGGTTTGCGCGAACAGGCCCGGCGAAATCCGGGCGCCCAGCCGCCACCGGCCCGTGTGTGCGATCGGTTCGCCGGCCAGCAGCCGGAGCAGCGCGGACTTGCCCGAGCCGTTGGAGCCGAGTATGGCGACCCGTTCGCCGAACCATACCTCGGCGCCGAACGGGTGCATCAGCCCCGTCAGCTCCAGGTTCTCGCAGATGATGGCGCGTTTTCCGGTGCGCGCGCCACGCAGCCGGATCCGGATGTTCTGCTCTCTGGGGGCCAGCTCCGGCGGCCCGGCCTCCTCGAACTTGCGGAGCCTGGTCACCGCCGCCTGCAGGCGCGAGGCCATGTCGGAGTTGTAGGAGGCCTTTTGCCGGTACATCCGGACCAGCGCCTTGAGCTTGGCGTGTTCCTCGTCCCAGCGGCGGCGCAGTTCGTCGAGGCGGGCGATCCGGTCGGCACGTGCCTCGGCGTAGCTGGCGAACCCGCCGCCGTGTATCCACGCCCCGCCGTCTTCCACCGTGATGATCCGCTGCGCGCTGTTGGCCAGCAGCTCCCGGTCGTGACTGACCAGCAGGACGGTCTTCGGGGTCGCGGCCAGCTGCTGTTCCAGCCACTGTTTGCCGGGCACGTCCAGGTAGTTGTCGGGCTCGTCGAGCAACAGCACCTCGGCCGGGCCGCGCAGCAGCGCCTCGAGGACCAGGCGTTTGCGCTCGCCACCGGACAGCGTGCTGGTGTCCCGCCACCGGCACCGCTCGTAGGGAATGCCGAGTGCGGCCACCGTGCAGGCGTCCCAGAGCACCTCGGCCTCGTAGCCACCGGCGTCGCCCCACTCTGCCAGGGCAGTGGCGTAGCGGAGCTGAGAGGGCTCGTCGTCGCGCTCCATCATCACCAGCTCGGCCGCGTCCAGCCGCTCGGCGGCCGCACGGATCCGGGGCGGTGATACCGAGACCAGCAGATCCCGGACCGATGGCTCGTCCTGCGGCCCGCCGACGAACTGGCGTATCACGCCGAGGCCGCCGCTATGGCTGACCGTTCCCGATTGTGGCGGCAGATCTCCGGCGATCATGCGCAGCAGCGTGGTCTTGCCCGCGCCGTTCGGGCCGATGATCGCGGCGGTCATGCCCTCGCCGACCCGGAACGACACGCCGTCGAGCAGCAGCCGGCCATCCGGCAGGACGTGGCTGAGGTGCGCGACCTCGATGTGTCCCACCCGCGTCCCCTTTGCCCGGTACCGGCTGACTCGTTGCCTTGATCTAGGCCAGCGGGCCAGTGGCCACGCTGGGCAAACCAGGCCCTGACTTTCGCAAGCGCCTCGGCTAGGCCGACAATAGCCGGGTGCACCCGGAACCTTTCAACCCAAATTCCCGGCTGCGGGCCTCGGACGCGGATCGCGACGTGGCCGCGGAGGTACTCAGCAACGCGCTCGCCGAGGGCAGGCTCTCGGTAGCCGAGCACTCCGAACGCCTGGATGCCGTCTACCAGGCGAAGACGCAGGCCGAGATCGTTCCGCTGGTCGATGACCTGCCAGCGAAGGGTACGGCGGTTACGCCGGCCCGGCCGGCCGCCATGGCGCCGGGCACCGGCCGCCGGCAGAACATCATCGCGATATTCGGCGGCGCCGCGCGGAAGGGCGCATGGCATGCCGAGCCAAAAATCACCTCGCTGACGGTTTTCGGCGGCGCGACGCTGGACTTCCGTGAGGCCCAGCTCCCGCAGCAGGAGATCACCCTGCACGCCACGACCATATTCGGCGGAGTGGACATCGTGGTGCCGCCGGAGATGCGGGTGATCGACTCCGGTATCGCCATATTCGGTGGCCGCGAAACCGGATCGGGCAGCGAGGCGTCGGGCGACCCGAACGCCCCCATCCTCCGCCTCACCGGCCTGACCCTCTTCAGCGGCCTCAGCGTAAAGCACAAGCAGCGCAAACCCAAGAACCGTCCCGACGACCTCAGATCCTGACCACCCAGACGCTCTTCCCGCACAGAACCCCAGAGGGATTGCCGGCGAAGCCGGCATCGGGGGGCCGTGGCCTGTCCCACCGCAAATGGCAAAAGCCCAGCATGTCCATGAACGGGCAGGCAGACGGCGGGAAAGCAATAGACAGACGGCCACCGGGAGCGTGGGGGTCCGGGGGGTCGTCCCCCCGGGTAAATACTCCGCGCGGGCAAACGGCGCAGGTGACCGAAGGTCAACAAGCAGCGTTAGCCGCCGCGTGGGCCTGGATGGACTTGAACCATCGGCCTCATCCTTATCAGGGATGCGCTCTAACCGAGCTGAGCTACAGGCCCCGCACGCGTATCACCACGATGGTGGCTGCGAAACTTAACTTGGTACGCCGGGAAAGGTTACCGTATCCCGGCGTGCTCAGGATCAGTCCGTCTCCTTCAGCGTGATCTCAACGCCTCCGGCCAGGTCAGCGGTAATGTTGTACAGCACCGAACCCACCGTGGAGAGCGCCGTGATGAGCACGACGTTGATCGCCCCGAGCAGGCCCGTGTAGCCGAGCACACGCGACGCCGACAGGTAGGTGGACAGGCTGAAGCCACCCGAGCTCTGGCTCGATGTGATGCTCGACACGGTGTGCTGCAGCGCACTGAACACGCCGAGCCCGGACAGGACGGCGTACAGCAGCGCCACCGCGACGAAGAACACGATGAACGCGACCAGCGAGATGACGAAGCTGAACTTCATCACCGACCACGGCTCGAACCTGGCAATGGTGAGCTGAGCCTGCCGCCCCTGGGCGCTCTTGCGCCTCCTGCTGGACTTGGGCCGCCGGACCGTGCGCAGCGACGCCGTCATCTTGCCCGCGGGGGAGCGACTGCCCGGCGGCTCGACCGGCGGGTACTGGGATGGGAATGGCGGCGCCTGGCCCGGGGTGGCCACGCCGTTCTCCTGCCCAGGCTGGAACGTGTCCTGCCCGGGCTGGAAGGCCTGTGGGCCGCCGTACGGCGTGGCACCAAACTGATCGCCCGCCGGCAGCGGCGGGGGGGCGCTGAACCCGCCAGGCCGGTAGTCGCCCTGGTGGTAGTCGCCAGCGCCGTAGTCGACGCGCTGGTCGTCGGTGAAGCCCTGGGCAACGTCGGCCGGGGCACCAAATCCTCCGGCGGCCTGGCCGTCGAACGAGTCGGGGAGCTGGCCACCGTAGGCGGGACCGGCACCGGGGGGCCCGGCGAGGTCGCCTGGAGGGGCGCTGAAGTCCGGCGTCTCGGCCGGAGCATCCGGGAACCCGTGTGTCGCACCGAAATCTGGCGCCCTGTCGGGGGCACCATTGAAATCAGGCATCCTGTTGTCCGCGAACCCGTGCCCCCCGGCGGAGACACCGCTGAAGTCGTGGGCGCCGGTGGCGATCTCACCGAAGCTCGGTGTGTCCTGCTGGCCACCGTCGAACATGGGGCCGCCCGGCGAGCTATTGCCGAAGTCAGGGCTCGCAAAGTCAGGGCCCGCAGCGGAGCTGCCGCCGTATGCCGGCGCCTCCCCGTTGTCGTTCCCGGCCTGGTAGGCCTGCCCGCCGTCGTGTTTATCGTCGGTATCCGCGTCCGGCGGATCGGCTCCGGTGCCTACCGCTGCCGCTCCAGACAGCCAGGACGGCGGCTCTGTGCGGTGGTCCACGTCATCCTCCTCGGGCGCGTTGCCTAGATCGAGGTTATCTCCAGGAAACGACGCGAAACGCGGCCACGTGCCGCTGCCGCTCTCCCTCGTACTCATGAGACGTCACCGTCGCTCATATCGTTGTCCTGATCCGGGGAATGCTCCGGAGCGTCATCGGCCAGCCCTTCGGCGTCGTCGGCCGTCTCCAGGGATTCGGCGTTGCGGGCGATGGCGACCACGCTGTCACCTGGTCCCAGGTTCATCAGCCGGACCCCCATCGTCTGCCTGCCGGAGAGCTTTACCTCCCCAGCGCTCGTCCTGATAACCCCGCCAGCGGACGTGATGGCGAACACCTCGTCATCCGGCCTGGTCATCAGGGCACCGGCAAGTTCACCCCGCGAGTCGGTAATCCTCGCGGTGAGAACACCCCTGCCTCCCCGATTCTGGATCGGATATTGCTCTGCCGGGGTGCGCTTGGCAAAACCTCCACCCGTTGCTACCAGGACATCCTCGTCATTTCGCACTACGTGCATGTCCAGTAGCTCATCGCCGTCAACGAACCGCATCCCGATCACGCCCGAGGTTACCCGGCCCATCGGGCGGAGCGAATCGTCGCTGGCGTGGAACCGGATCGCCTGGGCGCGCTTGCTCAGCAGCAGCAGATCCTCGTCCGGCGACACCAGCCGGGCCGCGATCATCTCGTCGTCCTCGCGCAGGCTGATCGCGATGATGCCGCCGGTGCGCGGCGAGTCGAACTCGCTGAGCTTGGACTTCTTCACCAGCCCGGACTTGGTGGCGAGCACGAGGTAGGGCGCGACCGTGTAGTCGCGCAGCGCCAGCACCTCGGCGATCTCCTCGTCCGGCTGGAAGGCGAGCATGTTGGCCACGTGCTGGCCGCGGGCGTCCCGGCCAGAGTCGGGCAGCTCGTAGGCCTTGGCCCGGTAGACCCGGCCCTTGTTGGTGAAGAACAGGATCCAGTGGTGCGTCGTGGTGACGAAGAAGTGCCCGACGATGTCGTCCTGGCGGAGCTGGGCGCCCCGCACACCCTTGCCGCCGCGCCGCTGGGCGCGGTACAGATCGGTCTTCGTCCGCTTCGCGTAGCCGCCCCGGGTGATGGTGACGACCACGTCCTCCTCGGCGATCAGGTCCTCGTCGGACATGTCGCCCTCGTAGGCGATGATCTCCGTCCGCCGGTCGTCGCCGAACTTGGCGACGATCTCGTCCAGCTCGGTGGCGACGATCTCGCGCTGCCGCTCCGGCCTGGCCAGGATGTCCTCGTAGTCGGCGATCCTGCGGGTCAGCTCCCCGAACTCGTCGATGAGCTGCTGCCGTTCCAGCGCGGCCAGCTTGCGCAGTTGCATGTCGAGGATGGCGCGGGCCTGGATCTCGTCGATGTCGAGCAGTGCGATCAGGCCCTGCTGGGCTTCGGCGGCCGAGGCGCTGGCCCTGATGAGCGCGATCACCTCGTCGATCGCGTCGATGGCCTTGAGCAGCCCGCGCAGGATGTGCGCCCGCTCCTGTGCCTTGGCGAGCAGGTAGCGGGTACGCCGCACGATCACGTCGATCTGGTGCGCCACCCAGTACCTGATCATCTGGTCCAGGCGCAGGGTGCGCGGCACCTCGTCGACCAGGGCGAGCATGTTCGCGCCGAAGGTGTCCTGGAGCTGGGTGTGCTTGTACAGGTTGTTCAGCACGACCTTGGCGACCGCGTCCCGCTTGAGCACGATGACCAGCCGCTGACCGGCCCGGTTGCTGGACTCGTCGCGGACGTCGGCGATGCCGCTGACCCGGCCGTCCTTCACCAGTTCAGCGATCTTGAGCGCCAGGTTGTCCGGGTTGACCTGGTAGGGCAGTTCGGTGGCGACCAGGCAGGTGCGGCCCTTGATGTCCTCCTCGACCTCGACCACCGCGCGCATGGTGATCGAGCCGCGGCCCGTCCGGTAGGCCTCCTTGATGCCGCGGCGGCCGACGATCTGCGCCGCGGTCGGGAAGTCCGGGCCCTTGATGCGCTCCATCAGCGCGTCGAGCAGCTCTTCGTCGGTGGCGTCGAAGTGGTCCAGGCACCAGCGGGCGCCGGCGGCGACCTCGCGCAGGTTGTGCGGCGGGATCTTGGTGGCCATGCCGACCGCGATCCCTTCCGAGCCGTTGACCAGCAGGTTGGGGAACCGGCTCGGCAGGACCTTGGGCTCCTGGGAGCGGCCGTCGTAGTTGTCGCGGAAGTCGACGACCGCCTTGGTGTCGATGTCCCGCAGCATCTCCATGGCCAGCGGCGCGAGCTTGCACTCGGTGTACCGCATGGCGGCCGGCGGGTCGTTGCCCGGCGAGCCGAAGTTGCCCTGGCTGTCGATCAGCGGGTAGCGCATCGACCACGGCTGGGCCAGCCGGACCAGCGCGTCGTAGATCGCGGAGTCGCCGTGCGGGTGGTACTGGCCCATCACGTCGCCGACCACCCGGGCGCACTTGAAGAACGACCGGTCCGGCCGGTAGCCGCCGTCGTACATCGCGTACAGGATCCGGACGTGCACCGGCTTGAGGCCGTCCCGCACGTCCGGCAGCGCGCGGCCGACGATGACCGACATCGCGTAGTCGATGTAGCTGCGCTGCATCTCGACCTGGATGTCGACGGGCTCGGTGCGGTCACCGCCCGCCAGCGCGCCAGTGTCCAGCTCAGTCACTTCATGACCTTTCGGTGTCTAGAGACGCACAACGAAGCTAGATGTCCAGGAACCTGACGTCCCTGGCGTTGCGCTGGATGAACGAGCGCCGTGCCTCCACGTCCTCGCCCATGAGCACGGAGAACAGCTCGTCCGCCTGGGCCGCGTCGTCGAGCGTCACCTGCAGCAGCACCCGGTGGGCCGGGTCCATCGTGGTGTCCCACAGCTCGCTGGCGTTCATCTCGCCCAGGCCCTTGTACCGCTGGACACCGTCCCGCGACCTCGGGTCCCTGCGGCCGCCCTCGATCCCCGCCTCGATCAGCCTGTCCCGCTCCGCGTCGGAGTAGGCGTACCCGGGCTCCACCCCGCGGCCATCCCACTTGATCTTGTACAGCGGCGGCTGAGCGATGTACACGAAGCCGCCCTCGATCAGCGGCTTCATGAACCGGAACAGCAGGGTGAGCAGCAGCGTGCGGATGTGCTGGCCGTCCACGTCCGCGTCCGCCATCAGGATGATCTTGTAATAACGGAGCTTGTCGATGGAGAAGTCGTCGTGGATCCCGGTGCCCAGCGCCGTGATCATGGCCTGGACCTCGTTGTTCTTCAGCACCCGGTCGATCCGGGCCTTCTCCACGTTCAGGATCTTGCCGCGGATCGGCAGGATCGCCTGGTACATCGGGTCCCGGCCGCCCTTGGCCGAGCCACCGGCCGAGTCACCCTCGACCACGTAGATCTCGCACCTGGCCGGATCCGAGGACTGGCAGTCGGACAGCTTGCCCGGCAGCGAGGTCGACTCGAGCAGGCTCTTGCGCCTGGTCAGGTCGCGGGCCTGCCGCGCGGCGATCCGGGCCCTGGCGGCCTGGGTGGCCTTGGTGATGATGTCCTTGGCCTCGCCCGGGTTGCGCTCGAACCAGTCCCGCAGGTGGTCGTTGCACGCCTTCTGCACGAACGACTTGGCCTCGGTGTTGCCGAGCTTGGTCTTGGTCTGGCCCTCGAACTGCGGCTCGGCCAGCTTGACCGACACGATGGCGGTCAGGCCCTCGCGGACGTCCTCACCGGTCAGGTTGTCGTCCTTCTCCCGCAGCAGCTTCTGATCGCGGGCGTACTTGTTGACGATGTAGGTAAGCGCCGCGCGGAAGCCCTCCTCGTGGGTGCCGCCCTCGACCGTCCCGATCGTGTTGGCGAACGTGTGCACCGACTCGGCATACGAGGAGTTCCACTGCATGGCGATCTCGGCGGAGATGCCCTCGCCCTCGTCGCCGAACTCGATGACCGAGCCGTGCACGGCCTCCTTGGACGCGTTGATGTACCGGACGAAGTCCGCGATGCCACCCTCGTAGCAGTAGCTGACCACGGTGGGCTCGCCGTTGATGTGCTCGGGGCGCTCGTCGGTCAGCATGATCCGCAGGCCGCGGTTGAGGAAGGCCATCTCCTGGAGCCGGCGCGACAGCGTCTCGAAGCTCCAGTCCAGCGTCTCGAAGATCGAGTCATCCGGCCAGAACGTCGTCGTGGTGCCGGTCTCTGCGGTGACTTCGCCCTTGGTCACCGGGGTGACCGGGTCACCCTTCTCGTAGGCCTGCCGCCAGACGTTCCCTTCCTTATGCACCTCGACTTCGAGCCGGCTGGACAGCGCGTTGACCACCGACACGCCGACGCCGTGCAGGCCGCCGGACACGGCGTAGGACTTCCGGTCGAACTTGCCGCCGGCGTGCAGCGTGGTGTGGATGACCTCGAGCGCCGAGCGCTGCTCGGCCGGGTGCAGGTCCACCGGAATGCCACGGCCGTTGTCACGGACCCGGACGCCGCCGTCGGGCAGCAGCGTGACCTCGATCCTGTCGCAGTACCCGGCCAGCGCCTCGTCCACCGAGTTGTCCACCACCTCTTGGACGAGATGGTGCAGGCCACGTGCCCCGGTCGAGCCGATGTACATGCCGGGTCGCTTGCGTACCGCCTCGAGGCCTTCAAGTACGGTGATCGAGCGTGCGTCATAGGACAAAGCTTCCGAACCCCTCCCGCTGGGCGGCGCGCCACGAGGAAACCCAGCGTTATATCCCGGGTGTGCTTCCTATTTTACCTGCGGGTACGTCAAGCCTGGGCGCGTTCAGCCGTAGGTGTCGCGCGGCCCGCGACCGCCCCTGACGCGCAGCGCGCCCGGCTGCGCCGGCGGCCCGGTTGGCCCCCTGACCTTGACCCGCCGCACCGTGTTGTCACCGAGCTCGGCGTTCAGCTTGCGGACCAGTGTCGCGGCGAGCAACCGGAGCTGAGTCGCCCACGCCGTGGAGTCGGCGATCACCACCAGCTCGCCGTCGGTGAGCTCGCCCGGCGTCGCGTGGGCGGCGACCTCCGGCCCGACGATCTGATCCCATCGCCCCAGGGCCGAGCTCACCGCGGCCTGCTGCTGCCAGCCACGATCCGCGAGCAGCTTGCGGATCGCCTCACCCAGCGGCTGCGGGTCTGCCCCGCCGGCGGCCCGCTTCCGTGCTGCGGGAGTCTCATGTGCCCGCTCGTTTTCTTTCTTTTCCGGAAAAGAAATTCCCGGGCGGACACGGGCGGGACTATCGCCCCGGTCCTTAGCGTCATCCATGGCGGCCGCCAGTGCCTCCCTGGCACTGCGGAGCCGGCGCTGCACGTCGTCATCAGGCACAGCTGATCACCCCATTGGACACGTTAAACCTCGCCGCCCCGAGGCCAGCCGGCAGGTCGGCGGGCACGGCAGCGGTCACGATCACCTGCTCGGCGGCGGCCGCCACCGTGGCCAGCCGGTCCCTGCGCTGGCCGTCGAGCTCGGCGAACACGTCGTCAAGCAGCAGCACCGGATCCCCGGACGAGCGCAGCAGCTCGTAACTGGCCAGCCGCAGGGCGAGCGCCAGCGACCAGGACTCGCCATGGCTGGCGTAGCCGCGGGCGGGCAGCTCACCGACGCGCATGTCCAGCTCGTCGCGATGCGGGCCGACCAGGCAGACGCCGCGGTCGATCTCCGCCGGCCGGTATTCGGCGAGGGCGTCGCGCATGCTGGCGGCCAGCAGTTCCCGGTCGGCGGCGGGCTCGCCCTGGTCTGGCTGAGCCTTCCTGAGGTGAGCGGGACGGTAGGTGACCTCGACCGGGCTCTCGTCGCCGGCGACCGCGGCGTAGGCCTTGACGATGAGTGGGCGAAGCGAGCACACCAGTTCCAGGCGGCCTGCCATCAGCTCGGCACCGGTGCGGACAAGCTGCTCGTCCCAGGCCTCCAGGGCGCCGAGCATCGGCCGGTTGCCCGGCGGCCTGCCACGGGCCGACTTCAGCAGCGCGGTCCGCTGGCGGATCACCCGGTCGTAATCGGAACGGACCCCGGCATACCTCGGTGCGGACTGGGTCAGCAGCTCATCGAGGTAGCGGCGGCGCTCACCTGGATCGCCCTTGACCAGCGCGAGGTCCTCAGGGGCGAACAGCACCGCGCGCAGTGCGCCCAGGATCTGCCTGGGCCGCTGCATCATGGCGCGGTTGAGCCTGGCCCGGTTGGCCCGGGCCGGGTTGATCTCGATCTCGACCAGCAGGCTGCGCTCGTCCGAGGCCACCTCGGCCCGCACGATGGCCCGCTGCGCGCCGCCGCGGACCAGCGGCGCGTCGGTGGCGACCCGGTGGCTGGCCAGGGTCGCCACGTAGCCGACCGCCTCTACCAGGTTGGTCTTGCCCTCGCCGTTCGCGCCGGTGAACGCCGTCACGCCAGGCTCGAGCCGCAGATCCACGCTGGCATAACACCGGAAGTCGGTGAGCGCGAGCCGGCTGAGATGCACCCTTGCGAGATTACTGCTGCCCCGGGGCCGACTCGCTCGGTACAGCCGACACGCCCGCCAGACCACGTACAGCAGCCAGCGTCGCGGGGTTCCGGGGGCTCGGCCCCCGGGATAAATGCTGAGAGCGGCCGCGGCGAAATCGGCCGAAGGCCGATGAGCAGGGTAGAGCCAGCTTCCCGCTCTTAGCCGCCGAGGCGGATGGGCATCAGGAGGTAGCGGTAGTCCGGGGCCTGGTCGCCGTCCGGCTTGCCGGTGATGACGGCCGGCTTGGCGGGGGCGGTGAACGAGATCCGGACGGTGTCGGAGTCGATCGCGGTCAGGCCGTCGAGCAGGTACGTGGGGTTGAAGGCGATCTGGATGTCGTCGCCCTCGAAGCTTGCCTCCAGCGTCTCCGTCGCCTGCGCCTCGTCGCCGGTGCCGGCTTCGAGCAGCAGCTGGCCGCCGGTGAAGGACAGCCGCACCGGGGTGTTGCGCTCGGCCACCAGCGCGACCCGCTTGACCGAGTCGGCCAGCGGCCCGGCGGGCAGCTCGGCGGTGGCGTTCACCTGGTCGGGAAGCAGCGCCTGGTAGCGGGGGAACTCGCCGCCGAGCAGCCGGGTCGTGGTCAGCCTGCCGCCACCGGTGAACCCGATCATCCCGTCGCCGTTCTCCCCGGGCAGGGCGAGCGCGATCGAGACCTCCGCACCCGCGGTCAGCGCGCGGGCGGTTTCGGACAGCGCCTTGCCCGGCACCAGCACGGCCGCCTCCAGGTCCGGGCGGGTCGGCTTCCAGCGCAGCTCGCGCACGGCGAGCCGGTACCGGTCGGTGGCGATCAGCGTGAGCTTGTCGGCCTCGATCTCCGCCCTGACGCCGGTCAGCGCGGGCAGCGTGTCATCCCGGCCCGCGGCCGTGGCCACCTGCGCCACGGCGGCCGCGAACACGTCGCTTTCCACCGTTCCTACCGATGGCGGCATCTCGGGCAGCGCCGGGTAGTCCTCGGAAGGCAGCATGAGCAGCGAGAACTGCGCGCTGCCACAGACGACCATCACCCGCGAGCCGTCGGTGTGCACCTCGACCTGCCGCGGCGGCAGGCTCCGGGTGATCTCGGCGAGCAGCTTGCCGGAAACGAGCACCTCGCCTTCCTCGGCGACCGTGACGGGAAGCGAAGCCTGGGCGGAGACGTCGTAGTCGAAGCTGGAGAGCGTGAGCTCCTCGCGCGCCTGCAGCCGCATCCCGGCCAGTACCGGCAGAGCCGGGCGGGCTGGAAGCGCCCGTGCTGTCCACGCCACGGCCTCGGCCAGCACGTCGCGCTCTACCTGGAATCTCACCGCAATCCTCCTGCTGCCTGAAGCATGTGAGTAGTGATCTTTGGAGTGGGGTACGCCGGTGGCGGCGAACCAATGATGCCAGCCAGGCACCTGACGGTCAGATGAGCGCCACCCACTGTTGGTTGTGAAGTTGTTCGAGAAAGAAGAACACGTAGTCGCAGTAGGCACGGTGGATCGTGGGGACAACTATCGTTTCCCCAGGTTAGAACGCTAATCCACGTCCACAGGGGATGTGCGGAGCGAGCCGGCAGGCATTGGCGAGCTGTGCACAGCGGCGTCCTCGCAGGCGATTGTTCTCTCGTTCTCCCCTGGTCTTGCCTGGTTGTCCGCTGGTTGCCCCTAGCTTTTCCCCAGACTTTTCCACAGGCTGTGTGCTCTGAATGTGGTCCGCGAAGTGATTTACCGTGGTTAGCGGGGCCGTCATCTGCTTGTTCCCGGCCGTTCATCCCACTCGTGCCCGCACCGCTCATCCAGACCTGGCCTGCTGCTTGATCCGGTTGGTCAGCTCAGTGACCTGGTTGTAGATGGACCTGCGCTCCGCCATCAGGGACCGGATCTTGCGGTCGGCGTACATAACCGTCGTGTGGTCGCGGCCGCCGAACTGCTGCCCGATCTTTGGCAGCGATAGATCCGTGAGTTCCCGGCACAGGTACATGGCGATCTGCCGGGCGGTGGCCAGAACCCGGGACCTGGATGTGCCACACAGATCCTCTATGGACAGACCGAAATAAGAGGCGGTCTGGCCCATAATTGTCGCCGCCGTGATCTGCGGGCCCTGCGACTCGGGTATCAGATCTTTCAGCACGATCTCGGCCAGCTGCAGGTCCACGGATTGCCGGTTCAGGCTGGCAAACGCGGTCACCCGGATGAGCGCGCCTTCGAGTTCACGGATGTTGGTGGAGATCCGGCTGGCGATGTACTCCAGCACCTCGGGTGGCGCGTTGAGCCCCTCCTGGACCGCCTTCTTGCGCAGGATGGCGATGCGGGTCTCCAGCTCCGGCGGCTGCACATCGGTCAGCAGGCCCCACTCGAACCGGCTGCGCAGCCGGTCCTCCAGCGTGACCAGGCGCTTGGGGGCGCGGTCGCTGGAGATCACGATCTGCTTGCTGGCGTTGTGCAGGGTGTTGAAGGTGTGGAAGAACTCCTCCTGGGTTCCTTCCTTGTTCTCCAGGAACTGGATGTCGTCCACCAGCAGCACGTCGACGTCGCGGTAGCGGCGCCGGAAGCCGTCCTGCTTGCCGTCCCTGATCATGTTGATGAAGTCGTTGGTGAACTCTTCCGAGCTCACGTACCGGACCTTGACACCCTGGTAGAAGCTCTGCGCGTAGTGGCCGATGGCGTGCAGCAGGTGGGTCTTGCCCAGCCCCGAGTCGCCGTAGACGAACAGCGGGTTGTACGCCTTGGCCGGCGCCTCGGCCACCGCGACGGCCGCCGCGTGGGCGAACCGGTTGCTCGACCCGATGACGAACGTCTCGAACGTGTACTTGGGGTTGAGCCTGGCCGCCGCCGGGCGGGGGACCTGGTGGCCGGAGCCACCGCTACCCGGGCGGAGCGGTTTGGCGTGGCCGTTGGCGATCGCGTCACCGTTCGCCCCGGCCATGCCGTGGTCGGGCCTGTCCAGGCCGGGCTGGCTGGCCTGCGGCGGCATGAAGGGCTGGCCCGGGTCGGCCGATACCGGCTGGCCGGCGCCGTTGTCGTGCGGTGAGTCCGTCATCGGCGAAGCTGAGCCCAGGTCGGTGGACGGGTCCACCGTGACCGCCAGCTGGATGCTGCGGCCCAGCTCCCTGGACAGCGCATGCGTGATCAGCGTGCGCAGCCGGGTCTCCAGCTGCTCCTTCACGAACTCGTTGGGGGTGGCGATCAGCGCCGTGTTCTCGACCAGGCCGAGCGGCCTGGTCAGCTTGAGCCAGGCCCGCTGGTGGGCCTCGATCTGCATGCCGTTCAGGTCATCAAGTGCGCGGGCCCATACCTCCGCGAGGTCTGTTTCACTCATAAAATCTCCACCTCGCGCCCCCACTGGTCTTCCAGAGGTCTATCCACAGGTTGTGCACGCCGATCCTGACATAGACGCCGGTCACTCTGAGTAGTTCCGTGAGCCCACTTGAGCCTCACGCGTCAGCGCCCCGAGACCGGATTCGGTTCTCCACAGCCTAGGCTCCTCGTCGAGGGCGCGTTCGGCAAATGGCTGTGTTGTCGTAACCTCCGGGAGAAGTCCCAGCAAGGGCGTACCGTACGGGTTTGGCGCGCTGACCTGGCTGGCTAGCCCGGTTTGACCAGTGTGGAGGGTGACACCTAGGCTGGTCGACTGGCCACCGGGGCAACGCAGTGCTAATGCGGTTGCCCGGGCGGTGCGGCGTGATCGTCGTGCCGGAGGCACGCCATCAGGTACCGCGCCGCAGGCGCGCGCCAGAAGCCAAGCACCGCATGTGGAGCCTTCAGTGAGCAAGCGTACGTTCCAGCCAAACAACCGCCGGCGTGCCAAGACGCACGGCTTCCGCCTGCGCATGCGCACCCGGGCCGGCCGCGCCGTGCTCGCCGCCCGCCGCCGCAAGGGCCGCGAGCGGCTCAGCGCCTGACCGAGCCGTACCCAGCGGCCGGCCTGGCAGGCCAGAGCGCGGGTTTACAGGCGATGCTCCCAGTCGAGGCACGGATGCGGCGGCGCGCGGACTTCACCGAGGCCGTGCGCCAGGGCAGCAGATCCGGGCGCCGCACGGTCACCGGGCACCTGCTCGTCCGTGACTGCCCGGACGAGCAGGCCCGGGTCGGGTTCGTGGTCAGCCGGGCGGTCGGCAACGCGGTGGTGCGGAACAAGGTGCGCCGCCGCCTCAGACACCTGGCCCGTGGTTATCTGGACTCGCTGCCTGGAGGTAGCCTGCTAGTTGTCCGCGCCAACCCCCCGGCCGCGGTCGCACGCCAGGCGGATCTTGCCGCCGAGTTCGACCTGGTCCTCGGCACCCTGCTACGGCGGCAGATGAAGGCATTGAACTAAATGGCGCGCGAGGCAATGGACGAGGCAGCCAACGGTGCTCATCGGCCGGTGGCCGGTTTCGCCGTGGCCTGCGGTGTTTCCCCAGGGGGGCGGCCCCCTGGAACCCCCGATGCCGGGCTCTGCCCGGCGGATGGGCGGGCGAAGCGGCCGTCGCCCGGAGCGTGGCTGCTGGTGCGCCTGGTCGGGGGATACCGGCGGGTGGTGAGCCCGCTGCTGGTGCCACGGTGCAGGTTCGCGCCGTCGTGCAGTGCCTATGCGCTCGAAGCACTCGAGGTGCACGGTGCGCTGCGTGGGAGCTGGCTCGCGGTCCGCAGGATCGGCCGGTGCCATCCGTTCAACCCGGGTGGGTATGACCCGGTGCCGCCAGGCCGTCGCGGGCGGCCCGTGTCGGTGAGAGCGCAAGGGAGCTAGCTGGTGAGCATCCTCAACCCGCTGTACGAGGCGGTCGCGTGGCTGATCATGCGGATCCACGCGGTGCTTTCCTGGATGGGCCTGGGTCCATCCAGCGGTTTGACGTGGGTGCTGACGATCGTCGTTCTCGTCGTCCTGCTGCGGCTGGCGCTGCTCCCGCTGTTCGTCAAGCAGATGCACTCGCAGCGCAAGATGCTCGCGCTCGCCCCGCAGATGCAGGAGCTGCGCAAGCGGTATAAGAACGACAAGCAGAAGCTCAACGAAGAGATGATGAAGATGTACCGGGAGAACGGGGCCAACCCGCTCTCCGGCTGCCTTCCGCTCGTCGCCCAGCTTCCGGTGTGGTTCGCACTGCTGAACGTGCTGCGCGCGATGACCGAGAACAAGGCCCTCTACGGGATGACCACGACGGTCGTTCACGAGGCGCTGAAGGCCAAGATCTTCGGTGTCACGATCGCCACCAAGTTCCTGTTCCAGAGCAGCTCCGGCTCGGACAAGGTCGTCATCGGCATCACCGTGGTGCTCAGCGCCGTCACGACCTTCCTCACGGTCCGGCAGAGCATGAAGCGCGGCATGATGCAGACGCCGACGGTGGATGACACCAACCCGATGGCGAACGCGCAGAAGTACATGGCCTACATCGCGCCGCTGTTCGCGCTGAGCGGTCTGTACTGGCAGTACGGGCTCGTCGTCTACTGGCTCGCGTCGAACGTCTGGACCCTCGGCCAGCAGTACTTCCTGTTCAAGAAGATCCCGCCGCTGAACGCGGTCGCGGCCGACGCCTCCGCCACGGTCCGGGTCGGCGGAAGCTCGGCTGCGGCGGTGGCTCCCTCGCGGCCCAGGGGCGCCATCGGCCAGGCCGCTGCGGCCAGGCGGGCCGCCGCCACCACTAAGCCAGCCGCCAGGCAGACCGTCACCACGGCGAAGCAATCAGCGGGCACCGCCAAGCGGCCCGCTGGCCCGGTCAAGCAGACAGCTGGCCCGGTCAAGCAGCCCGCTGGCACCGCGAAGCGGCCCGCTGGCACCGCGAAGGCGGCCGGGTCGGCGAAGAAGCCGTCGCCCGCCAAGACCGACGCGGCCTCGCTGGGCATACCGCCACCGATCGCGAACGGAAGCGGTGGCGGCCTGCTGCGCAGGCTCGGCCGGGGACGTCCCGAGCCTGAGCCTGAGCCCGAGGCGGGCCCTGAGGTTACCGTCGTCAGGCAGCAGCGGGCGAAGCAGTCCCGGAGCAAGCGCACGGGTAAGCGGTGAGCGATGCACCCACGGGCGGCTTAGGCCTCGCGCGGCGCTCAGCCGGCCCGGTACTGTGCCAGCCGGGTACTGTGCCAGCCGGGTACTGTGCCAGCCGGGTAGCCGTGCTGGCCGGGCACTGCTGCCGCCGGGAGAGTACCGTCCTGGTCGGCGCCGGTGGGCTGCTGCCGTGGGTGACGTTCTTGGATATTGCGCGGAGTGGAACGGAGAGCTTGTCATGAGTCATGCGGAGAGCGCCGAGACGGGCACGCCAGGCGAACAGCAGCCCGCTTCGGCGGTCACCGAGGTTCCCGGAGACGAGGAGTTCGATGTCGGCGACCTGGCCGGCGACGACTCTGAGATGCCAGGGGACGAGGCAGACCCCGACGGTGCGCCCTGGTCCGACGATGTCAAGGAGGACCAAGAGGAGCCCCCGGTCACGGTGGCCGATCTCGAGCAGGAAGGCGAGATAGCCGCCGACTACGTGGAGGCGCTCCTGGATATCGCCGACCTCGACGGCGACATCGATATGGACGTGGAGGGCGACCGCGCCCTGGTATCGGTCGTCGGCGGCACGCTGGACGAACTGGTCGGGGACAACGGTGAGGTCCTCGATGCTCTCCAGGAGCTGACCAGGCTGGCGGTGCAGCGGCAGACCGGCCTGCGGACCAGGATGATGCTGGACGTCGGCGGTTACCGGGCGGACCGCCGCATGGAGCTGACCGCGGTCGGCCAGGACGTCGCGGACGAGGTCAAGAAGAGCGGGATTCCCAAGCGGCTGACCGCCATGACCGCCTTCGAGCGCAAGATCGTGCACGACGCGGTCGCCGCGGCCGGGTTGCGCAGCGAGTCCGAGGGTGAGGACCCTGATCGCTGCGTGGTGGTCTACCCCGCGTGAGCGGCCGGCACGGAGCCGGCGGCCGCCCCGGTGTCACAGGGCGGCCCGGTGTCACGGGGAGGCCCGGTGTCACGGGGAGGCCCGGGGCGCTCCCTGCGATGAGCCCAGTTCCGCCGGCTGTGGCCGGGGAGGTGTTCGGGCCTGTTCTCCCGGTTGCCGAGCGGTACGCGGCCATGCTGGCCGGGGACGGCGTCGTCCGGGGCCTGATCGGGCCGCGGGAGACCGAGCGGCTCTGGGACCGCCACCTGCTGAACTGCGCCGTCGTCGCCGAACTGGTCCCGCGCCCCTCGTCGCTCCTAGACGTCGGCTCCGGGGCCGGGCTGCCCGGCTTGGTGCTGGCCATGCTGCTGCCCGATGTGCGGGTCACCCTGGTCGAACCGATGGCCCGGCGGGTGGCATTTCTCGGCGAGTGCGTGACCGGGCTGGGCCTGACCAACGTGACCGTCTGCCGGGCGCGCGCTGAGGAGATCCACGGACGGCTCACCGCAGACGTGGTCACGGCCAGGGCGGTGGCGCCGCTTGGCCGGCTGGCCGGTCTGGCGGTGCCCCTGCTGCGGCCGGGCGGGGTGATCCTGGCGCTGAAGGGCGAGCGAGCGGACGCCGAGGCCGAAGCGGCCGGGCCGGAACTGCGCCGGCTGGGCGTCAGCGAGGTTTCGGTGCTGCGGGCCGGGACAGGACTGGTCAGCCCGGCAGCCACGGTGGTCAGGCTGACGGCAGATGGATCCGTGCGCCAGGCGCCACGCGCCGGGCCGGCGGCAAGAGCACGGGCGTCAGGGCACAAGGCACCGGGGCGAGGCCGCCGCCAGTCTGGCCGCGGCGGCAGTTCGGCTCGGGTTTGACCCGGTAGACCGTTGCGGTGTCCGGGCTTCGGTGCGGACCCGCTCTGGTGAAATCTTGAACGGTGTAGCGTCACCAGTGGCCGGCTGCTGGCCGCTGCCCAGGACGGGAAGGAAACTCGCGATATGGCTTCGCTGCGCGGCCTTGGATGGCCCGGGGACACCGGTCTTCGGCTGCCTGCCCAGGTCCCTGTGGTTGTGGCAGCGGCAGCCATGCGGGCCGATTACGTGCCGGCTGGTGCGCGGCGTTCAGCAAGCGTCGGGTGGCCCGTGGCGGAGACCGTGTCCGGTGCTGCCCTCATGGCCGGCCGGGATGGTGTGAGCGCCGCAGTGACAGTTCCGTCCCTTGCCGATCCGCTGGACGTAGCGAAAATGCCTGGTCCGGAGGATGTGAGTGGCGCCAGCGGGAGGAAGTTCGCCGCCGCCTCGCCGCGTCGTGTCCGCGAGGCGCTGACAGCGGCTGTTTCCCGTGAAACAAAGCCGGACAATGGTCTGCGGGCCGGCAATGAGTCGCGCCGCCGGCCCGTGCGTGGCGGCTCCCAGATGTCCATGCGTGGCGCGCCCCTGAGGGGAGTCCGGGTTATGCGGTCGTGGCCAGATACGGGCGAGGGGGAAGAGGTAACGGGACCCGGGGAAACCGGGCACGGCTCGGTGGGGCGCAGGCGCAAGCCCACCCACCAGCCCGAAGACCAGCCTCGCGCCTACCAGGGTGGCGGTCACCCGCCCGCCTATCCCGAGTCGGGATATCCGGAGCCGGGATATCCGGCTGAGCACACGCCGCCGGACAGCCCTGCCTACCCCGGTGCGGGTCAGCCGGCTGCATACCCAGCGGGGAACCCGGCGCGTGGCTCTCAGGCTGATGATGTGGTCCGTGATTACCAGGCGGGCGCTGCGGCTCGCGGTCATCAGGCGCCTGGTGCGGCGTGTGCTTCTCAGGCGGCCGGTCCCGCCGCCGGATACCGGGCCGAGCGTCAGCCACCCGGCTACACACGCGCGGACCAGGCGCCCGTGCATACGGCCGACGGCCAGGGAGCCGGTTATCCAGGCGGCGCTCGTGCGCCGGCCTACCCGGCGGCAGGCCAGCAGGCGCCCCACCCAGGCAGCGGGCAGCCACCGTCATATCCGGCCGACCGGCACGCGTCCGGATATCCCAGGAGTGGTCAGCCGTCCGCGTACCCTGGTGGGGGTCAGCAGTCCGCGTACCCAGCCCCGGGCCAGACGCCCGGCCGTCCGCAGGGAGACGGTTGGACCTCCGCCTACCCACCCAATTCGGCGCCTCCCGTGGTCGCTCCTCCTGATCACGGTCGGCAGGTCGCCGATACCCCCATCGCCCGGGCCGCCGAGGCAGCCCTGGAAGCCAGAGGCGGCGGCCGGGCCCGGCCCTGGCCGCGCCCGCGCGCCTGCCGCATCATGACGATCGCGAACCAGAAGGGCGGGGTCGGCAAAACCACGACGGCGGTCAACCTGGCCGCCGGCCTGGCGCTGCACGGCTCCAACGTGCTGGTGATCGACCTCGACCCGCAGGGCAACGCGTCCACCGCGCTGGACGTGGACCACCACGTCGGCACCCCCTCGGTGTACAACGTGCTGATCGACGACCAGCCGCTGGCCGAGATAGTCCAGCCGGTCGAGGGCATTCCCGGCCTGCTGTGCGCGCCCGCGACCATCGACCTGGCCGGCGCGGAGATCGAACTCGTCCCGCTGGTGGCTCGCGAGTCCAGGCTGGCCAGGGCGATTGCCGCCTTCGACGCGACCAGCTTCGACTACATCATGATCGACTGCCCGCCCTCGCTCGGCCTGCTCACGGTCAACTCGCTGGTGGCGGCCGTCGAGGTGCTCATCCCGATCCAGTGCGAGTACTACGCGCTGGAGGGCCTCGAGCAGCTACTGCGGACGGTCGACCTGGTCAAGGGGCATCTCAATGCCGACCTCGTGGTCTCCACCATCCTGCTCACGATGTATGACGCCAGGACCCGGCTGGCCTCGCAGGTGGCGGACGACGTGCGTTCCCACTTCGGCGACGTGGTCCTCGGCTCGATCGTCCCGCGCAGCGTCCGGGTCTCCGAGGCACCCAGCTACGGCCAGTCGGTGATGACCTACGACCCCGGCTCCACCGGCGC
>DASXMU010000206.1:0-12521 GCA_036495485.1 Streptosporangiaceae bacterium
CCGGGCGTACGCCTCGGCCACGTCCGGCGACGGCGGGCGGTGGCCGGACTCGGCCTTGGCCACGACCGTGCGCTCATAGCCGAGCCTGGCCGCCAGCTCCTCCTGGCTGCTGATCCCCGCCGCCAGCCGTAGCCTGCGCAGTTCCTCGCCGAAGAACGAGACGTCAGAATCCTTATCCATTGCGGTGTGCTCTTCCCCTTCAAACCGTGCCGACCGTGCCCAGGGCGTGTCTCTGCGTAGTGACACGTAGACCCAGCGTGCTCCTGCTGCCACGCTCGACGCAAGGCGAACACCAGAACACCAAGAATCACCACATCAGCGGAGGTTCAGGCATGGCAGGGGTGGTAATGGCGGAGGCGGTCCAGCAGCCTTGGCACGACTCGATACGCGGGCACGTGTCGGCGCTGTGGACGGCGATCGACCACACTCAGATGGCGCTCTACCAGCAATCGCAGAGCACGCAGGACGAGGCGGTGGAACGCTTCAAACGGCGGTTCGAGCGCGCGACGGATGCGGTCCTGATCCTGACGGCAGACGAGCTGTATCCAGAGGACGAAGACCTGGACGACACCGACGACGATGTGTTCGAAGCCGGGTAGCGGCGCTTCGCACGAGCCGCTGGCTGGCTGACTCCCCGCACCATCGCGGCGGGGAGTCAGCCGTTGGGGCTCAGCCGAACAGGGTCGCCGGTCCCATCGGCTCCGGCGGGGTCAGGCCCAGGTGCTCCCAGGCCGCCGGGGTGGCCACCCGGCCACGCGGTGTCCTGGTCAGCAGGCCGCACCGGACCAGGAACGGCTCGGCCACGACCTCCACGGTCTCCATCTCCTCGCCGACGGCAACGGCCAGGGTGGACAGCCCGACCGGGCCACCGCCGAACCGGCGGATCAGCGCCTCCAGCACGCCACGGTCCAGCCGGTCCAGGCCCTCCTCGTCCACCTCGTACAGCTCCAGTGCGGTGCGGGCGATCTCCCTGGTGATCACCCCGTCGGCCCTGACCTCGGCGTAGTCGCGGACCCGGCGCAGCAAGCGGTTGGCGATCCGGGGCGTGCCACGGGACCGGCCGGCTATCTCCACCGCCCCGTCGTCGCGCAGGTTCGCGCCGAGCAGCCCGGCCGACCGGCGGATGATGATCTCCAGCTCGGCGGCGTCGTAGAAGTCGAGATGCGCGGTGAAGCCGAACCGGTCGCGCAGCGGCGCGGGCAGCAGGCCGGCCCGGGTGGTGGCGCCGGCCAGCGTGAACGGGGCGATGTCCAGCGGGATCGCGGTCGCCCCCGGGCCCTTGCCGACGACCACGTCCACCCGGAAGTCCTCCATCGCCAGGTAGAGCATCTCCTCGGCGGGCCTGGCCAGCCGGTGGATCTCGTCGATGAAGACCACCTCACCCTCGCTGAGGGTGGACAGCACGGCGGCCAGGTCGCCGGCCCGCTCGATGGCCGGGCCGCTGGTGATCCGCAGCGGCATGCCCAGCTCGGCCGCGATGATCATCGCGATCGTGGTCTTGCCGAGCCCGGGTGGCCCGCACATCAGCACGTGGTCGGGCGGCCTGCCCCGGCGCATCGCGCTCTCAAGCACCAGGGAAAGCTGCTCGCGCACCCGCGCCTGGCCGATGAACTCCGACAGCCTCTTGGGCCGCAGCGCCCCCTCGATGACCCGCTCATCCACCCCGGCCAGCGCGGAGACGACCCGGTCCTCCTCCTCGCTGCCGACCCCGGCGGCGGGATCCTGGCCGGTCACGACCTGCTCAGCTTCTTCAGCGCGGCGCGCAGGGCGGTGGACACGTCTACCTGGTCCCCGGCCGCGGTGAGCTCGGGCTCCACCGCGTCGATGGCCTGCTCGGCATCCCGGCTAGCCCAGCCGAGGTTGATCAGGCCGGCCCGCACCTGATCACGCCAGGACGCGGCGGCCGCACGGGCGCCAGGACTGGATACGAACGAGTCCCCGGCCACGCCGAGCCGGTCCTTCAGCTCCAGGACGATCCGCTGTGCGCCTTTCTTTCCTATGCCCGGAACCTGGATGAGGGTGTTCAGGTCCTCGGTGGCGACCGCGCGGCGCAGCGCATCGGGACTGTGCACGGCCAGCATGGCCAGCGCCAGCCTGGGGCCGACCCCACTGGCCGTCTGCAGCAGTTCGAAGACGTTCCGCTCGTCCTCGCTGGCGAAGCCGTACAGGGTGAGCGCGTCCTCCCGGACCAGCAGCGAGGTGGCCACCTTGGCCCGCTCGCCGACCCGCAGCCCGGCCAGCGTGCCCGGCGTGCACTGCACCAGCAGCCCGACGCCGCCGACGTCGATCACGGCGCCGTCAGGCGCGAGCCCATGCACCGTCCCGTCCAGGTGCGCGATCATGAAACCCTCCCCGCCTGCGATGCGCGGGCGGCCGCCAGCGCGGCTTCGAGCCGCAGCCGGGCGCCGCCGCGCCAGACATGACAGATGGCCAGCGCGAGCGCGTCGGCCGCGTCGGCAGGCCGGGGTGGGTCGGCCATCTTGAGCAGCCTGGTCACCATGGCGGTCACCTGGGCCTTGTCCGCCCGGCCGCTGCCGGTCACCGCCGCCTTGACCTCGCTCGGCGTGTACAGCGCGACCGGCAGCCCGCGCCTGGCGGCGCAGACGATCGCCACCGCACCCGCCTGGGCCGTGCCCATCACCGTGCGCACGTTGTGCTGGCTGAACACCCGCTCCACCGCTACCGCGTCCGGCCGCTGATCGGTCAGCCAGGCATCTATCTGGCGTTCGAGGCTGAGCAGCCGGCCGGCGATGTCGTCCCCGGCATCGGTGCGCAGCACACCCTGGTCGACGACCACCAGCGGCTTACCGGGCATGCCGTCGACGACGCCGACGCCGCACCTGGTCAGCCCGGGGTCGACCCCGAGCACCCGCATCGCCCACCACCCTCGACCTGACGAACACGTGTTCGTCCGTGACACTACCCGCCCCGCGGCCGGCACGGGGCCAACCTGACCGGCGTGTCCGCGCTACCAGCCCGCCTTCTGCGCCCGCGCCTCGTACAGCAGGACCGACGCGGACACCGACACGTTCAGCGAGTCAGCCGAGCCCAGCATCGGGATGCCGACCCGCTGGAACCCCGCGTCATACCAGGGCCGCGACACCCCGTACCGCTCGCTGCCGACCACCAGGGCGGTCCGGCCCCGGTAGTCGCAGCTGCGGTAGTTCACGCTCTCGTCGGTGTCGGCGATGTAGACGGTGAACCGGTGGCCGCGCAGCCACGCGATCGCCTCGTCCACCTCGTCGAACTCGACGGACGGCACGCTGATGCTCATCCCCTGGCTGCTGCGCAGCACCTTGGGATGGGTCAGCCGGGTGCGCCGGCTGGTCATCACCAGGCAGTCGGCCGAGCAGGCGTCCAGCGTCCTGATCAGCGTTCCCAGGTTGCCGGGGATCTCCATCGCGTCGGTCACCAGGATCAGCGCGTCGCCACCGAACGCCAGCTCGTCCGGCCGCCAGTCCGGAAGCTGCGCGACGGCGATCAGGCCGTCCGGGTTCGGCCGCTCGGCCAGGTGGCTCAGCGTCCTGGCGGAGATCTGGTAGGACCGGCGCGCCCGGTCGGCGAGCTGACCGGCCCGTTTGACCGCCTCGTCCGAGTAGGCCGCCTCGGGGCACCACAGAAACGTCTCGACCCGCACGCCCGATTCGAGAACGATATTGTTCTCGAACAGCCCCTCGGCGACGAACGTGCGCCGCGGAATACCGGTCCGGTTGTTCTGGATGTCCCGGACCAGCCCGGCAACCGGGTGCCGCAGTCCGATCTGCTGAAGCTCCATCGTGGTCACATCGTAGGGTTCCCCGCGCCCGGCCCGGCCAGCGCAGGCCGCACACTGCTGGCCTGGCACCGTGGCTAAATCAAAAGATAAATCCAAAATTATGAAAAAGAAATTACCCAAACGATACCTATCCGGACCTTTCACTCATTGGCTATCTTATGCAGGTATGACCCATTTAGCCCAAATGTGACATAATTTCTTTTTCATCATAAATCAAAACGAATGGCCAACCTAACTGACTGCAGGCCGCAAACTCGCGGCGTTAATATCTAGCATGGCCAGTGAAGTCTTTCGCCTGCATGGGCGGGAACCGGCGTTAAGACTGGTGCGGGAGTTTCTGACCCGCGACGAATGGGGCGGGGCACTGCATAGCCGGCAGTATCCGGTGATCGTATTTACCGGTCCTCGCGGCATCGGCAAGACGGCGTTGCTGAGCGAGCTTGCCTGGCAGCTCGATCAGAAGGTTCCCTACGCACGTATCGACTGCGGCGGGTTCACCGGCGGGGCGCGTGAGCTGCTGCCGCTGGTCGCATTCGACCTGAACCGGCGCAGCGGCGGCTATGGGACGCTGGCGTTTCCCCGGCTGATTACCGGGCAGATCGCGATCGCGGCGCCGCTGGACCTGACCGACCGGGAGATAGCGCGCGCTCAGATCCGGCAGGTGCTCGAGGATTACAAGCGAACCGGCCGGCTGCTCCAGCAGGCGTTCAGCGACATCCTTGACAGCGGCTTCGACGCGCTGGGCCAGGTGCACGGAACCTCCGTCGCGGGCCCGGTCGGCATAGCGGTGAAGGATGCCATCGGCAAGGCCGGGCCGAAGCTGGTGCTCGGCGGGCTGGTCGCGACCCGCGGTGGGCGCCGGCTGGTGCTGGGCAAGGGCCAGGACTGGTACGGGCATCAGGACCAGGGCCTCGGCCGCTCCGCACTCGACGTGCTCGTCGATCTCAACCAGATGGTGGGCCGCCCGGACGTGGGCGACAACAGGCGCGAGGCCGCGGAGCTGCTCTGGGCGGCGTTCCTGGCCGACCTGCGGGACAGCTTCAAGAACTCCAGGCGGGCCATCGGCTGGACCCTCAACTGCGTGCTCCTGCTCGACAACGTGGACACCAAGGTCGGCCACGACTTCCTGAACGAGCTGATCATGGCCAGGCGGGAGCACGCCGCGTACGCGCCCGAAGAGCCCGACCCGCTGACCGTCGTGGCCGTCAGCCGCGGCAACCTGGCCGAGCGGGTATGCGCGTCCGGTCATGGCATCGTCGACCTGGCCGAAGCCAGCTACCCCGGTTACCTCCGGCGGCAGACGACACCCACCGGGCGGTGGTGGTATGCCGTGCGGCTGCCCGACCTGACCAGGGACGAGGCAGGGAACATGGTCTCGAAGCTCGGGCTGCCCGGCGGCAGCAGGCATCTGGTCACCTCCGCCGTCCACAGGTTCACCGGAGGTCACCCAGGCTCCACCCGCACGCTGCTCGACGCGGTCGCCGAGCATCCGGGCAACCCGGCCGGCCTGCGGGCCATCCTGGCCAGTCCCGAGCCCGGGCTTTCCACCGCCAGGCGCCGCACCGTCGAGGAGGGACTGCTGTGCCCGCTCCGCGCCGGGATCCCGGACGAGGCCGTCGAGGACCTGGTGACCTGCGCCGCGGCCAGGAACAAGAAGGCGGCCCTGCACCTCGCCGCGGAGAGCGGGCTGCTGACCGAGACGCACGACCAGGATTCAGTGATCTTCGCCTCGGATCTGTGGCGCTCCGGCGACGCGGGCGCCTCCATCCTGCACCCGGTATTGGGGCGCCTGCTGACCCGCTGCCTGGCCAGGCGGACCGCTGACGATCCGGCGAGCTGGACCGTCGTGCACCGCTGGCTGCGATCAGCCAGGCAGGATGCCGGCGACGAGGCGGGTGAGCTCTACCACGCGCTGGCGCTCGGCGATTTCGAGTACGTCGCGCGGCACTTTGCCACCTCCCTGGAATCGGCCGGTGTGGCGCAGTGGCGGGAGTGCCTTGAGGCTGTCGCCGCCGCGCCCAACAGGCTCGATCACCAGGAGCCGTACACCGATCAGATCCGGGTCCTGACCAAGTGGGCTGACCAGCGGGATCTGCCGGTCGCCCCGGTGGCACGGCTGATCGCGACCGGCTGGATCGAGGCCGATCCGATGAGCGATCGCCATCGGCCGGGCCTGCTGCGGAAGATGGCGGCCGACCTGGACTCGTTCGCACGGTACTCGACGGACATGGACGCCATCCGTGAATGGGCGCAAGCCTGCCGGGCGGCGGCGGACAGCATGGGCTAAGGGGGCATGGCGATGTGGACTATGAAACGGAACAAGGCCGACGGGGGGATCTTCGCCCCGCCGCGGCCCCGCCGCGTGATCATCCGGGCCAGGCTGACCAGGACGGCGCTGGGCGCGCTGGCGGCGGTGATTGCTGCCGTCGTGGTCGTGGTCGTTGTGCACCGCCCCAGCGGCCCCGCGTTGTGCGTCCCGTCGGCACCGCCGCTCCAGATAATCAACGACCATGGCGAATGCGTGGGCAGCACCGACGGCTCCTTCTCGTTCGACCCGGGCCGCACACAAGCCGACCGGGGTATCGCACAGGCCGAGCGGGACATCGCGGCGCAGAACGCGAAGGTCGTCAGGAAGGGCCACTACGTCACCGTGGCGCTCCTCACGCCGCTGACCTGGTCACCGGCCAGCGCGGTGACGCTTACCCGCATTCAGGACGAGCTTGACGGCGCCTATGCCGCGCAGTACGACGCCAACGTGAATCAAGCCGTCAGCCCGCAGATCCGGCTGGTCCTGGCCAACGAGGGCAGCCTGGAGCAGGCGTGGTCGCCGGTTGTCAGCCAGCTCAAGCAGATGACCGCCGCCCCGAACCGGTTAGTCGCCGTGATCGGCATGGGCGTCAGCGTCACGGCGACCGTGGACGGCGCAAAGGCGCTCAGCAAGGCGGGAATCCCGATGGTCGGGTCCGTCATCACCGGCGATGCCCTCAACTGGCAGCACATTCCGGGGCTGGCCAGCGTCGCGCCCAGCAACAGCCAGGAAGTCGCGGCGCTGGTCAGCTACCTGCGGGCAAACGGCGGGCTGAGCCACGCCTTCCTGGTCTCAGACAGCGAAGCCAGCGATCTGTACACGGCAAGCCTCAGGCAGGACTTCGCCACGGCGTTCGGCGCACGGGTGCTGGGCGACGAGCCGTACGGGCCGGGGCCCCAGATCGGCAACCAGTTCAACCTGATCGCCGACAACATCTGCGGCATCCCCGGGCCACCGCCCCTGGTGATCTACGCCGGCCGCGAAGTGGTACTCGGGAGGTTCATCCACCAGCTCCAGGGGTCGCCGGACTGCGACAGCAAGAAGATCACCGTTATGACCGGCTCCGACGCGTCGGCGATCAGCCCCGGTCTCACCGCTGCCCAGCCCGGTCAGGCGCAGCAGCCCGGCCCGGCCCAGGTCTCGGTTCGCTACGCCGCCCTGATCAACTCGGGCGACGTCACGCCGTCATTCCAGCGGCTGTTCACGGGCATGTTCGGCAGCGACGGCCTGCACGACAGCTGGATGCTCGAGACGTATGACGCGCTGGCCGCGACCGCCAGGGCCGTGGGCCTGGCGACCGGCAGCTCCCCGGGATACCCCGAGCCGGGCGTGATCATGAACGCGATCCGCAACCTCAACCTGGAGCACCAGGTGCAGGGCGCCACCGGCCCGTTCTCGATCGGCCTCAACGGCGACCAGATCAGCCCGCGCGTGCCCATCAATCAGCTCGCAGACGGATCACAGAGCACTCTCTCGCCCTGAGACTTGCCGATCTGGCAGAGCGGCGCCCGCAGGGAACACCATGCTGTATTCCCCGCGGGCGCCTGCCCAGCCTGGTCCTCAGCGGACGGGCTCACACATAAAGCCGGAGATGTTGTTGAATGAGCCGCAGAAATCCGTGCCTACGGAGTAAGACCCGGCCACCTTCGATTTCGGCCACACGACCTGCTGCTTGGAGCACCAGAACCCGGCCGGGTTGTAACTGCGGATGAGCGTCCCGCTGGGACTGAAGGCGTAGAAATGCGCGATATGACATCCCGTCCCGGTAAACCAGTGCTCGTTCACGGAGGAGACGTGCTGGCCGCCACCCTTGAGGCCGAGGCAGACGTGGCCGAGGCAGCCACTCTCACTGTCTGGCCGCACGCCCTTAGCGGCCTTGGGGACGAAGCCGCGCGATGCCGCAGCGGTTGTGGCGGCTTTGGCGCCCGTGGTGCCCGCGGTGCTCGCGCCCGCGGGCGAGGCCGCGAATCCGGCCAGGGCCATGTTCGCCAGCACCGCCGCCGAGAGCAGCTTTCCTGTCTTTGCCTTGTTCATTTACCAGCCTTTCGGTGTTGACCTGCCCTTTCGTCCTGCGGAGAGCAGCACGTTTCCTGTTGGTCTTCGCTGGGTGACTGACTGCCTGCGGCCAGGCCGAGGAGGTGCGCAATCAGGTGCATCGCGGCCGTGAGATTTACCGTTTCGCCGGTGTGCGGCCCGGCCGGGGTGGTCACCAGCCGCAGCCGCCCGGCCCGCATCTCGGCCGCGAAGTTGGCCTGCCCGTCCAGCAATGCTTGCCAGGTGGCCGGCGGTGCCAGGACTGTTACCGTGGCGTCGCCCTCGTTTTCCGCCTGGCGGACGGTGAGAACGGAATCCGCGCACGATACGGTCCAGCAATGCCTGCGCCGGGAGCCGTTCGCTGGCTGAACAGCGATCACCAGGTTCCTGCCCGCAATGGCAGGCCAGCGGCGGGCAAGGTCGCGCAGCCGGTCTTCCGGGACTGACCCGAGACGGCTGGCTATCTCCCCAGCCGCGGCGTCAGCGTCCAGCGCGGCGGCGGCGGGCTCGCCGGGCGCGGCATCGGGTGCACCGTCTGCCCGCGGGTCGGCCGGGCCGGGTGCGGCCCGCCAGTGCTCATCCACCTGCCGGTAGCCGAGCTGGTCCAGCGTCTCGTTGAGGTTCTTGAGGAATTCGGGCGGGAGCATCTGCACCGGGGCCCTGGCGCCCTGGCCGAGGGAAGCTGTGCTGATCCGGCTGGTGAACCAGATCTTGTGGTCGGCCGGTCCCCGGGTGTCGTGTTCCTGGCTGAGGCATGTCCCGGTGATCCCCGGCACCGGGGCGAGACCGAGGAAGGTGAACAGCTCCCCGGCGATCTGCTCCGGCCCGGTGACCAGATCCTCATAGCGGATGCCATGACAGCGATCGGGGTACTTCTCCTGGAACTCGGTGATCGCCCTGGTCTGGTCCAGCCAGCAGTGAGCTGCCGCCAGCACCATGTTGCCGGGAGATCCCGCGACATACTGGTCGAACCCGTATCCGCTGAGTCCCCACGGGGCGGCCTCGATGGCCGAGACGACCACGTCCATGCAGTGCCGGTACAGGCAGATGAACTGCGCACCGGGATACACGTGCGCCAGCAGTTCCGCCAGCCCGGCGCTGTCGAGCGACTTGTCGCACCACCGGCGTTTACCCTGCCGGGCCAGGTAGCGGCCGTAGACCTGCTCCACTGCCGCGCGGATGAACATCACCGCATCCGGCGGAAGCTGGCCCGGAACCGCGGCCGGCTGCCAGCCGTCCTTGACCGACTCCGGCGAGGGGTCCAGGAGGTCCCATAGACGGGCCAGCCCGAAGCACACCTGCCCGACGTTGGTCTCCGGCGGGCAGGCCAGATCCGGATGGCTGTCCAGGATGAACCGCAGCAGCGTCGACCCCGACCGGGCGACCGAGAGCACGAACACCGGGGGCTGTGCGTCATCGCTCAGCGAGATCCGGCGAACGCCATTGCCCTGCGGAAGCATCCAGAGCGAACCCGGCGAACGCGCATCGGCCCCAAGACGGCCTTCCGCGGGATCGTCTGGCCGGGTCACGCGGACCGGGTCGCCATTCCCATGCCCATTGCCGTTTTCGTTCCGCAACGTCCCTCGCTCTCCCGGCGGCGACGGGACGCGCGCCTGCGCGTCCCGCACGGTTGCCCGAAGTGCCCCAGCCAGCGGGTGTCAGCACTCCGGGACGACGTTTCCTACGATCCCGGGACGCTGTAGCGATTCGGTGGCAATCTGGTGGCGCGGCAGGTCAGGCGCCTTGCGCGGGGCCATTGTGGGCAAGCTTGGCGCGAACCTGATCAGCGCTGGGGTGGTTCAGGCTGTCGTAGATCTCCAGCGCCCGCTGCCAGGACTCATGCGCTTCCCGCGAGTCCCCGGTCGCCTGTCTGCTGTCGCCGAGGCGGGTGAGTGCATTCGCCTCATAGAAGCGGTCACCGAACTCCCGGTACAGGCCGAGGGCCGCCAGGTAACAGGCGGCAGCCTCGGCAGGATGCCCGAGCAGGTGCTCGGCATGTCCGAGACTGTCCCAGGCGACCGCCATGACCGGCCGGTTGCCCAGCTCACGGCTCAGGGCCAGGGCTTGCTGGCAGAGGCTCTGGGCCCGCTGGTAGTTACCAAGTGCCGCGTACCGGCAGCCGAGATTGTTGAGTGCGCCCGCCTCGCCGGCCTGATCCGCGATGGCCTGGAACAGGGCCAGCGCCTGTTCGGTGTGGGTGAGCGCATCGGCCTCACGCCCCTGAGATGCCGACACTTCGCCCAGTGCCTGATGCGTCCGTGCTTCGCCGCGCCGGTCGCCCATCTGCCGGTGCAGTTCCAGGCATGTGGTTAGCTGCGAGCTGGCTTCGGCGTAGTCGGTGAGCAGGATGCAGGTCATCGCGATGTTACGGCGGGCCGCCGCCTGACCAGCCAGGTTGCCGTCGCGGGTGGCGGCGATCAGGGCGATGCGCTGGATGGCTACGCATTTGTACCAGCACCCTCTGAGATCGAGGAAGTGGGCGATGGACCAGGCGAGCTGCCAGGCGCAGGTGTCGAAGCCGGTACTGGCCGCCAGTTCGACCGCTGACATCAGCACCTCGTGCTCGGCTTCGAACCAGTCTCGTGCCTGCTGGTGATCGGTTATGTGTTCGGGGCTGATCCCCGGCTGTGGCCGGGTGCGGGTGAACAGCGATGGGCGCAGCTGGAAGTCGGCGGCACTGGCGGTGTGCAGGTAGTGGTCGAGGACCCGGCCGGTGGCCTCCCGCCTGCCGGTCTCGCTGTCGCTGAGCCTGGCCTGCTCGGTGGCATAGCCACGGAGCAGGTCGTGGAGGGCGTACCGGCCGGGCTGGTGCTCGGTCACCAGGTGCGCCCGGGTGAGCTCGGCCAGCAGCCGGCGGGTCCCGGCCAGCCCCGTCCCGGCGAGGCTGGCGGTGGCGGGCGCCGAGATGTCCGGGCCGGGGTGCAGTCCGAGCAGCCGGAACAGCCGGGCAGCCGCCGGGCAGAGCTGGCGGTAAGACCAGGAAAACACCGCGGCGACGTTCATGGTGGCATCCCCGGCATCCAGCGCGTCGAGCCGCTGCGCGCGCAGCTCAGCGGCCAGCGTGGCGAGGGGAAAGCCGGGGTGATCGGCCGCACGGGCGGCGACGATCACAAGCGCCAGCGGCAGCCCGCCGCACCGGCCGGTCAGCTCGGCCACCGCGGCCGGCTCGGCGGCTACCCGGTCGTGCCCGATGCGACGGCCCAGCAGCTCGATGGACTCGGCGTCGGTCAGCACGTCCAGGCTGACCAGGCGGGCGCCCTCGGCAGCCGCCAGCCCGGTGAGCCCGGTGCGGCTGGTCACCACGACCAGGCACCTGGGAGAGCCGGGCAGCAGGGGCCGCACCTGATCTTCGTCTCGCGCGTTGTCGAGCACTATCAGCATCCGCCGGCCGGCCAGCAGGCTGCGGTACAGCCCGGCTTGAGCCGCCAGGCCGACTGGGATCTGCTCCGCTGGAATGCGCAACGCGGCGAGGAAGTTCCTGACGATCATCGCTGGCTCGGCGGGCTCCGCTGATGGGGCAAAGCCGCGCAGGTCCGCGTAGAGCTGCCCGTCCGGAAATCGCCCCGCTACCTGGTGCGCCCAGTGCACGGCCAGTGCGGTCTTGCCCACCCCGGCCATGCCGCGGACCGCCGAGATCATCACCGTCCCGCTGCCGTCCGCCGACCCGGCGAGCAGGCCGGACAGCAGTTCCAGCTCCGCCTGCCGTGCGGCGAAGCCGGGTACGCCGGCCGGCAACTGCCGCGGGACCATCGCGCTCCCGGCCGCCGCCGGGTGGCGGGAAGGTTCGCTCACGGCTGCCGTCCGCGGCCGCAGCACCACCGCACCGGGCGCGGTGTTCCCGTCGTTGCGCGGGCCGTGACCGCCGATCACTGCCGCACCAGCAGTGCCTGCGGACCGCGCCGCCGGGACCGTGATCAGGCCCGGGTCGCCGGTCAGGATGCGCTGGTGCAGGTCGCGTAGCTGCGGGCCGGGGTCGACGCCGAGTTCCCCGGCCAGCGTGCGGCGGGCCCGCTGGTAGGTGGCCAGCGCGTCGGCCTGGCGCCCGGCCCGGTACAGGGCCGTCATCAGCTGCCCATGGAACGCTTCGCACAGCGGATGCTCCGCCACCAGCGCGTGCAGCTCCGGGATCAGCTCAGCGTGCCGCCCGAGATTCAGCAGCGCGTCGATCCGCTGTCCCACGGCCTGCAGCCGCAACTGCTCGAACTCCGGTACCCGCTCCCGCTGCAGAACCTCTGAGGGAACGTCGGCCAGCGGTGCCCCGCGCCACAGCGCCAGTGCCTCATCCAGCAGGGTGGCGGCCCGCGGCCAGTCAGCCGCCCGCGCCGCGGCGGCGCTGGCATCGCACAGGCTGCCGAAGACCAGCACGTCCACCTCGTCCGGCCCGGCCTCCAGCAGATAGCCGGG
>DASXMU010000207.1:0-12662 GCA_036495485.1 Streptosporangiaceae bacterium
CAGGGCCATGGCCCTGGCCACGGTGACGCCCGCATCCGTGAACGCCTCGCTGGTCAGCGTCGCGTGCTCGCGGATGATGACGCCGGGCAGCGCCGCGATCTGCGGCCCGTGGTTCCTGAGCTTGTCGGCGAGCAGGACGACGACGCCCTGGCCGTAGCGCTGGGTGAGCTCCGCGGCGATGCGATAGGCGAGCGGGTTGTCGCCGCATACGATGAAGTGGCTCCCGGTCACGGGGGGCAGGGGCATGGCCAGATCATATTTGACTGGCATTCGTCTGCCTTTGTCCTTCGCCCAGGCGGCTGGCCGCCTGGGCCGGGGGCCGGCCCAGGGGGCCTAACGGGCCCTGGTGATGTCAGGATGGAAACGCCGCGGATGAAAGGAGCAAGACCCGGCGCTGTAGCATTGAATAGGCCTGCCTCCCGAGGGGAAGATCTGCTCATGGCCACCGATGACCCCATTCGCGCCTCGGACGCTGACCGGGATGTCGTGGTGGACGCGCTACGGCAGGCGTTCTCTGAGGGGCGCCTCACCCTGGATGAGTTCGACGAGCGCATGTCGTCCGCCTATGTGAGCAGGACCTGGGGCGAGCTGCGCGAGCTGACCACCGACCTGCCGGTCCAGCCGGTGCTCGGCGCCGACGTGCCCGGCCGCCAGCTGTCTCCGCCCGCGGGCCCGCCGCCCTACCCGCCCTGGCGGGCGCCGGACAGCCAGGTGCCCCAGGCTGGACCGCAGGCGCAGCCTCCCGAGCCGGCGGCGGAGCCCGCGAGGCCCCGCAGGCCGGTCGGCATCTTCGTACCCGTCTTGATCTGGACGCTGCTCGTGGCGCACGGCGCGGCCATCTTCCCGGCCCTGTTCGTGGTCGCCGTGGTCTTCCTGATCGCCGTCAGCATGTCGGGCATCCGCCGCCGGTAGCCGGCCCGGGTAACGGCGACCGCGGGACGGCGGCCGCCTGGCTACGCGGCGGGCAGCTTCGACGCCGCCGCCTCGTCAATGAGGAACAGCGTGCGCTTGCGTCCGCGGGCCCCGGCCGCAGGCAGCTTGTCCTGGCCGATGCCGGACAGCGCGCCGGCGACCGCCTCGGCCTTCTCCGCGCCTGAGGCCAGGATCCACACCTCGCGGGCCGCCCGCAGGGCGCCGAAGGTCAGCGAGATCCGGGTGGGCGGGGGCTTGGGTGAGTTGCGGACGGCGACGACCGACCCGCCGGCCTGCACGGCCGGTGAGTCCGGGAAGATCGACGCGACGTGCCCCTCCGGGCCGATGCCGAGCATCAGCACGTCGAAGACCGGGACGCTACCCGAACCAGCCGCGGCGGCAAGCTCGGCCGCGTACCGGGCGGCGGCCGCGTCCGGGTCGTCGCCGTCGGGACCGTCCGGCCCGGGGATCGCGTGCACCCGGGACTCCTCGACGTCGAGGTGATCGAGCAGGGCCGACCGGGCGCCCGTCTCGTTCCGCTCCGGGTCCCAGGTCGCCACGAACCGCTCATCGCCACACCAGAAGTCGACGAGCCGCCAGTCAACCGCGTCCCGCGCGGGCGAGGCGGCGATCGCGGCCATCACCTTGGTGCCGATGCCGCCGCCGGTCAGCACCAGGTGCGCGCGCCCCTGGGCCGCCAGCGAATCGGCGAGCCTGGTCACCGTGCGGGCCGCCGCGGCGCTGGCCAGCAGGTCGCCGCTGGCGTGGACGAAGACCTCGGGGTCGCTCACCGGCCGTCCTCCGCTTGGGCCGCCAGCGCCGGCCCGTCGACGTGGGCCAGCGTCTCGCCGTAGACCTCATCCGGGTCGAGCCGCCGCAGTTCCTCGGCGAGCAGCTCGGCGGTGTCCCTGCGGTGCAGGGCGACCATCCGGTCGACCCGTTACGGCCAGGCCAGCGTCGCGGTCCGCCCGTCGGTGCGGGTGATCCTGATGTCGCCCTCGGGGGTAGTGAACGTGGCGCCGGTGATCCCCGGGCCGGCCGAGGTGACCCGGGAGGCCGGGACGCCGAGCCGCAGCGACAGCCAGGCCACCATCAGGTCCGCGGTCGGGTTGTCCCGCTCGGCGGCGATCTCGCTGGCGGTGATCACCGGGTGCGGCTGGTCGATCGTCGCCGCGAGCAGCGAGCGCCACGGGGTGGCCCGCGTCCAGCTGAAGTCGGTGTCGCCCGGCTGGTAGGCCGACGCCAGCGCGGCGAGCACCTCGCGCGGCGAGTCGGCGGCGGCCGCGTCGGTGACCCGGCGCTGGGCGAGCGCGCCGAGCGGGTCGGCGGACGGGATCACCGGTGCCTGCCCCGGCCACCAGGTGACCACGGGGGTGTCGGGCAGCACCAGCGGGGCGACCACGGAGTCGGCGTGCTCGCCGACCGGCCCGTGCATGCGCAGCAGGATGGTCTCGCCAGGGCCGGTCTCGCCCAGCCGGATCTCGGCGTCGAGCCGGGAGCGCCCCGTCACGTTGCGGGTGATCACCCCGAGCACCCGGCAGGGGTGCTCGCGGGCGGCCTGGCTGGCCGCCCGGATGGCGTCGTACTGCGCGGACTCGTCGGTCACGATGATCAGCGTCAGCACCATGCCGAGCGCCGGCCCGCCCATATGGTGCCGCGCCTGAGTCAGGGCGTCATGGATGACACCGGTCGTGGTCTCCGTCAGGTCGATCATCATCGCGGCTTCCCCTCCCCGTTTACAGGCGGCGCCAGGCGCGCCCGGACATGGCCATGAGCGCGTCCGCGGACGCCGGGCCCGCCGTGCCCGCCGGGTAGGGCTCCGGCTTGGTGTGCTCCGCCCAGAACTCCTCGATCGGGTCGAGGATCCGCCAGGACAGCTCGACCTCCTCCTGACGGGGGAACAGCGGCGGGTCGCCGATGAGCACGTCGATCAGGAGCCGCTCGTAGGCCTCGGGGCTCGACTCGGTGAAGGACTCGCCGTAGGCGAAGTCCATGTTCACATCGCGGACCTCCATGGCCGAGCCGGGCACCTTGGAGCCGAACCTGACGGTCACGCCCTCATCCGGCTGCACCCGGATCACCAGGGCGTTCTGGCCGAGCTCCTCGGTGTCGGTGGCGGTGAACGGCAGGTGCGGTGCCCGCTGGAACACCAGCGCGATCTCGGTCATCCGCCGCGGCAGCCGCTTGCCGGTGCGCAGGAAGAACGGGACCCCGGCCCAGCGCCTGGTGTCCACGCCGAGCCGCATCGCGGCATAGGTCTCGGTCCGCGAGTCCGCGGCGATGCCCTCCTCCTCGAGGAAGCCGGGGACCTCGACGCCGCCCTGCCAGCCGGCCGTGTACTGGCCGCGGGCGGTGCCCGTGGCCAGGTCCTCCGGCAGCCGGATGGCCGACAGCGCCTTTTCCTTTTCCATCCGCAGCGAGTCGGCGTCGAACGACAGCGGCTCCTCCATGGCGGTGAGTGCCAGTAGTTGCAGCAGGTGGTTCTGGATCACGTCGCGGGCCGCGCCGATCCCGTCGTAGTAGCCGGCCCGGCCGCCGATCCCGATGTCCTCGGCCATGGTGATCTGCACGTGGTCCACGTAGCTGCGGTTCCAGATCGGCTCGAAAAGCGTGTTGGCGAACCGCAGCGCCAGGATGTTCTGCACCGTCTCTTTGCCGAGGTAGTGATCGATCCGGAAGACGGAATGCGCGGGGAACACCGCGTCGAGCATCGAGTTGAGCTCCCTGGCGCTGGCCAGGTTATGGCCGAACGGCTTCTCGATCACCACCCGCCGCCAGGGCTGGTGGCCCGCCATGGGGTGTGGTTCCGACAGCCCGGACCGCTTGAGCTGGCGGACGACGTCGGGGAAGGACTTCGGCGGGATCGACAAGTAGAAGGCGTAGTTGCCGCCGGTGCCACGCTCGGTGTCGAGCTGGGCCACGCACCCGGCCAGCCGGTCGAACGCGCTGTCGTCGCCGAACTCCCCGGGCACGAACCGCACGCCCTCGCTGACCTGCTGCCAGACGGTGTCGCGGAACGGGGTGCGCGCATGCTCCTTGACCGCCTCGTAGGTGACCTGGGCGAAGTCCTCGTTCTCCCAGGCCCGCCGGGCGAACCCGACCAGCGAGAAGCCTGGCGGCAGCAGGCCCCGGTTGGCCAGGTCGTAGATGGCGGGCAGCAGCTTCTTGCGCGCCAGGTCGCCGGTGACACCGAACATGACGAGCACGCAAGGGCCGGCCACCCTGGGAATGCGCCGGTCGCGAGGGTCCCGCAGCGGGTTGGCGGTGCCGGGCAGCCCGGACCCTGGGCCGTCGGCCGCGCTGCCCGGCGCCGTAGGGTGGGTGTCCGGCGAAGGAAGAGTGGTCATCCGGCTCCTTCCATCAAGACCTGCCCGCTAGCGGTGCGATCCCATTTCCCGCGAAATCGTGTCGATCAGTTCTTTCCAGGAAGCCTCGAACTTGGCCACACCCTCCTCCTCGAGGACGGAGACCACGTCGTTGTAGCCGATGCCGAGCTGCTCCAGCTGGTCGAACACCTGGCCGGCCTCGGCATAGCCGCCCGCCGCGGTGCTGCCATGCAGCTTCCCGTGAGCGGCCGTGGCGTGCAGGGTAGCCTCGGGCATCGTGTTCACCGTGCCGGGTGCCACCAGTTCCACGACGTACATCGTGTCGTCGAACTCCGGGTCCTTGGTGCTGGTCGAGGCCCACAGCGGGCGCTGCGCCTTGGCGCCCTTGGCCTGCAGTGCCGCCCAGCGCTCCGAGCCGAACCTCTCCTCGTACAGCTCGTAGGCCAGCCGCGCGTTGGCGATGGCCGCCTTCCCGCGCAGCGCGTGGGCCTCCGGGGTGCCCAGCTTGTCCAGCCGGTTGTCCACCTCAGTGTCTACCCGGCTGACGAAGAACGAGGCGACCGAGTAGATCGCCGACACGTCAAGGCCGGATTCGGCGGCCCGCTCGAGCCCGGTCATGAACGCATCGATCACCTCGCCATACCGCTCCAGCGAGAAGATCAGCGTGACGTTGATGCTGATCCCCTCGGCCAGGCACTGCGCGATCGCCGGCACGCCTTCGGCGGTGGCCGGGATCTTGATGAACATGTTGGGCCGGTCCACCAGCCACCACAGCGCCCTGGCCTCGGCGATCGTCTTGGCTGTGTCCTTGGCCAGCCGGGGGTCCACCTCGAGCGACACCTTGCCATCCAGGCCGCCGGTCGCGTCGCAGACCGGCCGGAGCACGTCGGCGGCCCACCGGATGTCGAAGCTCGTGATGGCCCGGACCGCCTCGTCCACCGAGACACCCCGGATGGCCAGGTCGGCGATCTGCGCGTCGTAGGCGTCGCCCGAGCTCAGCGCGTGCGCGAAGATCGTGGGGTTGGACGTCACGCCGACCACGTGCATGTCCCGGATCAGCGCCCCCAGGTTGCCGGTGCGCAGCCGGTCGCGGTTGATGTCATCCAGCCAGATGGAGACTCCCGCGTCGGATAGCGCCTGCAGCGTGTCATCGGGGTTGGTGGTCATCTCTCGTCATCCTTCCGAACCGTTGGTGCGTGCGATGCTGGAGCGCGCCGCAGCAGCCACCCGCTCCTCGGTAAGCCCAAACTCCTTGTACAGGGTCTGATATGCCGCCGACGCGCCGAAGTGCTCCAAGCTGACACATTCCCCGGCGTCGCCGGTGAACTCGCGCCAGCCCTGGGCTATGCCGGCCTCGACCGACACCCGCGCCCTGACGCGCGGCGGGAGCACCTGGTTCCGGTAACCCTCGTCCTGCTCCCTGAACCACTCCACGCACGGCATGGACACGACCCGGGTGGGCGTTCCCCGGCCCTGCAGCAGGTCCCGCGCGGCCAGTGCGATCTGCACCTCGCTGCCGGTGGCGATGATGATCGCGGCCGGGTCACCGCCGGCCGCCTCGGCGAGCACGTACCCGCCCCGGGCCACGCCCTCGGCGCTGGCGAATTCGCCTGACCGGTCGAGTACCGGCAGGTTCTGCCTGGTCAGGCACAGCCCGACCGGCTTGTTCCGCTCGATGATCGTGCGCCAGGCGACCGAGGTCTCGTTAGCGTCACCGGGCCGGACCACCGCGAATCCCGGGATGGCCCGCAGCGCCCACAGGTGCTCCACCGGCTGGTGGGTGGGCCCGTCCTCGCCCAGGCCGATCGAGTCATGGGTCCATACGAACGTGACGCCCACCTGCATCAGCGCCGCGAGCCGGACGGCCGGCCGCATGTAGTCGCTGAAAACCAGGAAAGTGCCGCCATAGGGGCGGGTCCCGCCGTGCACCGCGATGCCGTTGCAGATCGCGCCCATGGTGTGTTCCCTGATGCCGAAGTGCAGCGTTCGCCCGAACGGGTTGCCGGGGAACATGGCGGTCTGGTGCTCCACCGGGATGAAGGACGGCTCGCCCTTCATCGTGGTGTCGTTGCTGCCGGCCAGGTCGGCGGAGCCACCCCACAGCTCGGGCAGCACCGGCGCCAGCGCGTTCAGCACCGCGCCCGAGGCCTTCCTGGTGGCCATGCCCTTCTGGTCCGGCGGGAAGGACGGCAGCGCGCTGGCCCAGCCGTCGGGCTGGGTGCGGGCGGCCAGCCGGCCGAACAGCTCCTTGCGCTCCGGGTTCGCAGCCGCCCAGGCGGTGAACGTCTCGTCCCACTCGGCGTGGGCCCGCTTGCCACGGTCGGCGGCCCGGCGGGCATGGGCGACCGCCTCGTCCTCGGTGGGGAAGTTCACCGCGGGATCGAAGTGCAGGATCTCCTTGGTGGCCGCCACCTCCGCCTCGCCGAGCGCGGCGCCGTGCGCCTCGCCGGTGTTCTGCTTGTTCGGGGCCGGCCAGCCGATGATGGTGCGCAGCGCGATGAGGGAGGGCCGGTCGGTGTGCTCGCGGGCGGCGAGGATCGCCCGGTACAGCGCCCCGGGGTCCTCCACGTAGCCGTCCGGGGTCCGCCAGCTCAGCCGCTGCACATGCCATCCGTACGCCTCGTAGCGGGCGGCCACATCCTCCGACTTGGCGATGTTCGTATCGTCCTCGATGGAGATGGTGTTGTCGTCGTACAGCACGATGAGGTTGCCGAGCTGCTGGTGCGCGGCGAGCGAGGACGCCTCGTGGCTGATGCCCTCCTCGATGTCACCGTCGGAGACGAACACGTAGATGTGATGGTCGAACGGGCTGGCCCCGGGCGCCGCGTCCGGGTCGAGCAGGCCGCGTTCCCGCCGCGCCGCCATGGCGAAGCCGACGGCGTTCGCGAGGCCCTGGCCGAGCGGCCCTGTCGTGGTCTCCACGCCCGGGGTAAGACCGTGCTCCGGGTGGCCCGGGGTGATGCTGCCCCAGGTGCGGAGGGCCTCCAGGTCGGCCAGGGTGAGGCCGTAGCCGGACAGGTAGAGCTGGATGTAGAGGGTGAGGCTGGAGTGCCCGCAGGACAGCACGAACCTGTCCCGGCCGGTCCAGTGCGGGTCGGCCGGGTCGTGCCGCAGGATCCGCTGGAACAGCACATACGCCGCGGGCGCCAGGCTCATCGCGGTGCCCGGGTGCCCGGAGCCTGCTTTCTGCACCGCGTCCATGGCCAGGACCCTGATCAGATCCACCGTCCGGCGATCGGTATCGGTCCACTCGAAGTCGCCCTGCGGCTGGCTGGTCACCGTGAGATCACCCGTCTCTTTCATCGTGCGCTTCCTGCCGGGATGCTGGAGCAGCGCTTTCTTTTGCCGGAAACACGCCCTACGGCTGCCCGCCGTCCCGCCGTCGCAAGCAGAGCCTATCGCCGGGCCGGCGTGGCCACTGTCGCCCCGGGTTACCGGTTGCCGAACAGCGGGTTGACGGTTGCTACCCGTTCCTGATGGCAGTACCCGCCGGGGGGCCCGCGGGCCGGTCTTACTACACTGTGTCGGAGAGGCTGGCGCGGACGGGGCGCTGGTGCACTGTTTTCTTTCTTTTCGAAATCCATGCCCTATGGCAAGGGCGCTGGCAGCCTATCCACCCGAGGATCCGATGAGCCGACTGCGCGCCTATGTCGCGCTGACCAAGCCGCGCATCATCGAGTTGCTGCTCATCACCACGCTGCCAGCTATGTTCCTCGCCGCCCACGGCCTGCCCAGGCCCTGGCTGGTGGTGGCGACCCTGATCGGCGGAACCGCCTCAGCCGGCGGCGCCAACACGCTCAACTGCTACATCGACCGCGACATCGACGCGAAGATGCGCCGGACCAGACGCCGCCCGCTGGTCAGGGCCGAGGTCAGCGCCCGTGAGGTGCTGGTGTTCGGGCTGCTGCTGGTGGCCGGCTCCACCTGCTGGCTCGGCTTCCTGGTTAACTGGCTGGCCTCGGGACTGGCGCTGTTCGCCTGCGCGTTCTACGTCTTCGGGTACTCGCTGCTGCTGAAGCGGCGTACGGCGCAGAACGTGGTCTGGGGCGGGATCGCGGGCTGCATGCCGGTGCTGGTCGGCTGGACCGCCGTCACCGGGCGGCTCGCCGTGGCACCGTTCGCCCTGTTCGGCGTCGTCTTCTTCTGGACCCCGCCGCACACCTGGGCGCTGGCGATGCGGTTCAAGGAGGACTACGCGGCGGCCGGCGTGCCGATGCTCCCGGTCGTGGCCGCCGAGCGGACGGTGACGACCCGGATCCTCTGGTACGCCTGGCTGACCATCGGCTGCTCGCTGCTGATCTGGCCGCCCGGCAGGCCAGGGCTGCTGGTCTACCTGGCGGTCGCCGTCGTGCTCGGCGGGCTCTTCCTGCGCGAGGCCTACCGGCTGCACGGCCGTGCGCGGTCCGGCGAATCCGGTGTCGCGCTGCGCCCGATGCGCCTGTTCCACTGGTCCAACACCTACCTGGCGCTGCTTTTCCTGGCCGTGGCGGTCAGCCCGCTGCTCCGCTGACGCGCCGGGTGCAGCCTGCCAGTAACATGCCGGTCATGGCGCGGGCTATGCCGGCTTTTGACCCCAAGGCAGTCATCGAGGACCGGATGCCGGGCCGGGCACGAGTCGGGCTGACGGTAGGCACCGTGCTTGCCGCGGCGTGCGCGCTGATCGCCCTCGGCGTGGACCTGCTGGAGAGCCTGGGCAGCGGGCAGCACAGCGTCGCGCCGTTCTTCATCGCGCTTCCGTTCGCCCTGCTGCCCGTGCCGCTGTTCGTGTCCCTCGTGCTGCTCCTCGACCGGCTGGAACCCGAGCCCAGGGCACACCTGGCGTTCGCCTTCCTGTGGGGGGCGGGGGTAGCCGCGCTGTTCGCGCTGATCATCAACACGCTGGGCCTGGTGTTCATCACCCAGCCCGCGCTCGGCACGTCGAACGGCGACTACATCTCCGCCACGTTCGGCGCCCCGGTGGTCGAGGAGACCCTCAAGGGCGCCTTCCTGTTCGGCATGCTCTGGCGCCGCCGCGGCGAACTCGACGGCCCCACCGACGGCATCATCTACGCCGCGATGGTGGGCCTCGGTTTCGCCATGACCGAGAACATCGGCTACTACATCGAGGCCGTGGTGCAGCCGACCGCCGGCGGCTCGCACCTGCTCGAGTTCACGTTCGTGCTGCGCGGGGTGCTGTCCCCGTTCACCCACCCGATCTTCACCTCGATGACCGGCCTGGGTGTGGCCTACGCGGCCTCGCACCGCCGTGCCTGGTGGGCGCTCCCGCTCGGCTGGCTCGGCGCGGTCGTCCTGCACGGCACCTGGAACGGGCTCACGAAGTTCGGCTTCGGCGGCCTGTCCGCCGGCTACGCCATCCTGTTCTGCGTGTTCATCGGGCTCGTCGTGGTGCTGGTGACGGACCGGCGCAGGATCGTCAGGCTGATCTGGCGGGTCCTGCCCGGGTACATCCCCACCGGGCTGATCACCATGGGCGACGTGCACATGCTGGGCAGCCTGGAGGGCCGCCGCCGCGCCCGGGCCTGGGCCCGGAGCACCGGCGGCAGGCCAGCCGGGGCCGCCATGACCGACTACCAGCTCGGCGCCACCGAGCTCGCCCTGCTGCACCAGCGCGCCGAACGCCAGGTGATCGACCCTGGCAGCTTCGCCCAGCGCCAGCAGGCGCTGCTGGGCCTCATGCAGGTGGCGCGCGGCGCCTTCCTCAGTCACCAGCCGTCGCCGCCGGTGCCGCCCTGGGCGGTGAACGGCGCATCCGGCCTGGCCCACGGCCAGTCCTTCGCCGCCCCCATGCCACCCCCCGAACTACCGCCCCAGCAACCCTGGCCACCCGGCCAGCAGAGCCCGCCGGGCTGGCCGCAACCGCCACACCAGCCAGGCCAGCCGCGCTGACCCTAGTCAGCCGCCGGGACGGCCGCCGACGGGCGCAGGGCGAAGAACAGGCGCAGCACGGTGATCCAGATGAGGGCGGCGCCGAGCACGTGCACCCAGACGAGCCCGGCGGGCAGGCCGCTGAAGTACTGCGCGTAGCCGATGACTCCCTGCAGGCCGATCAGGCCGAGCACCAGCCAGCCGAGCCGGATGGCCGGGCGCGGTGCGGCCGCGAACCTCAGCCCGACCACCATCGCCACGGTGAGGCCGCCGAGCAGCCAGCCGATATCGGCATGGAACTGTGTCACACCCTCAAGGGGCAGCCGGTACCTGGGCACATCGGCGGCGCCGGCCAGCGGGCCGGTACCGGTCACCACGGTGCCGGCCGCGACCATCAGGCTGGTCACGCCGAGCAGTGCGGCCGACAGCCAGCGAAGCTCCGGCCGGACCGCCGCGGCGCCCGGCTGCGCACTGACGGCGAACATGTCATAGAGGGCGACGGCAGCGGCCAGGATCGCCATGGTGGCGAGGAAGTGGATGGAGACGGTGACCGGGTTGAGGTCGGTCAGCACCACGATCCCGCCGAGGACGGCCTGGGCCACGACGCCGACCGGCTGCACGGCGGCCAGCCAGACCAGCCGGCGCCGGCGTGGCGGCCACCGGCGGGCCGCTCCGGCACCAAGCTCGCCGCCCCGGTACCGCCAGGCCGCCACCAGAACCACGACGGACACGATCACCAGCAGCGTCACGAACAGCCGGTTGCCGAACTCGACCCAGGCGTGCATCAGCGAGCTGTGCCTGGAACCCGCTGCCACCAGGCTCTGCCCGGTGCACTGCGGCCAGGTGGTGCAGCCCAGGCCGGACTGGCTCAGCCGGACCGCCGCGCCAGTCGCGATGCTGCCGGCGATCGAGATCACCCCGGCCAGCGCGATGCCGCGCATCGCGGCCTGGGATGGCGACAGCACGGCCACGACCGCCCACGCCAGCGCCCGGCGCACGGCCGAGCGGCGCGGCGTCGGGGCGGGAGCGGGCCTGGCGGCGACATCGGCTGGCACGCCTTTATCGTAGGAGCGTCCAGCACCTGGTGCGTGCGGCAGGGCCGGCCCTGGGCACCAGCCAGTCCCGGCCACGCATGCGGCTACTCCCAGCGGAACGTGCGGATGGCCAGGCCGATACCCAGCACGGCCCAGGCGGCCAGCACGGCGAGGTCGGCACCGGGTGGCCCGCCGTGGTGCTGCAGCACGCTGTGCAGCCCGTCTGAGAGCGCGCCGGACGGCAGCAGCTTGAGCGGGCCGCGGGCCGCGGCCGGGAACTGGGTCAGCCGGAACAGCACCCCGCCCACGCCCAGCAGCACCAGGTAGATCAGGTTGGCGGCGGCTAGCGTGGCCTCGGCGCGCAGCGTTCCCGCCATCAGCAGGGCCAGGCCGCTGAACGCCGCCGTTCCGGCGGCTGCCAGCACGACCGCCCAGAAGGCGCCCGCGGCCGTGGCGTGTGGCCGCCAGCCGAGGGCGAGCCCCACGGCGACGATGATGACCGCCTGCAGCAGTTCGACCGCGATGACCGTGACGGTCTTGGCGGCGATCAGCCCGGCCCGGGACAGCGGCGTGGCACCGAGCCGCTTCAGCACGCCGTAACGCCGCTCGAAGCCGGTGGCGATGGCCTGGCTGGTGAACGCCGTGGACATGATGGCCAGCGCGATGATCCCCGGCACCAGGAAGTCCACCCGGGCCTGCCGGCCCCGGCCGATGCTGGTGAACGACTCCAGGCTGAATGCGGCGAGCAGCAGCACCGGGATGATCAGGACGAGCAGCAACTGCTCGCCGTTGCGCAGCAGCGTCCGTGCTTCCTGGCTGGCCTGTGCCGCGACCATGCGCGGGAACGGGGCCGCGCCGGGCGCGGGGGAGAAGGGCGAGGCGGCCCCGGTCGCGTCCGGGGCCAGCCCGGCGGTCGGTGAGGTCATGAGCGCAGATCCCTGCCGGTCAGCTCGAGGAAGACATCCTCCAGGGTGCGGCTTTCCACCCGCAGATCCTTGGCCAGCACGCCGTGCTCGGCGCACCAGGCAGTGACCGAGGCGAGCAGCTGGGGATCCACCCGGCCCTGCACCTCGATGATGTAGTGACCCTCGGGCGACTCCTTGGCCGCGGTGCCGCCGGGCAGCGCCGCCAGCAGGCTGTCGGTGCTCAGCCCGGGCTGGGCGCGGAACCTGAGCTGGCCGTCGGTGCCAGTCAGCTCGGCCGGGCTGCCCTCCGCGACCAGCTTGCCGTGGTCGACGATGGCCACGGTGTCCGCCAGCCGCTCGGCTTCCTCCATGAAGTGCGTGGTGAGGATCACGCTGACACCGGCGCCGCGCAGTTCCTCGATCAGCTCCCAGGTGGCGTGCCGCGCCTGCGGATCCAGGCCGGCCGTGGGCTCGTCCAGGAAGACGAGCTCGGGCCGGCCGATGATGGCCGCCGCGAGCGACAGGCGCTGCTGCTGGCCACCGGACAGCCGCCGGCACGTAGTCCGGGCGCAACTGGTCAACCCGAGCCGGTCGAGCAGTGCCGCCGGGTCGAGCGGGCT
>DASXMU010000208.1:0-3268 GCA_036495485.1 Streptosporangiaceae bacterium
ACCAACACCATCCGGAGCCATGACCAGGTGAAGCGGGTCCCACTCGGGCAGGCCGGCCGGCACAGCACGGGCAGCCGGGCAAACGCTAGCTGTCAGCAGGAGCCCTATCCCACCGATGCGCAGTTCTTCAGCGCGGTCAACTACGGGACCCCGATCCCGTTCGGCTATGGCGCCGGCCCAGGCTGCCAGGGCCTGACTCCCTCGCAGGTGAACTCGATCTACGGCGCGCCGCACGTCGGCTCCAGGGGCCAGGGGCGGGGGGTCAACATCGGCGTGTTCGAGCTGTCGGAGTACCAGGAGTCGGACATCGACACCTGGGCACAGACCTTCTACGGCCCGGGCTACAACCCGCCGCTGGTGAACGTCAACGTGGATGGCGGCCCGGGAAACCCGGCCTGCCCACCGGGTGATGTCTGCCCGCCGAACTTCAACGGGTTCGCAGGCGACGATGAGGTCGACGCCGACATCGAGATGCAGCTGGACATCTCACCCGCGGTCAGCCACCTGATCGTCTACAACGCGCCGAACGACTTCAGCGGCCAGACCAATCTAGACGAGTGGACCGCGATCGCCAACGCCGACCAGGCCGCGTCGGTCAGCTCTAGCTGGGGCGTCTGTGAGAACGACGTCACCGCCGCCTACGTGCAGGCCGAGAACACGGTCTTCGAGCAGATGGCGTTCCAGGGCCAGAGCGTGTTCGGGGCCGAGGGTGACACCGGCGCATTCAGCTGCATCCGCTCCGACGGCTCAACCATCCCCAACGTCATCGACCCGCCGTCCCAGCCCTGGGTGACCAGCGTGGGCGGCACCTCGTTCGAGAACTTCAACCCCGGCACCAACCCGGCCCCGGCCTACCCGGCGGCCGGCACGGAAACCGTCTGGAACACCGGCAACCTGTGCAGCAACGCCGCGCCGAGTTCCGCCAACGACAACCTGGGCGGCTTCTTCTGGTGCGCGGTGACCGGCGCCGCCGGAGGTGGCGCCAGCCAGTACTGGGGACGGCCGTTCTACCAGTTCGGGCCGGGTGTCAACAACCCGGGCACCACCCTCGGCAACGGGACGACGCAGTGCTCGCTGGCCACGGTGGGCACGCCGTGCCGGGAGGACCCAGACGTGTCAGCCAACGCCGACGCGTTCACCCCCTACGCGGAGTTCTGCACTGGCAACGCCAGCACGCCGTTCAGCGCCTGCGGCCAGTTCAGCGGCACCATGAACCCACCAGGCTGGTTCGGCATCGGCGGCACCAGCCTGTCCTCACCGCTATGGTCAGGGATCATCGCGGACCGGGACAGCTTCCAGGGCTTCCGCAGCGGCAACATCAACCCGGTGCTGTACCTGCTGTTCAACATCGCCCCCAGCTTCTACTTCCACGACATCACCGGCGCCGGGCAGACCCCCAGCACCAACGGCCTGTTCCCGGCGACACCCGGATACGACGAGGCGACGGGCATTGGCGTGCCAAAGATGGCGCAGCTAATCACCCTCAGCCTGTAAGCCCGATCATCACCCAGCCCACCTAGCGGAAAGGGGGACAGGCCAAGCCTGTCCCCCTTTTCATTTGCGATGATCGGCCTTCAATATTCCCTATCCTCTGAGGCAGGCGCTGGTCTCGCGTGCAAGGGGAGGAAACTGATCGCCTATGACCAGGTATGTGATCTGCCCGGACGCCGCCATTCGGCTGGCTCAGGACGAAGCCGTGATCCACGGGGACCATCAGCTCCTGGCTCCGTCCCTTCTTCGCTCGCAGCTGCTGTCACTCCTCTACCAGGCCGTCGACCGCGGCGAAATGACCAGGAAAGAGGCCCGGCGGCAGCTGACCTACGTGCGCGGGCTGCGGATCCGGCTGCTCGGGGACCGGGTCCTCCAGAACGCCGCCTGGACCGTCGCCAGCCAGCTCGGCTGGCCTGACACATTCACCGCCGAGTACGTCGCTCTGACCCAGCTCCAGGCCGACGCAATGATCACCCTCGACCAGCAGCTCGCCCACGCGGCGGGGAACCTGGTGACCGTCGCACCCATCGAGGCACTGTCCCGAGACCCGGCATCGAGACAGCCGGCTACGAGCTGACAACGGGGATACGGCGGCAGCCGCGGCAACTGAGCCGGCTGTCGGGGCCGGTCGGCCGACGGCTGCGTGCCCAGCGCCGTGAGGTGATCGCGGCCGCGGACGCCCACGGCGTGACCAACCTGCGGGGTCTTCGGCAGCGTGGCCCGCGGCGAGGACCGCGCCGACAGTGACGTGGACCTGCTCGCTGACTTGCCTCCCGGCATGGGCCTGTTCGGGCTGGGACGGGTGCAGGCGGACCTGGAGGCGATCCTGGGTGCCAGGGTCGACCTGGTGCCAGCCCAGGATCTCAAGCCGGGCGTCCGGCCACGCGCCGTGCATGACCTGGTGGCCTTGTGAGCTACCGGGGCTCGTCAACGGCTGGCTGATATCCAGGCGGCCATCGATGCAAGAGGTCTGATCATCTTTGTGATGATCAGACCTCTGACCTGCTGTAATACTTGTAGCCCCGAGCGGATTTGAACCGCCGTCGCCGCCTTGAGAGGGCGGTGTCCTAGGCCACTAGACGACGGGGCCGTGCTGCTGACCGAGACCAGCGGGTGAAGCTCCGCAGACTGCCGGTGACATGGCAGCCGCAGAACCCGCTGGGGTACCAGGACTCGAACCTAGACTAACGGGGCCAGAACCCGTCGGGCTGCCAATTACCCCATACCCCACGGTAGCGAGCCGCCTGGCTCGCTCGCGCCTGAGCAGTGTAGCCGAACGCGGACCAACGGCCAAAGCGAGCCCAGCCACCAGGCTCACGCCGCCAGCCCAACCCCCACAGTGACCGATCTGTCACATATTGATACGTCACAAAATGAGATTGAGCTTGCCCGCTCAGTAGCCACAACCCATCCGGCTGGGCCGGAATTCCCGCTCAGCCGGGCACCGGGCACCGGGCTCCGGGCACCGGGCTCCGGGCACCGGGCTCCGGGCCGGCGTTTCCGCGGAAACGCGGGTCAGCCGGGAAGTGCGCCGAGCGCCCGCGCCAGCCGGGCGAGCGTGCGTTCCCGGCCGAGCAGATCGATCGACTCGAACAGCGGTGGCGCGACTCTCTGCCCGGTCACCGCGACCCGCACCGGCGTGAACGCGACCCGCGGCTTCAGCCCCAGACCGTCGACCAGCACATCGCGCAGCGTCTGCTCGATCGCACCCGACTCCCACGTGGCCAGGTCCTTCAGCGCTGTCTCCGCGGCCTGCAGCGCCTCCCGCGCCTCCGGC
>DASXMU010000209.1:0-2947 GCA_036495485.1 Streptosporangiaceae bacterium
CACCCTCGCCACCTCGCGCAACGCCTACGTCGTCGGGCTCATGCTGTTCGCGTTCGGCGTGCACGCCGCGCTCTGGAGCATCGTCGGCAGCTCGCTGCGGCAGCGGCTGACGCCGCCGGAGATGATGGGCCGGGTCGCCAGTACCAGCCTGTTCATCGCGGCCGGCGGCAACTGCGCCGGCGCCCTGCTCGGTGGCGTGGTCGCGGCAAACTTCGGCCTGACTGCGCCCTACTGGGTTGGCTTCGTGGTCGCCATCCTTGTTTCCGCCACCACCTGGCGCGTCTTCAACCGCGCCACCGTAGCCGAGGCTTATGCGGAGGCTACACCGGCTCTGCAGAATGCTAAAACCTAAAAGGCTTTTATATACAAAAGAAATGGCCGGGCGGTACCCATCGCTGAACCAGAACCATTGGCGGCAGACGCAAAGCAGCTATTACGGTCCGCTGGTATGGGCCAGCCTGGGCCACGCGTGGCGCTGGGATCCCGAAGGCTTCTACGAGGACGTTCGGCCCCGGCTTCGGTCCCGCGACCTACCTGGGTCTAGCCCAGCGCCCGGCCAGTTCGGCGTGACCGGCCGGGCCGATGGGCACCGTTCGGTTCCCAAAATCAAAAATGAAAACGGAACATGAGCGGCGCCCATCAGCCGGGCCACCCGGCAAGGGCCGCCGGCTGCGTTGACGCGTTAAGCGTCTATGGGCTAATGTCACTATAAGTAAAGATTTAACTACTTTGTGCGTCATTTGGAGGGCGGGCTCGATGCGGATGAGGCCAAGGGCGGCAACCCTGGCAGCGGCGCTGGCCGTTTGCGCGCCATGCCTAGCAGCGATCTCGCCGCTGGCGGCGCCCGCAGCGCAGGCGGGAACGTCGATCACGATCGGAATCCACGACGGCTCGATCAATAACTGCGACAACAATGAGCAGTGGATCAATGGAGCCGCCCCGCCGGTGAATGGCCCTGCCGCGCAGCAGGTCATGCTCAACGAGAGCCCGAATCCGGTCGACGGCCAGGGCTGGTTCGCGGGTCTGCATTCCGGCACCGTCCGGGTGAGCGTCCCGTGGGATATCGCGCTGCCGGACTCGGCGAATTCGTCAGTCGTGACCGAATACGACCCGCCGGGCAGCCAATGGGCATCGGTCCATCTTCAGGCGCTCGCCAACGAGCAGGCCTGCATGGATTGGTGGCTCGACGCGGCCAGGCAGGCCGGGGTGGCGGTCCAGATCGCATTCAAGCCGGACTATGACTACCGGAACCTGAACACCAGCCTCAACAGCCCGTCGATCCCCGACAACGCGATGCTCGCCCCGTCGATCGACAACTACCGGACCGCGATCACCGCGTTCGTGGACGAATACAGCCTGTGCGATTTTGGCTCGGATCCGAGCGGAACCGATTGTGTGCTGCGGAGTGGCTCGGCCGGACCGCCGCCCGGCGGCAGCGGTTCGTGTGCGGCCAGCCCCTGCGGTGCGCGCATTCACATCATCTCGCCCTGGGGCGAGCCCGACTTCGGCAGCTCCCAGCTCGCCGGCAATTCGCTGGGCTCGATCCCGAAGAGCCCGCAGGATTTCTACATCCCGAACGCCGGATATCTGCTGTCCACCGCGACCTGCACGGCGAACGGAAAGTCGAGCACGAATACGAACTGGTGCGGCCCGGTGCTCGCCGCGCAGTACTACATGGCCGTGCTCAACATCTGCGGCAGCGGCTGCGAGCTGACCTCGGGCCCGGCGGCGAACCAGCCGAACAGCGGCATCGTGGCCGGTGACTACTCCAGCGGCGTGGCATCCCAGACCGGATCGGTCGAGGGAACGAACGGGACGGCGGCCAGCCAGCCCTATTGGCAGACCTATTCCCAGCACCTGAACAACTGCAGCGGCTGCACCGGAGTCAGGCCGTGGACCTGGGGCGTGCACCCGTACACGGACATATCCGACTACGAATACTGCACCGGCAACCCGGGCAACACCTATCCGCCGCCGGGCTACCATTCGAAGACCGTCCAGATGGCAAACGACCTCTCCAGCATCGGCTACGGTTCCCAGACGTCCATCTGGCTCAATGAAATCTCGGTTTACTACAACGCCCAGTTCGGCGTGCCGAGCGGATGCCAGAACAACGTCAGCAGCAGCTTCTCGCAGCGACGCCAGGCGTTCGCCTTCCTGTTCATGGACGGAGCCGATTCGGGGATAACGCTCCCGTCCGAGGTGCCCAGCAACGAACCGCAGGTGGACCGTCTCTACTACCTGCGCGCGTTCACCGGCTCGGCGACCGACGCGACCTACATTCACCCCGGCACGTTCGACTGCTTCTACCAGACAATCCACACCCAGGCCGTCAGCTCCACTTGCGCAGGCAACGGCCCCGCCTGAAGTGACCATGGTGTGTCCGGCATCGCTGGTGATGGCGAAAAGATCATCTGTGCGGACAACGACGGCTGGCGGTGGGAACCCGTCTAACACCTGAGGGCGACAGAACTCGCTGAATCCGGCAAGGGCGCCTGCCCCTCGCGGGCCGGCGCACTGCTGAGTTCAGCGTGCGTTCTCCGCTCGGCCCCGGCCTAGGCTCGCCGTCCCAAGGAGCTGTCAGACGGTTCAAGTATCTTGTTCCATGCTCGACAGACTGAGGGGGAGCTATGGGTGTCTCGTTCCCGGGAGAATCAGCGCAGTATCGCGCGGCGCGTAACAGGCTGCTCGACCAGGAGGCCGAGCTGCGCCGCGCCACCGAGGCGGTAGCCGCCGCCCGCCGCAACCTCCCACCCGGCGGCGTCGTCCCCCAGGACTATGTGTTCCAGGGGGTCGGCGCCGACACATCGCCGGTCGACGTGAGGCTGTCGGAACTGTTCGCGCCGGGTAAGGACTCGCTGGTCATCTACAACATGATGTTCCCGCGCGCCCCGGACGAAGACCTGCCGTGCCCATCCTGCACCCAGTTCCTGGACTCCTTCGACGG
>DASXMU010000210.1:0-6206 GCA_036495485.1 Streptosporangiaceae bacterium
GGCTCAAATGGGGCCGTGCGGATGGCACAGCAGCTTGCGGGCGAGCATCCCGAGTGGGTATTTCTGTATCAGTACGGCAATCCGGCGAACCCAAAGGCGCACTATGAGCACACCGGGCCAGAGATTTGGCATGACTGTCCCGAAGTCACGCACTTCGTGGCCGGGCTTGGCACCACCGGCACGCTGATGGGGACCGGCCGGTTCCTGCGCGAGCACGTGCCCGATGTGAAGATCGTGGCGGCCGAGCCGAGGTACGGAGAGCTCGTCTACGGCCTGCGGAACGTGGACGAGGGCTTCGTGCCCGAACTCTACGACGCGTCGGTGCTGACCACCAGGTTCTCGCACTCCTCGGCCGACGCGCTCCGCCGGACCAGGGACTTCCTGTCTAAGGAGGGCATCTTCGCCGGCATCTCGGCCGGCTGCGCGCTGCACGCCGGGCTGGCGATGGCAGCTCAGGCGGTCAAGGCGAAGGAGCGGGCCGACATCGTCGTGCTGGTCGCCGACGGCGGCTGGAAGTACCTGTCCACCGGCGCCTACAGCGGCACCGAAGAGGAAGCCGAAGCCAAGCTGGAGGGCCAGCTGTGGGCGTGACCGGCGCTGCGGACAGGGCAGACGGGGCGGACGGGGTCGCGGGCGTGACGGCCGCCGCGGACCGGGTGACGGACACGGCGGGCGAGGTTAGGGGCGTGCCGGGCGCGGCCACTGCTGCCGGGGCGTTCGACGAGGCCACCGCTGTGCGCCGGATCGCGGATGGCAGCTACGAGATGCGCCCGGATCCGCGCTTCGCCCCCGGTCCGCCGTCTGCCGGCGGCCAGGCCCCGGTCAACGGCGGTGTGCTGATAGCGGCCATGCTGCGCGCCGTGCTGGACACCTCGCCGCACCCGCACCCGGTCGTCACGAACGCACACTTCCTCCGCGTACCCAGGGCCGTCCCGGCCCAGGTCACCGTGGCCTGGCTCAAGCACGGCAAGACAACGGCCGTGGCCAGGGCCGCGCTGATCCAGGACGGCCAGCCGATGATCGAGGCCATGATCGCCACCGGCTCGCTGGACGATACGCCCTCGGCCACTGGCGCGGCCGAGACCTTGACCTGGACCGGAGAGCCGCCTCTCCTGCCGCCACCCGGCGACTGCCTCGAGGTCCCGGCGGCCGGTGGCATCAACGGCCAGGTGGACATGCGCCTGGACCCGGCAACGGCGGGCTGGCTGAAACGCGACCCCGGCGGTGTCCCGGAGATGCGCGGCTACTTCCGGCTGCGCGACGGCCGGGAACCGGACGCCTACCTGCTCGCCTTCGCCGTGGACGGCCTGCCGCCGGTCGTGTTCGGCCTCGGCGCCATCGGCTGGGCACCCACGGTCGAACTGACCTGGTACATGCGCGCCGTCCCCGCCCCCGGTGCGCTGCGCGTCGCCGCCCGCTGCCGCCACGTCAGCAACGGCTGGTTCGACGAAGAGGCCGAAGTCTGGGACTCGGCGGGCCGCCTGGTCGCCCAGAGCCGCCAGCTGGCCCGCGTCGGCAGATAGGTTAGCGGAGCTGAGCTCCGGCGCCAGTGTCCCGAAGATCTCCTCGTGAGTCATGCCCAGGGCCAGCCCGGCGCCCTTGCGGTGGCGCAGCCGGAACATCTCCTCGCCCCAAACCTGCGTGCCAGGCGCCGCTCCCGCGTCCGGCGTAACGTGAACGGTCATGCGCCTGACCGTTATCGGATGCTCGGGGAGCTTCCCCGGTCCGGACAGCCCCGGCTCGTGTTACCTGGTGGAAGCCGAGGGGTTCCGGCTGCTGCTGGACCTCGGCAACGGTGCGCTCGGCGCGCTGCAGCGGTACTGCGGCCTGTACGACGTCGACGCGATCTGCCTCAGCCACCTGCACGCCGACCACTGCCTGGACCTGTGCTCCTACACGGTGGCCCGGCTGTACGCCGCCGGCGGGGCGCTGCCACCGATTCCGGTCTACGGCCCGCCGGGCACGGCGGACAGGATGACCCGCGCCTACAGCATGGAACCCGGGCCCGAGGTGCGGTCCGCGTTCGGCTTCGAGACCCTGGCCGAGGGGGATCACCAGATCGGCCCGTTCAGGCTGACCGCCAGGCACGTCAACCACCCGGTGGAGACGTTCGGCCTCCGGCTGGAGCAGGCGGGCGCCAGCCTGACCTACTCCGCCGACACGGGGGAGTCGCCGGCCCTCACCGAGCTGGCCAGCGGCACCGACCTGATGCTGTGCGAGGCGTCCTTCCTCGACGGGCCGGATCTGCCGCCTGGCGTGCACCTGACCGGACGTCAGGCCGCCGAGCACGCCGCCAGGGCAGGGACCGGGCACCTGGTGCTGACCCACCTGGTGCCCTGGAACGACCCCGCCAGGAGCCACGAGGAGGCCGCGCGCGTGTTCACCGGCCCCATCACGCTCGCCGCTTCGGGTCAGGTCTTCGACCTGTCCTGAAGCAGCTAGGCTGGCCGGCATGTCAAGGCCAGATGGACGTAATCCCGACCAGTTGCGCACGATCAAGTTCACCCGGGGCTGGCTCGACCACGCCGAAGGATCTGTGCTCGTCGAGTTCGGCGCGACCAGGGTGCTCTGCGCGGCCAGCGTGACCGAGGACGTGCCCAGGTGGCGCCGGGGCAGCGGCCTTGGCTGGGTGACCGGCGAGTACGCGATGCTGCCGCGCGCGACCAACACCCGTAACGACCGGGAGTCGGTCAAGGGCAGGCCCGGCGGGCGCACCCAGGAGATCTCCCGGCTGGTCGGCCGGTCGCTGCGCGCCTGCGTCGATTTCAAGGCCCTCGGCGATAACACGATCATCGTCGACTGCGATGTGCTGCAGGCCGACGGCGGCACCAGGACCGCCGCGATCACCGGCGGCTACGTGGCCCTCGCCGACGCCGTCGGCTGGCTTCGCGCCCGTAAGCGGTGCAAGGGCGACCCGCTGCCCGGCTCGGTGGCCGCGATCAGCGTCGGCATCGTGGACGGGCAGCCCAGGCTCGATCTGTGCTACGACGAGGACGTGATCGCGCAGACCGACATGAACGTGGTCTGCACCGGTGACGGCGGGTTCGTGGAGATCCAGGGCACGGCCGAGCGCGAGCCGTTCGGCCGCGACCTGCTCGACCGGCTGCTCGGCCTGGCCACCGGCGGCTGCGCCGAGCTGACCAGGCTGCAGCGCGAGGTGCTCGCCGGGGAACGCAGGTGACACAGGCGTCAGGTCGCCGGATCGTCCTCGCGACCAGGAACGCCGCCAAGCTCACCGAGCTGTCCAGAATCCTCCAGGCCAGCCGGGTCCAGGTCACCCTGGTCACCCTGGCCGAGTTCCCCGGCGCTCCCGAGGTGGCCGAGACCGGCCGCACGTTCGAGCAGAACGCGCTGCTCAAGGCCCGCTCGGCGGCCCAGTTCACCGGGCTGCCCGCCGTCGCCGACGACTCGGGGCTGTGCGTCGACGCGCTGAACGGGATGCCGGGTGTGCTGTCCGCCCGGTGGGCCGGCCAGCACGGCGACGACCTGGCGAACCTGGATCTCGTCCTGGCCCAGCTCACCGACGTCGCGGCGGAGGATCGCGGCGCGTACTTCGCCTGCGCCGCCGCGTTCGTCCTGCCGGCTGCCCCGGCCGAGGACGCCGAGCGGGTCGTGGAAGGCCGCCTCTACGGCCGCCTCGCGACGGCCCCGCGGGGGACGAACGGCTTCGGCTACGACCCGATCTTCCTGCCCGCCTCGGCCGCGATCACCACGGCCGAGATGGAACCGGCGGACAAGGATGCGATCAGCCACCGGGGCAAGGCATTGCGTGCCCTCGCCCCGGTGATCGCTGAACTGCTGTCCCGCTGAGGTCGCTGGACAGCCCCCGCGCCGGAGATAAATTTCTTTTTTTATAAAGAAAGAAAATCACCGAACGGGTGCCATCAACCCTTGAGGGCACCGATGGGGATCGTGGCCACCTGGCTGGCCGGCGGATAGGTCACGCTGACCGGCTGGTTGATGCCGGTGACCTGCACGGTAACGGTGATCTGCGTGGATTTGCCGGGCTCGACCGTGATGAGCTTGCGGGCCTGGTGCTGAGCGTCGAGCCACACCTTGAACTGGACCAGGCCGAGCCCCATCGACTGGACCTGCTTCTGCATCAGGCTGCGGAAGCTGGACGGGATCTTGGCCATGGCGGCCGACATCGTGTAGGTACCGGTGTACTCGGTGGTCTTGACGCCCCCGATGGTCTGCGTGCCAGCCGTCTTGACGTCCTTGGCACCGGCCAGCATCTGAGTCTGCACCATCGGGTTGTAGTCCTGGACCTGCTGGACAAGCTGGCCAAGATTGAGCCCGGTCGCCTGGCGCAGCTCGGCGTATGGAACCCGCACCCAGGGCTTGCCCAGCGCCTGCTGGAGCAGCGCCATCTTCATGTAGATGGTCTGGCTGTTCATGATCTCTTGTATTCCGCCGGGCACACTGCGGCCGTTGACGGTCAGCGTGCTGAAGTCCTCGCTGGCGAGCAGGCTGGGCTGGAGCCGGATTTGTATGCTGCCGGCCAGGTTCTCGCTGGTCGTGCCCGTCGTATGAACGTCCAGCGTGAACGCGGCCGAGTTGACCGCCTTGGCCTGGTGGGCAGCCAGGGTGATCGCCTGGATCGGGGACAGCGAGCTGGCCCCGGGGTGCGTGGGACTAGGTGTGGCGGAACTTCCCCCGCAGCCTGCGGCCAGCAGGACTGCCGCTGCGCCCGCAGCGCTGGTCACTGTGATCCTCTTCAGCCCTGTGGCTGGTATCAAACCGGACAGCATCGGAGCCTTCCTCATCGGGCGGAGTGCTGGTCTGTACGGGTGGTTGGATGACGATTTCAACCTGCCCCCGGGTGACCCGATAGCCAAACTCGGACCATGGCCACCAAGGACCAATATATTACGAACCGGCTTCATGGTCGGTAACCTCCCATCGCCCCGCTCGACCGTCAGCTACCCGGCCAGCCGGCCGGCTAACAACACCCCGGCCGGACCTGTACCGTAGGTGAGTTCAACCTGGCCGAAGGGAGAGGGCGTGACGGACAAGCGGCTGGCACCCGGTGACGAGGCGCCAGACTTCACCCTGAACGACGCCGATGGCAACGCGGTCACCCTGTCGTCGCTGCGCGGCAAGCGCGTGGTCGTTTACTTCTACCCGGCCGCGATGACCCCTGGCTGCACGAAGCAGGCCTGCGACTTCTCCGGCAGCATGCCCGACCTCACCGCCGCGGGCATCACGGTCATCGGCATCTCCCCTGACGCGCCGCAGAAGCTGGCCAAGTTCCGCGACAAGGAGGGCCTGAACTTCACCCTCCTGTCCGACCCCGGCCGCGAGGTGCTCACCGGTTACGGCGCCTACGGCGAGAAGATGCTCTACGGCCGCAAGACCGTCGGCGTCATCAGGTCCACCTTCGTCATCGGCCCCGACGGCATCGTGGAGCAGGCCCAGTACGCGGTCAAAGCGACCGGCCATGTCGCCAGGCTCCGTCAGGAACTAGGCGTCTGACCTGCGCCGGGGCCGTAGCCCAATGGCAGAGGCACAGGATTTAGGATCCTGCCAGTGTGGGTTCGAATCCCACCGGCCCCACGAGCTGGCTTTGCTTGGTCGACAACCTTCGGTCGTCTTTCCCACGGACCGCGGTATTACCCGGGGGCCGAGCCCCCGGACCCCACGCCCCTGGCTCGCGTTCGTGGTTGGAGTATGGTCCGCTTACCTCCACCGAGTTGGCTTTGCCCGCTTGAGGGTCTTTGATCAGCCCGATTGCGGTGTGTTGTGGATGTTGCGTTCCCGTACATCGGGGATATGACGTGCGGCGGTTGTGAAGTCATTGTCATCGTGCAGCACGATCAGGTCATGCTGGGCTGCGGTAGCGCAGATCAGCAGGTCAACGGCCGAGAGGACACGGTGGGCGCCATGACGCAGCAGGCGATACTGCACGGATTCTGCCCACCGCCATGCACCCTTGGGAACAGTCGCATCCGGATACAGGGCGTCGAACATTCCTGACATATACAGTATTGCAGCGTGGGGCGTAGCGGGCGCTGGCGCTGCGAGGTGAGGCCTGGGCAGGGAGGACTGCGCTGCGAGTTCTTCCAGGAGCAGGTCTGAGGCCGGTAGGGTTCGCGGCGGGAGGGATCGCGATGCATCGGCTGTGCAGACGGTCAGGTCCGCAGGTGCGCCGGGCGCTGGCCGCCGTAACGGGAGTGGTGTGCTTGATCGCCACCACGAGCCCGGCG
>DASXMU010000211.1:0-7513 GCA_036495485.1 Streptosporangiaceae bacterium
GTAGTGGTGATCACATCAACGATTTCCGCCGTCTTGACGGACGTGGTGTGAGTGCTGATGGTCTGCGCCGTTCCGGAGTCCAGCTTGACGGTCGCGGAACCCCGGGTGCTGCCCTCGGTCGACATCCAGGCGACCTGGGCACCGGTGAACTTCAGCGTCGCGGTCTTCCCCGCCACGGTGGCGAAGTCGACCTCGCCGCCGTTGGAGCCGGTCAGCTTCTGCCGGGTCCAGCCGGTCGTGTACTTGATCGCGCTGTTGTTCTCCTGGAACAGCTTCAGCGAGTACACCTTGCTCAGCGAGCCGGCGCTGACGTTGCCGGCGTTGTCGGTCGCGGTGATCTTGAACTGGTAGGTGTGGCCGGCCGGGAGGTTCCGGAAGGACTGTGTTGCCGTCGTGGTGGCAACCGTGGTGAACGCACCGCCGTCCTTGCTCTGGGAGAGCGTGTAGTGGTTGATGCCGCTGGTCGCGTCGTGGCCGTTCCAGGAGACGGCGACCGGAGCACCGGCCGACCCGACCGGGCCGACGTTGTTGCGCAGCTTGATCGTCGGTGCCGAGGTGATGACCGGCTTGACGGAGTCGTAGCACAGTGGGCCATCGGTGATGTCACCGGACTGCAGGCCCATGTTGTCCCACGACTCCACGTCGACCGTGTTGCATCCCTGGCCCTCCGCGGCCAGGTCGACGGAGCCGCTCGTGGCGTTCACGAACTCGGGCCCGTTGTAGAACGAGTCGCCCGCCCCGGGTGTCGCGTGACTGGTGGGGTCGCCCGGGTCGGCGTTCCAGGCGTCGCTGAAGCCAGCCACGCCGCTCGCAGGGAATCCGCCGCCGGAGTCGGCGACCGAGATGCCGATGTTCTGGTCGGTCCGGTACCAGACCCCGGGTGTCGGCCCGGAGAACGTGACGGCCGGCCGGCCGTCGTCGGCCAGCAGGTGCCAGTTGAACGCCCAGGCGAGCTGGAGCATGTTGGCCGAGCCCCAGCCCGTCGCGAGGTCGTAGCCGGTGGTCGCGCAGTAACCGGTGCCGACGTTGTTGCTGTTGCAGCCGGAGGTGGTGTCGTAGTAGGGATTGTGCGGCGCGCCGCTGATCGCCGACTCATACAGCGGGAAGTTGGCGTTCCCGAACGGCGCGCAGGCGGACGAGCCCGAGCCGCAGATGTTCCCTTCGGCTAGCAGATACGAATCCTCCTGGGCGAAGAACCCGGCCAGTTCCGGTGCGACGATGCTGGTCCCGCCGTTGCCGCCGAGAGAGCCGTCGAAGTAATAGTTCTGCGGGGTGTGGAACCAGTCCGCGTTCAGCGAGATGTCCGGGACACCGCGCGACCCGGTTCCGCAGGGATGGTTGGACTGGTATGAGGGGGCGGCGAACACGGAGCTGCAGCCGCCGCCGGAGCCGCCGTCGTTGGAGCTGCAGCCCGCTGGCCCGCCGGACCAGGTGACCTCGCTGTTGTAGATCGGCCCGGCGCTGAGGCTGAGCGTGGTCCCGCCGGCGCCGACCACGTTCGGGTCGGAGGCCGGGAAGCTGACGGCCAGGTGGGAGCAGTCGTCGAAAGCGCCCCGGTCTCCCGAAGCGGCGGTCAGGGTCCATCCCTGCCCGGCCATCTGGCTGAAGATGGCGTCCCGGGTGCTCATCTCGGTCGTGTTGCACCCGAAGAGCTCGGTGCAGCTCCAGCTTGTGCTGAACACTCTGGCGAGGTTGTCGGTCAGCATCCGGTTGTAGATGTCGGTGAACGTGGAGTCGTTGAAGTTAGCCCCGTCGTACAAGTACACCTTGGCGGTGTTCTGGAAGGCCCCGAAGCTGTTGGACGTGGCGGTCGACCACTCCATGTCCATGGTCCCCTCGCCGTCACAGCACGTCGGGGTGCCATCGATGAACACCTCCTGGACGCTGTAGGCGAGGTAGGGGTACTGGGCCTGGAACCCGGTCATGTCGCTGAGCTGCTGCGAGCCGAAGGTGGCGATGGCGATCGAGGTCTGGGCCGGTGAGTTGCCGGGGTTGCCCAGCGGGTTGCAGCAGTGGCCCTGCCGGAAGAGCGCGTTGTAGTCGTAGGCCTGCGAGCTGTAGATGTCCGTCGGGTCATAGGAGCCGTTGGTGATGTTCACCTTCGCGGCGCTTGTGGCATGCCCGGCCGCGTTCTTCGATGCCCGCTCCGCCGCGAGCAGCTTCGCGTGGCTGCCGTTGGCCGCCGCATGCGGCCCCATGGCGACGCTGGGCCCAGGCACGTAAGCGCGGCTGGCCGGCTCGGCTGCCGTGGGCGAGGCGGGGAACATGGTCTGCAGGCTGCTCAGGCCCTCGACCGATTCCACGACGCCCGACAGCGACTTCGGCAGCACCGGGTCGTGGTTGTTGGCGAAGAAGGTCTTGGCACCGAGCCGGTAGTTGTTGATCTGGACCCCGAGCGCCTTCTCGATGGCGCCAACGTGCCCGGCCAGGTCCACGATCAGCCGGTTCGGGTACAGCTGGGTCACGGTCAGGCCGGCCCCCTTGGCCCAGGAGACCACCGCGCGCTGCGCGGCGGCACTCGGGCCGAACCGGGCGGTCCACTGCGCCGTGCTCAGGTATTTGTGGAACAGCGGCGAGTGCTTGTCCTGGATACCGCGCAGGTACTGCTGCTCGGCGGCCATGTGTGGCGGCCGCAGCCCGATGGTGAGCCGGATGGTCTGGGACGGGTTGTACGCCCCGAGGTCGTGAGCTGATCCGTTCCGGACCGGAAGCGGAGTTTGCGAGGTCGTCGGCCGGCTGGCCGGGGAAGCGACGGCGCCCGTCGCCGGCAGCACAAAGCCGGCGGTCACCCCCACTGTGATGAGCCCCACGGTCAAGCGCAACCGTCGCGGCGCAGATCCAACGCGCATGCTGACTACTCCTTCGCGTCTCATCGGCCCCGGACGGCTGACCGCCCCGCAGCCGAAGGGCGGCATTCGAACCCCCCAAGAAGTACTGAGTGCGTTTCATGCTGGTAAATACACGGCAAAGTAACAAGACTGGCGGAAGGGGAGGTTTTTAAGCCGAATTGCTGGTGTGACGTGTGTTCCTGACGGCTGGCGCTCAATGGTCTACCGCTCGCCGCCGGTGATCCATTGCTCCGGCGGGGCTGGCTCGGCGGCTGCCAGGACGGCGAGGGCTTCCTCGGCGGACCGGGTCAGCTGGATGAGAGCCCGGCCGGCCGGCTTGAGCAGCCCGGTGCTGGCCATCCGGTCGAGCTGGGCAACCAGGGGTTCCCAGAACCGGTCGACGTCGATCAGGGCGAGGGGCTTGCTGTGCAGCCCGATCTGTGACCAGGTGGCGGATTCGGCGACCTCATCCAGCGTGCCGAGCCCGCCGGGCAGCGCGGCGAACGCGTCAGCCAGGTCGTACATCAGCCGCTTGCGCTCGTGCATGGAGGCGACCTCGTGCAGTTCGGTCAGGCCGGTATGGTTGACCTCCCGGGCGAACAGGCCCACCGGTATCACCCCGATGACCCGGCCGCCCTGGGCAAGCGCGGCGTCGGCCAGTTCGCCCATGAGCCCCACCCGGCCACCGCCGTAGACCACGGTGATGCCGCTGCGGGCGAGAAGAGTCCCCAGGGCGCGGGCGGCATCCCGGTAGCGGGAATCTTCGGGGGCCGAAGACCCGCAGAAAACGCACACCGCGTGGAGAACTGCCATCAGCGCAACCTATCCGGACGGCAGCGCTGTGCCCCAGAGGCAGGTCACATCTTTCCGGCCGGGGGCGGAGTGGTGCAGCCTACGCAGGGGGGTTTGCCCTTGAAGTAGGGCGGGATGCTGGGTGAGTCGGTGGGTGGGTTGGTGGGCAGCAGGAACGGGGGGCGGGGCTTCTGGCTGAAGTTGAAGTCCAGGGTCATGTTGCCCAGGATCGATTCGTCTTCGCGGACGTCGGGCCGTGGGTCGGGGCGGCCGTCGGTTTTGGGGTTGAGCCGGTCGCCGCCCAGGAAGTCGTCCTCGATGAACTTCAGGTAGGCGTCGCTGGACAGGGTCTGGGTGTCGATGTAGCCCTTGCGGGCGTAGGGGGAGATCACCATGGCCGGGACCCGCAGGCCGTAGCCGTTCTGGTCGACCTGGGGGGGGACGGCGTGGTCGTAGAAGCCGCCCCAGTCATCCCAGGCCAGGAAGATGGCGGTGGAGTCCCACTGCGGGCCTTTCATCGCGGCGTTGATCAGCGAGGTGACGTAGGCCTGGCCCTGGTGCACGCTGGCTGGTGGGTGCTCGCTGTCGGGCTGGGAGGGGGTCACCCAGCTGACGGCGGGCAGGGTGCCGTTGCGGGCGGCGGAGTAGTAGCTCCACAGGGTCTGGATGTTGTTGAGCTGGTGGTCTTGGTGGACGTCGCCGAACAGTGGCAGCGGGTTCCAGATCCCCGGTGTGCGCGAGCTTTGGGGGACCGGTGGGCAGGTTTCGGCGGAGTCGTTTGCGCAGTCGGGCTGGGTGCCGGTCTGGATGTAGTAGTCCCAGCTGACGTGCTGGGCGTAGAGCAGCCAGGTGATGTCGGTCCAGGCCAGGTCGATCGATGTCTGGCCGGTGGTGACTTCCTTGTGCACGGCCTTGTTGAACTTGCTGACTCCGTAGGGGCCGACGATGTTGTTCACGCAGCTCATCGGGGAGCGGGTTTTGCATTTGGCTGACCAGGCGGAGACCATGTAGAGGTGGTCGGGTTCGGACCAGGATTTGACCGGTTCGAACATGTGGTCGTCGAGGGCGAAGTTTTTGGCGTAGGCCCAGTAGTTGGGGATTTCCGCGCCGGTGTGGTAGCCCATCACGTCGGGGGTGCCCGACCCGAGCTGGCAGGCCGGGTCGTCGATCTGCGAGCAGGTGTGCCTGGCCGCGTCGCGTTCCTGGATGAAGCCGTTCATCTGCCCGCCGTTGACATCGGCCACGGCCTGGGCTTCGCCGTGCGGGCCGCCGCCGTTGACGTCGGCGGTGTCGTGGAAGGGGCGGACGCACGGGCCCTGCGGGTTGGAGTCACATGCGGTGGGCGCCCCGTTTTTCACCGGGATGCCGTCTGCTCCGGGGTAGGTGCCGAAGTAGTTGTCGAACGACCGGTTCTCCTGCATGATCACGATCACATGCTTGATCTTGTGGATCCCGGGCGGGACGAGGTAGGAACCGGTTATCCCGCCGGAAGCTCGCTGCGGCCCAGACGCGTGCGGCGACGAGGTGCACGCGGCCAGCAGCCCGGCGGCCAGCACGCCAGCCCCGGCGAGCCCGATCGTGCGACGGTGACGGTGCGACGAAATCATGCAGGAGACATCCTCTGCGCGGAGAATGGGAGCCGGGGGAAGCGCCTTGGCCGCACGCTGAGAGCAGCCCTGGGAAACCCCCTGAGTTTATCCGGATACTTCACATATCGAGGACGATGTCGGTGCCGGGCCGGGCGCAGCAGATGAGCACCTCTCCGTCGGGCGGGGACTCCAGCGGAGCCGGGGCGTAGCTGATATCGCCCGAGAGCAGCGGGGCCGAGCAGACGCAAATCAGTGGAAAACAGCTTTTAAGTGGAGATACTGCTACATAAGCGGACTTGGGGGTTGCTTTTCCGCCGGGGCCGTCCTACGCTCCGTGCGGATTCACCCATTCATGGGGGATGGGTGAACGAAAAGGGGGACCCAAAGATGCCGATGTTCAGGTTCAGCCGCGCGCTGCGTTTACCGAGTGTGACCATGCGAGTCCTGGTCATTGCCGTCGCGGCGATGCTCACCGCGGCGCTGGGGCCGGCTGGCGCAGTGCGGGCGGCGCCCGCCAGCGTACCGCCGGGGGCGCTGATCGCCGCCGTCGGCGGCAGCGGCCACGAGGCTCCGGCCGCGGGCGCGCAGCAGTGCTTCTACACGTTCCCGAACTGCACGAGCACCGATCCCACCGCGGAGTTCCGGATCGTCAGCAACGGCGACACCAGTTCCTGCACGTTCCAGTACAAGAGTGTGTGGGGGGACGGGAAGACCAGCACCAAGTCTTTCCCTGGCGGCCCGGACGGCGCCACGCTCGCGACGTTCAGCCACACCTATAACAAGAAGATGCCGCAGACCTGGACGATTTCCTTGACCGGAACGGTGACATCGGGAACATGCGGGGCTGATAGCGGCACCCTGATGTTCACCCTGCTCCCCAAGCTCGGCGTCGGGGCCGTCCGGTTCGCCCCGCTCGCCGGCCAGTCCACGAATACGACGCCGGGCCTGCCAGTCATCAAGGACGATGGCCCGTCGCCCACCATGGACAATCAGTGGGGGCCGACCAGCTGCGATGGCATCACCTCGCCGCGCGACTACGACTACGAGGACTGTGCAAAGCCGGTGCCATCCGGGTCACCGGCGAAGATCTGGCCCGTGATCTACGCCAGCGGCAGCACGCTGACCATCGACCAGGCCGTGTTCGCCGCCAACGGCCAGGTGCCGGACCCGCAACTGACCGCGACCGCCTCGCTATCCGGGTCGGCGACGGCGAGCTTCAGCCTGCCCGCCACGACGCTGAGCCAGGCCAAGGCGGGCAGTGGCTACCTGCTGACCGGCAGCTCCCTGACGTTCACCGGCGCGCTGCCGGACGTGCCCGGCCGGGACAAGCTGACCATCAAGTGGACGGTGACTGACCTGGCCTCCGGCCTCAAGGTGCAGACCGTGACGAGTTCGCACGTCCTCTACGTGACCGCCGGGACCTACGCCGCCCCCACCGGCGGAGTGCCGACCTCGGAAGAGAAGCCATACGTCACGGTGCTGAACACCGGCATTGTTCCCGCATCCGGCGTGTCCGGCCAGCAGAACGTGTTCAACGCCATCTGGCAGAAGTTCACCACGCTCACGATCAAGCACCCGATCCTGGACCCGTCAACCGGCCTGGTCAGCGACGGCAACGCGATGACCTACTACAACAACGGCTTCACCACGCTGTCCGACGGGTTCGACGGGGACCGGAGCGGCTGCAGAGACCTGCTGGGGATGCTGCAGACCGATTCGGGCCACTGCGGCGCCTGGGCCATGTTCTTCGCCATGGTCATGGCCTTCCAGGGCATCACAGCGCAAGAGGTGGGCCTCGGCGACGCGACCGGCCCGAACGGATTCCAGCCAGGCCCCGCACCAGCTGGCGGGTGCACCGCGGCGCACTGCGCCTACATGCTGGTGGGGCCGAACCTATGGCACTTCAAGGGCGCGACCGCCGGCGGAACCTATCCCTACCGCGACAAGCTCACCGTCACATCCACCGGCGCGATCAGCATCACCGGCAGCCAGATCACCTATTCGAGCACCTCGGCGATCGCCCAGGGGCCGGTGAGCACCCCGCCGATGTGGTTCACCGACGGCGATCACGCCATCGATGAGGTGACCCTCCCAGGGGGCATGAAGTGGGTGGATCCGTCATACGGCGACCCGATGCCGCCGCTAACCCCGTTCGCGAACGTCAAGACCTACGAGCCGCACGCGCTCGCCGGGTTCGCGGTCGTCTACAAGGTGACCGGGGGCACACTGAAACCGCTTCCGGCCACCTACAGCAAGTCAGCAATCGCCGCCGCCTGCACGGGCGCCACCTGCTACCTCCAGGCA
>DASXMU010000212.1:0-9778 GCA_036495485.1 Streptosporangiaceae bacterium
GTGGGGAAGAACGCCACCCAGTTGCCCTGCTGCCAGCCGTGCCCGAAGGCGGTGGCGTCCGGGGCCGGCCGGCGCACTACGTTCGCCGAGCCGTCCCGGCCGATGACATAGGAGGAGTCGGGGGCGACCACCGGCCGGCCCAAGAGGTCGGCCAGTGCCTGGGCGGGTGCGATGCTCTGGCCGGGCGGGATGACCGCGGTGCTGGGCGCGATCAGGATAACAGCGTCGTCGGGGCCCTCTAGCTGGGTCGGTTCCGGCGCCGGCCTCTCGTCCTCCGGGAGGTCCGGCGGGGGCGGCGGACCGAGCTGGCCGAGCCGGGTGTTGATCTCGGCGGCGAGCTGGGCTGGGGTGAGATTGCGGTTGCCGGCCCGGAAGTGCTGGCCGTCCCAGTCGACCTGGGCGGCGAACCCGCCGGACATGAAGGGCAGCGAGAACGCCGCTCGGACCAGGTCATCGGTGCTGGTCTTGGCCGGGCGGCGCTCCGGCGGTGGCGGGAAGAACGTACCCGATCCGACCGGGATGCCCTGCGGCTGGTAGATACCCAGGTCGATGCTTTTCTCCGGGCTGAGGCCGAGCTCGGCCGCGTTGCGGACCCGGAACCTGACGGCGAACTTGCCGCCGCCCAGATAGGTCCCCAGCTTGCTCAGGTCGAGCCAGTCACGCTGGTTACGCGCGGTCAGGGTTACCGTGATGATCGCGTTCGGCGACACCCGCAGCCACTGCAGGGAGCGGTTCCACATGTCGAACCGCGACATGGTCTGCGTGATCGCGTCACTGGTCCGGGTCTTGCTGGTGCTGACCGATGGCTCGATGTCGAAGTTGGCGGTTTGCTTCTTGGGCGAGAACGGGTTGTCATCGGCCCGGTCCCCCGTGTTGATCCCGACTCCCGGGGATATGCCCAGCGACGACCCAGCGGCCCGGGACTTGTTCTGCTGGAACTCGTCGAATCCGTAGCCGCCGGCCTCGACCCATGCGGCGAAGTACCCAAGGATGTCGGGGTTGTCCTCGAACTCGACCGCTACCTTGATGTCCCCGAGGGTGTCGGTCAGCGGGCCGCCCGCCCGCGCCAGGCCCGGCAGCTTCATGCCGTCGCGGTCCACCAGGTTGAACAGCTCGCGGGTCAGCGCCGGGTATGACAGGGCGTAGCGCAGCAGATCCATGCCGCGCGTACCGGCCTCGATCAGCCGGGCAACCGCGTGGCTGCCCTGCTTGCGGGCGGCCGGGTCGGTGACGGCCGGCGCGGCCGGGTCGGTACCGGTCAGCCTGCCCGCTACCTCCTCGTGCAGGATCTGCAGTTTCTCCGGGTCGAACCCCAGGCTGAGTACCGTGCGGCTGAGCAGGTCAGCGCCGGTGATGTCCAGCCGCTTGCCGAGGACTGTGAAGGGGGACATCTCCTCAACCGCCGCGATGTCGCCGGTGGGGCCCTCGGGCACGGTCTCGTGGTGGACCAGCTGGTGCGGGACCAGCACCCGCTCGGCGAGGTCGACGGTCTTAGTGGGCCCCTCGCGACGGGTGTTGGCGGCATCCTGCAGATACGAAGCGGCGTAGTGCGGTGCGTTCAGCCCGATCATGTTGACCAGGCGTGAGGGATCCCAGGGGGTCTTGGTAAGCGAGAGCTTGATCTGCAAGTCCCCGCCGTAGCGGTGGTGCTTCTTGGTCGGGGGGCCCGGGACGAACAACGTGTCGCGCTGGGCGGCCATCGTCTGCTTGTAACCGCCCGTCCCGGTGGACTGGGTGAAGGTGCCGGCCGGGTTGAGGTGGAAATCGCTGAGAACGCCTTCCCGCTCGCCGGACGCGGCCGTCCCCTGGCCCACCCCACCGGACGGGCCTGTGCTGACTTGGGCGGTGGGCGCGCCGGGCTGCTGGTCACCCATGCCGAACCCGCTGCTTGCGGTACTGGACCAGGACTCGTTCTCGATGCCCAGCCGGGTGGCGTAGCGGACGGAGTTGCCGGTGACTGACTCCAGGTACACATACCCCCGGTTGTGCGGATCGCGGCGGCCCTGCAGCACGATCTGCACCCGCTCGCTGCCACCGGGCACCGACCTGATGGCGTGCAGCACGAGGCCGGGCCCGAGCACCAGGTCGATCATCATTGTCAAGGACTGCAGGTTGAGCACGTTCTGCAGCCGCGCGGGCACCTGCTTCCTGCGGCTGTCGCCCTCGACCGTCCAGTTCGCTTCCAGCAGTTCTGGGGCTTGCTCGCTGAGCAGGCTCTGCACCGCTTTCAGCAGTGGGTTGTCCTCGCCGGGCGGGGGGTCGCCCGGGGCTTCCAGCAGCGAGGCCTTCGTCGGGTACAGCCGGTCGGTCACCGCGGTCGCGGGGAGCCCCACGAGGGGCACCATCCGGTCGTCGCCCTCCCGGTTGGTCGCCCGCACCTGCCGGACCAGGCGCGTCCGCTTCCCTGCGGCCGTCTGATCCGGGGCCTGCGGGCCAGCGCCAGGCGGCCGGCGGCCGAGCACCCTGACGATATTCGGATCCGCCGGCTCTGGCACGCGACCGCGGGGATCGACAGCGGGCCGCTCCAGGCGCAGGAAGCTCATGCCATTCTTGACCTTGACGATTTCCCCGGCGTACTCCACCGGGCCGTTGTGCGCGAGATTCTTGTCCTGCGCGGTCACGGTGATCCGCCAGACCATGTCGGTGGTGGTCTCCAGGTAGGCCCGGGTCCCCTGGGTGAGCCGGCCCGCTGTCTCGGTCATGTTGGTCATACGGCTGGAATTCTTGATCTGGCCGCGACCGTAGGTGAGCCCCGGCTGGCCGGAGAATTTCGACCCGCCGAACAGCCAGCTCATGCCGGGCAGGCCGACGTCGAAGCCCCACAAGCTGCCCTTGCCGTGCTGAGCGGCCAGGATCGGCCCGCCCTCAGCCACGTGCATCTGGAACAACGTCACCGGATCCGGGTTCGGCTGCGAGGCGTTGGTGGCCACCCCCTCGAGCCTGACCGTGACGTGCTTGTCCTTGTACAGCCCATTCTTGACGAAGGTGTGCTGGATCTGTCCTGGGCGCACTCCTCCGGCCTGCCCCGCCAGATGGGCAGGCTCGGTCAGGACCCACGGCATGGCGCCGAACGTGTTCTCGTGAATGCCGAGCTTGCTGAGCAGCCCCTCCACTCTCCCGCCCAGCTCACTGGTGAGCACCTCCATCACCTGGGCGTCGGCGCCGGGATCGACGTGACCGTCAGCCGCCAGGAAGTCCTTGAGCGGCGGGAGCACCACTTCGTTCTTTTTCCTGGGCCTGCCGCCCCATGGCCGCTTGGAGCTGAATTCGGCCTCGACGGTCGTCTTGCCGACCTCCGCCAGCGCGGCGGCGTCCGGTTCGGTGGGCCGGGCTAGCTTCTCGTGGATGATGAACTGCACCTCGTTGCCATCCAGTTCGCTCTCCACGGTCGCGCTGGCCGGGGCGGCGGCCACGCTGGCCGCGAACTCCCGGACGGCGGCCCGCTGAGCCTCGGCCGCGCGGAGGTCTGCCATGAACCGCGATCTCGGAGCCACCTTCTGGGTGGCGGCTTTGAGGACTCCAAGGGTGGCGGTCCCGAGGGTGGACGTGATGGCGTCGGAGACGGCCTCGATGGCGTTCTCCACCGCGCCGACGGCCCCGGCGGCCGTGCCCAGCCCCATCTCGCCGAGGTAGTTCGACCAGCCCGGGCTGACGTTCTTCTCGTGCCGGACCGAGACCTTGGCCTTGAACTTGACGTCGTTGTAGTTGATTGTGCGGGCCTTGCCCTCGTAGAGCATCGACTGCAGGCTGAACCCGGTTGCGCCGACCGTGGTCGTTTCCGATACGCTGCGCGCCCAGGCGCCCTGGAGCAGAAAGCCCAGGCCACGCGGCTGCTTGTGGACGCTCAGGCCGAGCAGGGCATTCATGCCGACGGTGGCGTTGACGGCGGCACCGATCGTGTCGTCGCCGGACTGCCCGGCGAAGGCCGACGGCATTACCTCCAGCGTGGCCTCCGCTACCCGGCCCAGCGCCGAGGGCTTGGAGCCGTGGCTGGCCGAGAGGGTGATCGTGAAGACCTCCCAGCCGGACCTGCCTGGCTGCTTGAAGTTGGAGCGGGCTGGCCGCCACAGCTCGACGCGGATCCCAGTGGGCTGGAACAGCACGCTGGCCTGAGTGGTCAGGCCCTCGCGGGTGAAATACGGCGTGAGCTGCGCCTGCAGCCAGGCCAGGTCGGACGGCGTCCAGTCCTTCGCCCAGGGCAGGTCATGGTCAGCCGCCTGGGCCAGCCGCATCAGCTCGGGCAGCACACGCCCGGCGCCCTGCATGTAGAGGACCCCGGCAAAGCCGATGCCCTGGTTGGCGGCCATCGACTCCGGCGGGTGCAGCGGCTGGTCCTGCTTGCCGTCGTGATGGGGCCAGTCATCGGCAGGAAGGTCACCAGGGGCGATGGGCGTGCCCGACTCCGCGTGACCGGCCCGGGCCTCGAACCGTGCCTGGTGCAGTTCCGGGATGCGCATGCCCATGTTGACTGTTCCCGTCGCCCGCCATTCGGGACCCACCAGGAACGGGGGATCGCCGAACAGGGTTTTCCGGGCATCCGGGGTGTCCGGGGCATCAGTGGTCCCCGGGGCAGCAGCCGGGGTCTCCGGGGCATCCGGGGCCGCGTTCGGGGCCACCACTTGGACGTTGAATTCGAAGTCGGACAGGTACAGGATGCTGTTGCCCCAGATGACCATGCCGCGGATGTCGCCGGACCCGGTGGTGGCGACGTGAGATCGCTCGCTGGACAGCGTGGCGGTCACGTTGGCTTGCCCGCCAACGTTGGAGAAGCCGCCTATTTCCGCTTGCGGGTCGCCGAAGGTCTTGGAGGCGTTGCCGCTCAGGGACACCGACCCGGCTCCGCCCTGGGCCTTGCTGTCCTCCACGTTGATGAACCGCTGGGCTTCCTCCTTGACCCCCAGCAAACTCTTGGTCGACGCCTGGAGGCCGCGCAGCCGGGCGGTGACGATGAGGTGACCGCGAGATTTGCCCTTGGCGTCCTGCAGCTCCGGTGAGATCGCGCCCGAGCCGCCGAGGATGTCCGAGATCATCCGCATGACCGACGTCTCGGACAGGAAGAAGTCCACGCCCTCGGCCACCTTCTGGTCCCACGTGGCCTCCCGCTCCATGATGGCGCGCACCTGCTCGCGGAGCCCGGACAGGCCGCCGCCGGCCCACTCCGGCGTGTACAGCACGTGATTCATGGGAGAATCTGCGTCCGCCTCGGGCGGCACGTTGTACCGGCGGGAGCCCGGCAGCGTCCGCGGAACCTTGCGGAACGCCCCGGGCGGGTCACCGTCCTCCTTCAGCGGGGCGACCTCTATCGGGAAGCCCAGCCGCACGGTCAGCTTCTGGCTGTTTGCCCGGTCTGGCTGGCGTTCCTCGCGGATCGTGGTCTGGAGCGTCGCCCCCCGGAAGTCGAAGTAGGCTGTCTCCCCCTTGAATCGCGGGGCGCGCTTGGTCCCCGACACGATGTCATGACCCTGGGTATAGCTGACACTGCTGGACCCGGTTATCGAGCCGCCAGCGACCGTACTCACCGGAATATGCGGGTGCCTGAGGGGCAGCCCCGTCGCGGTCAGGACGTTGGCCGACACCGTAATGTCGCGCTCGTCCTCCACCTTCTGCCGCCATCCGCCCTGCATCTCGTGATCGGCCTCCACCGCGTGGTGCCGCTTCAGCCCGACCGCGGTGAGTTCGGTGTCGATCGCCCGCACATGGTGGACCTGGTCCATGTCCAGGCTGAGTTTGACCACCATTTTCTGGCCGTGGCCCAGGTCGATCGTCAGACCGTCCTGGTCCAGCACCCGCTGGGTGAACAGGTGACGACCGCCCTGCCTGCCCCGGATGAACGCCTGGATGCCGGCCCCCACCCGGGCGACCATCCGCGCGTCTCGCGCGTGCTCGGGTGGCAGCGTTCCGGCGATCAGCCGCGCAATGCCCTCGGTGTCGGTCAGCGGCACATTCCCCACCCGGACCATCCGGCCCTGGTGGCCGAACGGGAAGACGCCGTCCACGCCGAAGCCGGGCGGCAGCTCACGTTCGGCCACCCGCCGGTCGACCTCCTCCAGGGCGACGCGGCGGCGAGCCTGCCACACGCTGGCGTCCGCCTCGGCTTCCCGGTGCGCGCGCAGGCTCTCGTCGTCTTCGGCCGCCGCTTCCGCTGCCGCGGCCGCCTCGGTGGCAACCCGTTGCGCCTCGCCCAGCAGCCGCTCGAAGCCGGCGGCGCGGCCAACGGCCAGCTCGGCCCCGGCGAGCTGGAGAATCTTGTCCCGCATGCCCTGCAGGCTGGCTTCGACGGAAGCCCGGTAAGCCTCGCCAGCATCCTCCCTCCTGCGCTCCGCGTCTTGCGCGGCAGTCATAGCCTCATCGTGGGCGTCGGCCAGCGCCGTCTGGATGCTGCCGGCACCTGGCTTGAAGGGCACCCTCCGGGCCGGGGCAGCATCGCGGGCGGCCCGGATGGCCCCGGCCCGCTCACCCAGTGCCCTGACGTACGCGGCATCGATGGCCGCCCATTCACTCTCCCGGCGCGCCACCGGGTCCTGGCCGGGCTCGGCCCGCTCCACCGCCGACAGGTACTCCTGGCGCAGCTCACGCCACCGCGGGCGGGTGGAGTCCACCACCTCGTTGACCCGCTCCAGCGCATCGAACCGGTCAAGGATGGCCTGCCGCTCCCCGTCCGTGAACTCGGCCGGCGTCTCAACCCTGGCCAGCAGCCGCCGGATGCCGTCCCGGACACGATCCTCGTCCGCCCGGGGGACCTCCCACACCTGGCGCCCGGCCGGTGCCAGGTGGTTCATCTCCGCCACCCGGCCGATCGCGTCAGGCTCGCCCGCCCCCGGCAGCAGCGGGGCCGTGCTGCCTTCCTGGGCGGCCAGGCGGCTGGCCTCCGGGCTGAGCTCAGCGGTCCAGGGATTGGCCGGGGCAGCCGCCGGGACGAGACGGCTCGCGGCCGGGAGTGGCACGGCCGGGGCGAAATGCCTGTCACCCACCCGGACCAGCAGGAACGGCAGGCCATGCTGATCCCTCACCCGGGGCCCGGATTCGTCGGTCACCGGCAGGATCGCACCCGCCGGGCCCAGCACCCCAAGCTCGATGCCGAACAGGTCGGCGGCCACGTAGGGCGCCAGATGCGCAGCCTGGCGGCCCCATCCGGCCGGCCTCTTCAGCTCGGCGAGCGCCTGCTCGGGAGTCGAGGAGCCCGCGATGAGGTCCCGGTACCGGGAGTTGGGCTGGCGGATGTCCCTGGCGAACTCGTCCACCACCATCTGGTGGATCTGATGGATCTGCTGGGGCACCGGCTGCCCCTGGGTTCCCCTGAGGGCACCTCTCGCTACGGTGATCAGCGCCTGGTAGAAGCTGTACGCAGTGTCTGGGCCATCTGTGCCATCGGTAGCCACATCCTCCGCCACGCGGTATCCAAGGGCGTCCAGGGCGGCAGTCTGCTCGCTGGTCGGCCCGTTGTAGAAGCCGACCGGAGCGCTGGGCAGATTGTCAGGGTCCGTGGGCAGCAGTTCGGCGCCCAGCGAGGCGAGCGCCTCACGCAGGAACGGTGTGCCCAGGCTGCGCGCCACCCCGTTCTCCCAGACCACCCAGTCGCCGTTGGCTTCCGGTACCGGATTCGGGTTCCCGGGCTTCCACGTTCCGGCGATCACCTCGCCGTTCGGCAGCAGGATGGCCTCGCCACGAGGCGCGGCAACCCGCAGGCCGGTGACCTTGTGGAGACCACCCGCGGGTGACGGCACGGACTTGTCCACTCCGGGATCCTGGTCACCGGAATCGTCATAGGTCACGAGGCCGCCGTCAGCGTTGCAGACGAGCATGAGCACGGTGGCCGGATCGTGCGATGGCACTGGCGCACTGCCGCCCAGGCTGTGCCTGACCACCGGCAGCCCGAGCCGGACCGCGATCTGCTCCGCGGAGAGCGGGGTGTCACCGTCGAGCACGGCACCGCCATCGATGTGCGCCATCAGCGTCTTGAACCCCGTTACCCGCGGGGCGGAGAGAGCGGCCTGCAAGTGCGCAATCCTGTCCCGCGACGCCCGCAGCCAGGTCACTTCCCGGGGCAGTGCTGGCGTGCCTGGCTCGTCCTGCTCTTGCGGGGAAGACGGCCGGGTCGGGTCAGCGCTGGAACTTGCCGCCGGAGCTGGCGCATCCACGCTGGGGGTACCCTGACCGCCTGCCGCTATGGTCGCGGGGTCTGCCAAGCTGGAAGCGCCCAGCATGCCGGAAAGGGCATCGGGAGCGTCGCCGGTGTCCAGCGCGCCGGCGAGGCTCGCCGCCCGGGACAGGATCCCGGCCGCGTCCCCGGTCTGCGTCGCAGCGACGGCGTCCCAGATCCGGTCGGCGAGCACGGCCGCCCCGACGGCCTCCGGAAGACCATCGGCCGCGGGCAAGGACTGCGCCACGCCCTTCGCATACTGAGCCGCGGCCGCTATGGCCGCCTGACCCGCTTCGGTCTGATCGACTCCTTCTCGTATGTCACCAGCGGCCTCATCCCGTGCTCTGGCTGGTTCGCTGGTACCGCTGGTTGCGGGGAGATTGCTCAGCGCTTGCTCATACGCCTGATAAGCGGCCTGGGACGCTTCGGCCACCACGTTCTTCGCCGCGGCGCTGGCCCTCTCGTGGGCCGCCTGCTTGAGATCCATCCAGGCTCGCGCATAGCCCACCCAGCCGAACGCCACGGCCTCGGCGGCGAACTGGCTCTTGACCCTGGCGCTGAGCGGGTCGCCCGACGCCTGCTCCATCTCCGCTTGAACCGCGGCCTCGGCCACCTTCTGGTTCCGCTCCCGGCTCCGGTCGGCCTCGCCGGCGACCCCGGCCGCGTCCTGCGCGAGCGCCCGCCAGTACGCCAGCTTCGCGGCGGCCTCGATGTCCCCAGCCGCCGCCGCGGCCCGCCACTGGCTGACGTCCGCAGCGGCCTGGTCCCGGATCTCCTTCTCGCCCGCGGCCACCTCCGCTACCGGCTGCTGCCATGCCCGCCCGTACCGGAGTACCTCGGTCAGAACATGTTCCCTGGCGTCGGCCGTGACGGGCCGGGGAGCCGAGATCGCCGACAAGGCACGTTCGCGGGCCTGCCCGGCCCGGAAGGCGATGTAGGCGAGGTGAGGTTCCGAGCCGGTCTCGCCCGGGTAATCCCGCAGGGCTCTGGCTACCGCCGCTGTCTCCTGCTGGGCTACCCAGGCCTCAGCCGCCGTCGGCCCGAGGGCATTGGGGTCGGGCGTCAGCCTGGCGGGGTCGATCGGGGCCGCCACCGCGAGCTGGTTCATCAGCCCGTGGGTGGACACGCCGATGCCGAGGTCCGCGCGCAGGACGGTCAGCGTACGCTCACGAGCCTGCTCCGCGTGGAACCGCACGTAGCCGAGGTGTCCCTGCCGATCTCCCGGCAGATGGTAGGCTCTCGCGGCCTCCATCACTGTGGCGTCCATCTGCTTCTGCAACTCGGCGTAGGCGTCAGCGAGGGTCAGGCCGGGCTTGGCCGGCGGTGCAGCAGCCGGATCCTGCTGACGGTTCGCGGTGACCCACCGCTGCCAGGCTTGCTCCTGCTCTTCGCGGATCGCCTGCTCCCTGCGGGCCGCCTCCCCGGCGCGGGTCGCCGCGATCTTGCCGGCATTGCTCTGCAGCTCTGCCTGACCAGGCCGTGCCCGGTCGAGCTGGACCTGCCGCAGCCGCTGGGCCGTCGCGAAGGCCGGGCCGCCAAGCGGCACGCCGGGCGTCCATGCGGCCAGTTCGGCGAGATCGGCTCGCAGCCGCCGCAGCCGGCTCCGCACGATGCGGATGCGCTGATCCACGATGGTGT
>DASXMU010000213.1:0-3427 GCA_036495485.1 Streptosporangiaceae bacterium
CGAGATGGGCTGCTGAAGCCCAGCCGCCGGCCCGGGTGGTTTGTGCGCCGCCGTCTTCGGAGCGTGCTGATCGGCTACCGGCCGGAACATATTCGAGTGCCCTATTTCGGGGTGTCGCGTTTCATGTGTCCCGCAGTTCCGATGCTGCTGTGACTAGCAGCTGCCCTTGATCCGCTCGGCTTGCTTGCGGACGACCGCGAGAACTCGTTCGTCGCCTGATGTCGCGGGGATGGCGGTCAGTACCCGGTCCAAAGTTTCGGTCACGATGGCCGATGCTGTCTGTCGCCTGATGCCCCAGGTGGCCGCCTCGTCACTGAGGCTGGCTGCGGTCACCTTCCGAATGTCGGCCTGCCCACCGACCCGCTGGCCTAGATGGGTGTCGGCTTGGATTGGCTGGCCGGTGCTGTCGGTCAGGTCAAGCGCAATCGTCGACAGCACGTCATACAGCGGTGCGAGCCTGATCGCTGGACTGTCCCGGTCATGCAGCACAGAAAAGTTCTTGGCATGTGCATCCGCGTTGCCGACAGCCATGTTGAACGTCGTGCGGCGCAGGAGGTTGGGTACGTCACCGGGGTCCCCAAAGTCCCGTAGCAGGTTTGCGAGGTCGCGCAGTGCCGGTCCACCCTGTTCCTCATACTTCAGCCCGGGAGGCATGGCGGTGGCCTGGCAGCCGTCCTCTTGGTGCACGCGCACCGGGAGGCCGCCGTCAGCAGGATCGTGCCTGTCATAGCGCCTGACCGCCAGCACGGGAAGACCGGCCACGTCGAGCAGTTCGGCCTCCGGTACCGCCAGCCCGCAGGCAGCGGCGAGCCGCAGGCAGGTGGCCTCGTTAGCCGCTATCGGGTGGGGGCCGTCGGGTTTGAGTATCCACGTGGACGGCGCGTCTCCATAAGGGAGTTGCCAGGTCGCGTCGGCGGCGCGGCCGACGAGCGCCTTGCGCTGGAAACCGGCCAGCGACGGGCGGAATCCGCGCTCTGGCGCGGCGCCTAGCGGGGCGAGGTCGAGCGCGCTGATCACCCGTCTCAGGTCGTCGGCGGTCATCGGCGTGTACCCGCCGCCCACGGCAGGTTGCTCCCCGTCGGGGAGCAGCACGACCGCGCCCGCGCAGTCCCGGCCAAACTCTTGCAGGATTCCGTAGGTGTCCGCTGGGCGGGTCCTGGCCAAGGTCGCCATCCGCGCGAGAATTGGTCCCTCGGGCAGCATGTTCTCAAAGAAGTCCAGGCCGCGCGTGTCCCGCGGACCCGTTGGGCTGCCGATCGGCAGCCCAACGGACAGGGCGGGGCTGCCAAGCCCCCACCGTTCGATCCCCTCCGGATGCCACTCCAGGCGAATCCGGAACTCCGGACCCGGCAGCAGTACCGCCACCGGAGTGTCATACAGCCATGCGATGAGCCGGTCAGCCACGGAGTTTCCTCGGCCGGACGACGACCTCGCAGCCGACGAACCGCAGCAGTCGCAGCGCATGGGTCAGTGAGCTGCCGAATTTTCCGCTCTCCAGCGACGACAGGTAAGGCTGCCCGATCCCCATTGCCTCCGCCGCGTCTGCCTGCGTCACCCCGGCTGCGGTCCGGAAGTGCTTGACGGCCGATCCCAGGTCCCGCGCTGTGGTTACCTGATACTCATCGCTCCGTATCACCATAAACAAATATTAGCGCGTTATCGGCAAACAGTGATATCACTCATTCACGATTACCGTAGCCCGGCGCACTGAACTGAGGAATGCCCCTCTCCGGCGCGCGCCAAGGCCTGGCGAACAAGTGTGTCGTTATCGCTTGCAGAGCGGACTTTCGTCACACGCACATTCAGGCCAGGGAAGCCTGCATGTGGCGGGCTCCGGTTCCTGCACGCCGTGTTCGGGTGAGGTCGGCCTGGGTCACCCGCACAAGCCAGGCCTGTTAAGGCGCGTAAAGCTCCTCGGGGCCGATGAGGAGAACGTTCCCTGGGGCGCGGGCAGCCTGATCGCGCAGGTCCTGGTCGAAGCCGGCGGCGCTGTAGCAGGCGAGGACGGTCCCGCTGGTGTCGTATTTCCTGGCGGCGAGCAGGTCGCGGGCGCGGGCCAGGCGGGTCAGGTGGCGCAGGCCCATGACCTCGCCCCACTTGGCTTCGCCGACAGACAGGATGCGCCGTGGGGAGTCAGGCGCGGGGGCGGCGAAGACCGCCACGTCCACCTGGATCTGGGCGCGCTCGGCGGAGTCGTTGATGGCGCCGTGGCCGACCTCGGCAGGCAATTCGCCGAGCAGCCTGGCGCCAGCCAGGGTGGCGAAGGACCGGCAGATTGCTTCGAAGTGCGGTCCCGCGACCTGGGCGCTGAACGTGTGCTGGGCCGCCGTCCAGACCGCGTCCGCCAGCCCTAGTTCAAGCTCTGGCCAGCGTCGGCGCAGCACCGCCTCGTAGAAGGTAATGAGCGGCTCGGTAATCCGGTAGGTCGCCCGGCCGCCGCGGAACAGGTCAGGTTCGCGCACGATCAGTGCGGCGTCTTCCAGCACAGTCAGTGGGTGGGAGAGTTCGTCAGAGCGCCGTCCGATGTACCTGGCGATGCCGCCGTTCGTGGTGTTCCCGCTGGCGATGGCGGCCAGAACCGAGTGATAGATCGCCGGCTCGCGGATATCGGTCTCCTCGGCCAGGAGGTAACGTGCCTCGCGGAACAAGGGCGTCTGCGGGTTGAGTACCGTGCGGCGGACCCATGCGTCGAAGTCGTCCGGACCGGACGGCGCGTCGTTGCGGACGAATTCCCTGCGGTAGGCAGGCGTCCCGCCGACGACGGCGTGCACCCGCAACGCCAGGCGGGGGTCGGTGATGGACCAGAACGCCGCCGCGTCCCGGTACCGGAATGGCTGGACAACGAGTTCCAGCCCGGCGCGGCCGCGCAGCGGGGCCCGCCCCGCCAGCAGGCCGCCCATCACGCTCATCGCCGACCCGCATAGCACCAGCCGGACAGAGCTTCCGGAAGCAGCGCCGCCGGGACCCAGCTCGCGCTGGATGATCGAAGGCAGCGCGGGTGAAACCCGGGAAAGAAACGGGAACTCGTCCAGTACGACCACGGCAGGCTCGCCGTGAAACTGACGGAACAGGTACCTGATCGCGTCGTTCCAGTCCCGGAATGGCTGCTCGACGGGTTCGCGCGTGTGCCGGACCAGCGTGTCGGCGAACAGCCGCAGCGACTCCGCCTCTGTCGCCTCGGTCGCGGCGAAGTACAGGCCGCCGGTCTGCTGAGCGAGTGCTTGCAGCAGGTAGCTCTTGCCCTGCCTGCGCCGCCCGCTGACGACACCGAGCGTAGCGTGCCGGGAGGGATCAGCGGCGAACGCCGTGAGTCCCTGCCATTCCCGTTCCCGGTCGAACACCCAGTCTGGCTTGGCCGGCCCCATGATGCACATGTTAGCAGAAACTCACTTCCGTGAAATACATATCACGGAAGTACTCTTCCGTC
>DASXMU010000214.1:0-7458 GCA_036495485.1 Streptosporangiaceae bacterium
GGTCGTTGCCCGCACCGGTAGAACCCTGGCCGAGGACCACGAGTTCGGCCGCGCGGCCGCCCAGCCGGACGGCCAGCGAGTCGTACAGGTAGTCCTCGCCGTACATGTGCCGCTCGACCAGCGGGAGCTGCTCGGTGACGCCGAGTGCCTGCCCGGCGGGCAGGATCGTCACCTTGACCACCGGGTCCGCCTTCGGCGACAGCGCGGCGACCAGGGCGTGCCCGGACTCGTGCACGGCGACCGCGTGCTTCTCCTCGGGGAGCAGCACGTTCGAGCCCTCGCGGCGGCCCAGGATGATCCGGTCGCGGGCGTCATCGAAGTCCCGCGCGGTGAGCACCTCGCGCCCGTCGCGCACGGCGAAGATCGCGGCCTCGTTGGCCAGGTTGGCCAGGTCGGCCCCGGAGAAGCCGGGCGTGCCCCGGGCCGCCGCGTCCAGGTCCACGTCGGGTGCGAGCTTCTTGCCCCGGGCGTGCACGGCCAGGATGGCCGCTCGCTCGGACAGGTTGGGCAGCGGGATGGTGATCTGCCGGTCGAACCGGCCCGGGCGCAGCAGGGCCGGGTCGAGCACCTCGGGCCGGTTGGTGGCGGCCAGCACGACGATGCCCTGGGCCACGTCGAACCCGTCCATCTCGGACAGCAGCTGGTTCAGTGTCTGCTCGCGCTCGTCGTTGGACACCGCCGCGCCCGACCCGGCCCGGCGCTGGCCGATGGCGTCGATCTCGTCGATGAAGATGATCGCGGGCGCCCGCTTGCGGGCCTCGGCGAACAGGTCACGGACCCGCGACGCGCCGACCCCGACGAACAGCTCCACGAAACTCGAGCCGGTGACCGAGAAGAACGGCACCCTGGCCTCGCCGGCAACCGCGCGGGCCAGCAGGGTCTTGCCGGTGCCGGGCGGCCCGACCATCAGCACCCCGCGCGGGACCAGCGCCCCGACCCGGGCGTACCGGTCCGGGTTACGCAGGAAGTCCACCACCTCGGCGATCTCGGCCTTGGCTCCCTCGTAGCCGGCCACGTCGGCGAACTTGGTGTCCGGCCGTTCGGCGTCGAAGACCTTGGCCCGCGACCTGCCGGTGCCCAGCACCCCCTGCAGCCCGGCGGCGGCGCCCTTGGACAGCCGCCGGAACAGCCAGTAGAACACCACCAGCGGCAGCACCAGCACGATCAGCCAGGACAGCAGCTCGTTGCCGAAGCCGGCCCCGGGAGCGTTGGCGGTGATCTGCACGCCGTCCGCGGCGAGCTGCGTGGTGAGCTGCGGGCTGGGCTGGCCGGGAATGACCGTGGTGTAGGTGCCGCCTTTGGCCAGGTTGCCGCTGGCCGGCGTGTTTCCCGTGGTGGACTGGAACGTCACGGTCTTCAGCTTGTGCGTGCTCGCGTCCTTGATGAACTGCGAGTACGTGAGCTGGGCCGGTGAGCTGACGTGAATGGCCGGCAGGAATAGGTACAGCAGCAGCATCGTGAGGAGTGCCACCGGCCACACCCAGTGCCGCCAGCCCGGCGGCGGCGGTGGCGCGGCGGGCCCGGGCTTGTCGCCGGGAGGCGGTGGAACTGGGCGCTTGCTCATGGACCATTCATACGCCGCCAGAGCACCCGAACGCACATCGGGCCGGCTGGGCTGTCAGCCCGGGGCCGGGCCGGTGAGCGTGACGCCATCCAGTTCGGTGACGTAGCGCGGGCCAAAGGCGGTGGACGGCGTGTGCACGCCGGGGGAGACCGAGCCGAGCCGGGTGACCGCCCTGACCACCGAATCGGCGGTCAGGTCGTAGGCGTTGGGCGTGACGAGCGTGATCTGCACCGACCGCTCGCCGTCGCTGGCCCTGCCCCACACCTCGGCCCTGGTGCGCGCCCTGCGCTGCTCGTCCGGCCCGGGGGCGCGGCCGGCCAGCGCGCGGGCCAGCCGCAGCGCCGGGCCCAGCCGCAGCAGCTTGGCCAGCCCGAGCGCCTGGTTCGCCCGCATCGCGGCGGCTGGCACGACGGTATAGGTGGTGATGTCGGGGATGCCGGTGGAATACCAGGCGGTGCTGACGTCACCCCAGGGCACGGACGTGGCCGTGCGCGGTCCGCTGGGGAAGGCGGCCTGGATCGTCCGCCAGCCCATGGGCACGGTCGTGATCACCCCGTCGATGCGCGCCTGGCCACCGGTCCGCATGCCCTCGACCGCCGTCTTGGCCGTTCCCGGGCTCGGGCCGCCGCCGGCCAGGAAGGCCAGATCCAGCCGGCGGGCGCCGGGCAGCGCCGCGGCCAGCAGCGCGGCGGCGCAGTCGGTGGGCACGACGTCGAACCCGGCGCCGGGCAGCAGCACGCTCCCGGCCGCCCTGGCCCGCTCGCCCAGCCCGTGCAGCTCCTCGAACACCGCTATCTCGCCGGTGACGTCGAGATAGTGCAGGCCGGCGTTGATGCACGCCCGGGCCATCGGCCCTGCGGTGGCGGAGAACGGGCCCGCGCAGTGTGCCACGGCGCTCACCCCATCCAGCCCCCGGCGGATGGCATCAGGATCGGTCAGCCCGAAGACGCGGTGCTCCAGGCCGAGCTGCCCGGCCAGCTCGGCGACCTTCCCAGCCGAACGGCCGGCCAGCACCGGCCGCTCACCGCGGGCCACGGCCAGCCTGGCGACCAGCGTGCCGGTGAACCCGTAAGCGCCATACAGCAGCCACGTCACCGCAGTCTCCCTCCGCTACGCTCCACCCATGGTGACAGAGGACGCGGCACGAGCGGTGGAGCACGGCGCGCAGTTGCAGACGATCGGGCTGCCGGACGGCCGGACGATGGAGGTCCTGACCGCCGGGGCGCCGGACGGGCTGGCGCTGGTGATGCATCACGGAACGCCGGGCGGGCCGGTCGCCTGGCCGGCCACCGTGGCCGCGGCGAAGGTCCGCGGGCTGCGCCTGATCCTCCCGGTGCGGCCCGGTTACGCGGGTTCCACGCCCAGGCCGGGCCGCCGGGTGGCCGACGTCGCCGGTGACGTCGCCGCCGTGCTCGACGCCCTGGGCTGCGACGCGTTCGTCACGGCCGGCTGGTCGGGCGGCGGGCCGCACGCGCTCGCCTGCTCGGCCCTGCTCAGCGGCCGCTGCCTGGCCACGGCCGCGATCGCCAGCGTCGCCCCGTACCAGGCCGGGGGGCTGGACTGGCTGGACGGCATGGGGCCGGAGAACGTCCGCGAGTTCGGCGCGGCGATCAGCGGCAAGGCGGAGCTGTCCGCTTTGCTGGGCGACGTGGCCGCCGCCATGCAGACCATACAGGCCGAGGATGTGGTCGCCGGGCTCGGCGGGCTGCTGTCGGACGTGGACAAGTCCGTGGTCACCGGTGAGTTCGCCGGGTACCTGGCCGCGTCGCTGCGCTCGGCCTGCAGCAACGGCATCGAGGGCTGGCGTGACGACGACCTCGCGTTCGTGACCGGCTGGGGCTTCCCGCTCGATGCCGCCGGCAAGGCCGCCATCTGGCAGGGCAGCGAAGACATGATGGTGCCGCAGGCGCACGGCGCCTGGCTGGTCAAGCACGTCCCCGGCGCCCGGGCCAGGATGCGCCGCGGCGAAGGCCACCTGACCTTCACCGCGCACGGCCTCGGCGAGATCCTCGACGACCTGATCGACCTCGCCGGTCTCTAGCGCCCCGCTCCGGCCAGCGGGCCCGGCAGAGCGGTTGGCCCCGGACGGGTATACGATTACAGCATGCTAAAGCGTAACCGACGCAAATCGTTAATAATTGCTGTCCTGCTCCTCTTAATATGTGCGGGCGGGGTCATTGGCCAGAAGAGAGCGGCCAGCGCCCAGGCGACGCTGATAAAGCACGTCGTGGTGATCATGGAAGAGAACCACACGTTCGACAACTTCTTCGGGGATTTCCCCGGCGTGGCAGGCACGCCCTCGGGGCTTACCGAACCAGCGGCACCCAACCCGATGGCGCATGACCTGAACCATTCTGGCCCCCGTGCCATAGCCGCGATCGGCGGCGGCGCGATGGACGAGTTCGACCCGCTCGGTGAGGTCCAGTACAAGAACAGCGTCATTCCCACCTACTGGGCCTATGCCAAGCACTACGGCCTGGGCGCCAGCTTCTTCTCGGACGCGGAGACGAACAGCACGCCCAACCATATCGCCATGCTGGCCGCGCAGGCCGGCGGCGATTTCGGCACGCTGTTCGTGCACGGGTGCAAGGCACCGCTGAACCAGCTTATGCTGAATCGGGGCACAGACGGGGACGAATCGTATAGTGCGCCGTGCTACAACATCAACTCCATACCTAAGGAACTCACGAACGCGGGGCTCAGCTGGAAATTCTACGGCGAAGCGGAAGAGTGGAATCCGCTGCCGTTCATCGAACCGCTCAGCAGCACGCCGGCGCACCCTTCCACACAGATCATCACCGACGCGGAGAAGAACCAGCTGCCCGCGGTCAGCTTCGTCACCCCCACGAGGTATGTGGACTCCGACCACCCACCGCAGCCGACCCAGCCCGCGCAGAATTTCGTGGCCTCGATCGTCAATTCGATCATGGACAGCCCGGCGTGGTCGTCCACCGCCATCCTCGTCACCTGGGACGACTTCGGCGGTTTCTACGACCACGTGCCGCCGCCCCAGGTGGACGGCCGGGGCCTGGGGCCGCGGGTGCCGCTGCTGGTGATCTCGCCCTGGGCCAAGCCCGGCTACATCTCCACCCAGCAGGGCGAGTTCGCCTCGTTCGACAAGTTCATCGAGGAGAACTTCGGCCTGCCGAGCCTCGGTGCCCGTGACTCCCTGGCCGCCACCTCGGATCTCATGGACTTCTTCGACTTCAGCAACCCCAGCCAGCCGCCGAACACCAAGCTCATCGAGCCGGTGCTGTCGTACCCGTCGGTGCTGATCCCGCCGGATGACGCACGTGTGGCTTTCCGGTCCCCGCCGAAATCGACGGTCCTGCCACCGCAGGGTGGCCCGGGCACGAAATTCACGTACACGGTCATCTACAACAACACGGCCGTGCCGAGCGTGCATAATGTGGTTATAGATGGCAACGCACTCACCATGAAGGCCGGGCAGGCAAAGGATGGTGAGACCATATATCAGGCGGCGACCACCCTCAGCCCCGGCACGCATACTTACCGTTTCGATTTCAGCGCGGCAGGCCAGAGCTGGAAGATGCCCTATAATAATGTGCTGTACAGTGGCCCGGTAGTTGCCCCATTCAGCCTGAACGGTATCTCGGTGAATTCTCCGGGCAACGCCGCTGGCATCGGGCAGCTCGGCCAGCCCTTCACCGTCCGGGTAAAATATACGTCGCCGTCGGGAGCAACACCCACGACCGCCAACGTCGTGATCGACGGTGTGCCGCATGCGATGACCGGCGTCAGCGGCAGCCCGGCCAAAGGCATAGTCTACAAATACACCACGTCTTCGGAGGCCGAAGGGGATCATTACTTCCAGTTCGAGTTCAACGACGGAAGCGGCCTGCAGGACTTTCAGGAGTATGGCTATTCGATCACCCCGATCGTCATGCAGCACTCGCAGGTGAGCCCCACGTCGGGCACACCATCGACCGGGTTCACCTTTTCCACCGTCTACTTCGGCCCTGAAATGCCGGCCCAGGCCGACGTGGTGGTTGACGGCAAGGCGCATCCGATGACCGACGTGTCGGGCGACGCGGCCAGCGGGGCAACGTATTCGGCCCAGCTGACCCTGGCCGCGGGCCGGCACAACTTTGCCTTCTATGCCACCGACGGCCCCGATGCGTGGAGCGCCCCGCACACGCCCGGGGTGTACACCGGCCTGACCGTCACGGCGAACGGGAAGCCACCCGGCCACGCGCGGATCACGGCGCCGCCGCTGGACACCAGCCCCTATCCGTACGACCCCAGCTGACCACCGGCCAGGATGCGCCGCGGCGAAGGCCACCTGGCCTTCGCCGCGTGCGGCTCCGGCGCGGTTAGCGCCGGACACGCTATATAGCTGCGGCAACCAAGCCTGGCCCGGATAGCATCTGTGCACGGGCGGTCGCCATGTTCCCGCCCGCATGTCCCACAGACCCTTCCAAGGAGTGCGCCGTGTCCGCCAGTCAGCTTCGTATCACCCTCGCAGGCCGCGAGCATGTGGTCGACGCTGGCACGACGGCCGGTGATTTCTTTGAAAGAAAGAACACAAACGGCGCTGCCCCGGACTCCGGGCCCGGAAATGGCCCAGGCGCGGGGCGGGCCGGTGGCGTGGTCGCGGCCAGGGTGAACGGTGCGCTGCGGGATCTCGCGCACGTGCTCGGCGACGGCGACTCGGTAGAGCCGGTGACCATCGGCAGCTCCGAGGGCCGGTCGATCCTGCGGCATTCCACCGCGCACGTTCTGGCGCAGGCGGTGCAGCAGATCTTCCCGGATGCCAAGCTCGGGATCGGCCCACCAGTAGAGAACGGGTTCTATTACGACTTCGATGTGACGCAGCCATTCGGCCCCGCCGACCTGAAAAACATCGAGCAGCGGATGCGGCAGATCGTCAAGCAGGGACAGAAGTTCTCACGGCGGGTAGTCACCGGGGACGAGGCGCGTGCCGAGCTGGCCGCAGAGCCCTACAAGCTCGAGCTGATCGGGCTGAAGGGGCCCAGCGACGAGGAGTCGGTCGAGGTCGGCGGGCACGAGCTCACCATGTACGACAACCTCGACCGGCGCAGCGGCGAGCTGTGCTGGAAGGACCTGTGCCGCGGCCCGCACCTGCCCAGCACCAGGGAGATCCCGGCGTTCAAGCTGATGCGCAGCGGCGGCGCCTACTGGCGGGGCAGCGAGCGCAACCCGCAGCTGCAGCGGATCTACGGGACCGCCTGGGAGACCCGGGAGGCGCAGGACGGGTACCTGCACCTGCTGGCGGAGGCGGAGCGGCGCGATCACCGCAAGCTCGGCGCCGAGCTCGACCTGTTCTCGTTCCCCACCGAGATCGGCAGCGGGCTGGCCATCTTCCATCCCAAGGGCGGCACCATGCGCCGGATCATGGAGGACTACTCGCGGCGGCGGCACGAGGAGGCCGGCTACGAGTTCGTGAACAGCCCGCACATCACCAAGGCGGACCTGTTCGAGACCTCCGGGCACCTCGGCTGGTTCAAGGAGAACATGTACCCGCCGATGCAGATGGAGGGCGCGGAGTACTACCTCAAGCCGATGAACTGCCCGTTCCACATCCTGGTGTTCCGGTCGCGTGGCCGGTCCTACCGGGAGCTGCCGCTGCGGCTGTTCGAGTTCGGCACGGTGTACCGGTTCGAGAAGTCCGGCGTGGTGCACGGGCTGACCAGGGTGCGCGGGCTGACCATGGACGACTCGCACATCTTCTGCACCCGTGAGCAGGTGGGAGCCGAGCTCAAGAGCCTGCTCAAGTTCGTCCTGGACCTGCTGCGCGACTACGGCCTGTCCGACTTCTACCTGGAGCTGTCCACCCGGGACGAGGCCAAGGAGAAGTTCGTCGGCAGCGACGAGGACTGGGAGCACGCCACGGCGATGCTGGCCGAGGCGGC
>DASXMU010000215.1:0-31937 GCA_036495485.1 Streptosporangiaceae bacterium
GCCAGCATCGGCGGGCTGGTGCACTTGGCCGCGTTGATCTGATCCTCGCCCACCACGACGATGTCAGGCACGAACTCAGTGTCAAGGGCCAGCTGGACCGTGGGCTCGGGCACCACGCGGATTCCCGGCGGGCACGCCAGCCGGAGCACATGGAACAGTTCGCCTGCGACGACCTGGTGGGGCATGCCTGGGCGGGGGCTCACGACGAGGCTCCCGTCGAGAAGCTCGTACCGGCGGCCGTCATCGGGCATCCTGCCGAGTTCCTCGACGGTGAACGGATGGCCGGTCGCTGGCCAGGCTTCGTCGACAGTCACAGTACTCATCGTGCCCTCCCATCGTCGTCGCGTCCAATTGCCATGATCGGGTGCGCGGCTGCCCGCGTACGTTGGTGTTCCGCATGGCGCATAATGTGCCGCCGGGCACCGACAGTTTGCTGGAAGCGCTGGTCAGACGTGGGTACCGGGAGCGCGGTGCATGAGATCCAGGCCGCGCAGCAATGCTTCGATGACGGTGGTTGCCCGGGCGATGTCGGGGGAGCGGTCGGCGATCACGTCGGCGTAGAGGAAGCCTTCGGCGATGCGCACGATCGCGTAGGCCAGCGTTGGGGTGTCCAGGTCGGCGTCGAACGCGCCCCGGCCGCGCTCCAGGTCGATGAGGTTCTCCAGGGCCGCGACCATGCCGCGCTGGACCGTGCTGCGGGTGCCGGTGAGGATGCGCAGGGCCGCCTCTGGGTCGGATTCCAGGAAGGTCCGCAGCGAGCGGTCGCGCTCGATGGCCTGCAGCACGCCGCCGACGGCCGCCACGATCCGCGCGGCGCCGGCCAGGGTGGCCGTCGCGTGGATCTGTTCTGCCAGGGTGTGCCGGGCGCGCCACCAGATCACCTCGTCGAGCAGTTGCTCGCGGTTCCCGGCCTGGCGGTAGAGCGTGGCGCGGCTGACGCCGAGCCGCCGGGCCAGCGACTTCATGTCCAGGCGCTGGCCGGAGATGTGGGCGTCCACGGCGGCGGCGAAGATCTGCTGGGGGATGTGCGGCGGTGCCGCGGTTCCCCCGGGCACGACCGCGAGGGCGTCGCCGCTGGTGGCCAGCCCGGCTGGTGCATCCGGAGGTAACGGCTGAGGTCTGCGCTGTCCCATGGCGCCTGCTGCCCCGCTCTGGAGCCTGCTCATCCGGTCCGCTGCCCGGCGGCTTTGAGCAATAGTTCCAGCTCGTCTGCCAGGTAACCGGCGATGAGGTCGATGTCGGGGACGAGCTCACGACAGCCGACCAGGCCGAAGTGCAGCAGGCCGAGATAGCCCACCACGGTGATGTTCAGGGCCAGGCCGTCGGTGATCACCGAGACCGGGTAGTGGGCCATCAGTTTGGCGCCGGCCAGGTAGACGGGGATGTTGGGGCCGGGCACGTTGGAGATGACCAGGTTGAACGGCGGCAGCCGGTGCAGCAGGCCGGTGGCGAAGACCACCCTGGCCGCTCGCGCGGTCAGCGCCGGCGGGGCGAAGTCGCTGATCTGGTCCACCAGGCCCTGCGGGATCGCCGCCTGCTGCGCCTTGGCGATCGTGGTCGCGGCGTGCGCCACCTCCAGCCGCTCGGCCGGGTCGGCGAGGTGGGTCGGCAGGGTGGCCAGCATCGCCGACACCTTGTTGCCCATCGCGCCCTCGCTGGCCGGGTCGCGTACCGACACCGGGATCATTGCGACCAGGGGGGTGTCGGGCAGCGCGTCGTGATCGGCGAGCCAGCGCCGCAGGGCGCCCGCGCTCATCGCCAGCACGACATCGTTGACGGAGAACCCGAACGCGTTCTTCACCTTCTTGACGCTGTCCAGGTCCACGCTGCGGAAGGCGAGCCGCCGGTGTGGCGTGATCGGCTTGTTGAACGGCGTCGCGGGCGGGCGCCCGGCCACGGTGGTGGGGATCACGGCGCCGTCGCCGCGGCCCAGCCCGAGCAGGCCGCCGATCAGCGGGCTCAGCGCCGGGGCGATGGCCGGCAGCACGCGCACCAGCTCGTTGGCGATCCGCACCGCCTGCACCGGGCGCCAGGCGAGCCGGCTGGCCGCGAGCGCGGTCAGCCTGGCCCAGCCGGGTGGCCGGTGCGGTGTGAACGGGTCGCTGGCGGGAACCTCCCGCCCTTCGGGGGAGAGGTCCAGGAGCATGGTCAGCAGCTCCGCACCGGACACGCCGTCGATCGCGGCGTGGTGGATCTTCGTATAGACCGCGACGCGGTGCTTGGCCAGCCCGGTGATCAGGTAGATCTCCCACAGCGGCCTGCTCTTGTCCAGCGGCCGGGCGTGCAGCCTGGCGACCTGCTCGGCGAGCTGGGCGTCGGAGCCGGGGCGGGGCAGGGCCAGCTCCCTGATGTGGTACTCGATGTCGAAGTCGGCGTCGTCGATCCAGTAGGGCTGGTCCATGCCGAGCGGTATGTGCAGCAGCTTGCGGCGCAGCACCGGCGGTGCCTCCGGCAGCCGCTCTGCTACCAGCTCGGTCAGCCGTGCCAGGCTCAGCGGCTCGGTGAGGCCGCGTGCGTCGAGCACGGACACACCGCCCACGTGGCCGGTGGAGTTGGCCGTCTCCAGCGCCAGGAAGGCCGCGTCCAGCCCGGTGAGCTGCTGCATGTCGGTGCTCCTCAGTGCGCGGTGAGCGTGCCGTGCTTCCCCAGCCAATCACGGACCGCGCCGGCGACCAGATCCGGAGTCTCTAGCTGAGCAGTGTGCCCGACCCCGGTCAGGATATGAGTTTCCCAGCCCGGATTCAGCGCGGCGGCGCGGCGGACGCTCGCCACCGGAACCAGCCGGTCCTGGTCGCCACCGAACAGCAGCACCGGAACGTCGATCGCGGCCATCATCGCCTCGTAGCGGGCACGCTGGGCGAGCAGCCGCATCAGCGACCGTGCGGCCGCGAGCAGGGACTCGTCGCAGCCGGGTACCGACCTGCGGTACTCGGCCAGGGCGGTCGAGGCTTCCAGCACCGCCGGGGGCCGTCCGGGTGCCAGAGGTGGCCGCGTGCGCCCCACGGTGCGGCGAACCTCCGGGGTGCCTCGGTAGCCCGGGTCAGCCCAGGGCCGCGCCGGGTCACCGGTGACCCGGATACAGCGGGCGGAGCAGCGGCGGCGGCCGGAACGGCCGCTGCTGGCCGGCGGGCAGCGCGAGCCGGTCGGCGATCAGCCACAGCGTCGCGGGATCGAAGCCGAAGCCGAGGTGACTGCACCGGACCTCGACGTTGCTGTGCAGCGCCGTCTCCGGCTCGATGCAGTTCTGCCAGCACACGATGCCATCGTGGCGGGAGTACACCGCGGTCGACGGGACGCCGATCGGCATGGCGACCGCCGCATGGGTGGGTATCCGGCCGTTGCCCGCATGCAGGTGGCTGCGGCGCTGGTAGACGCCATCGGCCCGGGTCCGGTGCGGATCGGCCAGCGCGAACGGGCTGCCCAGGGTGATCACCTGGCGGACCAGGCCCTGGTGCTCGCGGGCCAGTTCCCTGGCGTAGATGCCGCCCAGGCTCCAGCCGATGATCGACACCGGCCTGCCGGTGCGCTCGGCCAGGGTGGTCAGCAGCGGCGGCAGCCCGTCCAGCACGGCGTCGGTGGGACCCCGGTTGCGGCCGAGCTCCCAGCCGTGCACGTCATAGCCGAGCCAGTGCACGAACTGGCGAAGTGCCACCGTGCTCCCGTCCGCGGCCAGCAACCCCGGCAGCACCAGCACGCCATGCCCGTCGCCGCGTGGCGCGATCGCCAGCCACAGGCTGGCCAGCGGCAAGGCCGCGAGATCCGCGAGCCCGCGGGCCGGCTCGGTGAGATAGAGCCCAAGCGGGGGATGAGCCGGGGGCCCGGCAGATCTCCCGGGGGGTTCCGACGCCGGCCCCTTGAGCAGGAACATCGCCGCCCCACCTCCGCCGCATCGTCGCGTCCCCAGGCGCATGGTGATACATCTCGATGATATGTCTCAGAGCCCAATAAAGCATTACTCTCCGGGAAACGCCAGCCCCCGGAGTCATCTGCGACGCTCCTGGCAGTGGTGTGCGCGACCGGCTTCGCCCCTATGCTGTTCACTTTCTTTTTCTACAAATGAAATAAAAGCCGGGCATCCGGCGGATAGCGGCGGACAGCGGGAGACGGACGGACGTGATGCCGGCCAGGGGCTGCCGTCAGGGCATGGGCAGCGGGTGCTGCCCGGCGGTCATCGCGAGCAGGGCGATCGCGTCGGTCCAGGCGAGCGGGGCCACCGAGGAGGGGCGGCCGTTGGAGTTGACCTGCTCGGGCAGTGAGCCGGGCGCGGTGCGATGGGCGGCCAGCCAGCCGAGCCAGTGAGCGGCACCCGGCCGGTCGCCCGAGGCAGCGTCGTAGAGGGCGGCGAAGCCGGTCTCGGGCGTCCATGCGTCGCCGGGATCCCGCCATGCGGTGCCGGGGAGGAGGCCGCCGTTCGCGAGGGTGAGCTGCTGGACGGCCGTGGTCACGGCCCGCCGCACCGCGGGAGTGGCCGGCCCGAACGGCGGGCCGAGGAAGGTGACCGCCGCGTCTGCCCCGCTGGCCGGCGAGGGTGTGCGCTGGTAGCCGGCCGGGGCGAAGCTGGCCTGGATGGCGCGGCTCAGGCGGTGGGCGGCGGCCGACCAGGCCCGGGCGTCCGTGGTGTGGCCGAGTGACCGGGCGAGGTCGGCCGCGGCGCGCAGGCCGGTGTCCAATGGGGCCGCGATGCCCACGGTCACCGCGGACACCTCGTCCTCCCAGTAGTCCATCGACGCGGGCGGCAGGCCGTCCGCGCCGAGCAGGGCGGTGGTCGTGGCGGCCGCGCGGCGTACGGCGGGCCAGAGGGTGAGCAGGTCCCGCCGGGCGGCGGCAGGTCCGGCTGGCTGCGTGGTGTACCAGAACCAGACCGCCCACGGGAACCAGCCGTTGGCGTCGAGTTCGTCCGGGCGGCCGTCCCGGACGGGGGCGCGGCCGGACAGTTCGTAGCGGGCCGCCCAGCGGCCGGACGGGAGCTGGGCGTGGGCGATGTAGCGGAGGACCGTGACGGCTGTCGCCGCGTGCCCGGTGACCGAGAGGGCGGCGGCCACCCAGCTCGAATCGCGTGGCCAGGCGTACTGCCAGCCTCGATGCCAGGCCGCCGCGACAGCGCCGTCCGGCTGGATGAGAGCCCTGAGGTCAAGCAGTGCCCGGATGGCCATGCTGCGCTGCGGGGCGGTGGCTCCAGGGATCAGGCTGCTGGCCAGCCAGCTGGACTGGGCCGCGTCCGGTGGCGGGCACGGCGAGTGCCCGGAGGCGGGGATGACGCAGACTCCGCCGGAGGCCTGCGGGTCCGCCGTGATCCCGGCGAGCAGCAGCCTGCCGGGATGCAGGCTCCCGGCCGAGGCGCTGATGGCCAGCACGACCGCGGCCACCATCAGCGCTCCCGCGCCGCGGCGCCAGCATTCGCCGCGCCGGAAGCCGCCGGGAGGCCGCAACCGCATGGCACGAGGCATCGGCCAGCCTGCTCCCGGAGGGTCACCTGCCTGGTGGGACCTCCACCGGGCCTTGCAGCACCTGCTGTACCAGGCCATCGGCGCGGCGCCTCAGCTTACGTCGGCCGCGTCCGGGGGGTCACGAGGGGGCAATTACCTGCCCGTGGGGTACCAGAGCGGCTCGGTGAAGGACTGCGCCGAGCCCGCGGGCCGCTTCCCGGTGTAGATGATCGTCATGCGCAGGAACTGCTGCCTGCTGGGGCGGCGCGGGACGGCGGCCGTGCGCCACAGCACGATCACGACCGGGCTGGTGATGAACTTTCCCGTGGCACATGATGGGTCGCAGCGGTTGAGGCTGAACTCGGCAGTCCCGCTGGCCAGGCTGGCGGTCCAGCTTGCCCAGCGCAGCTTGGTCAGGTAGGCGGTCCCGTCGCTGCAGGCCAGCATGAAGAAGTCCGGCCGCACCTCCGGCCGGTTGAGGCAGGAGATGATCACAGTCTTGCCCTGAAGCCTGCCACGCGGCGGCGCCGTCGTTGCCGCGGGAGCGGTCGCCTGGGCGACAGCGATGTGCGCGGTGCGGTTCGTCGCCTGGGTGATGGAGTGGTGTATCAGCGCCTGCGCCGGGTTAGCCGCCGCAGTGGAGGGGCCGTGGTTGATGGTGGCGAGCGTGGTACCGCCGGACAGCGCGGTGGTCAGGGCTGCGGCGACGGCGACGGCGACAGCGATGTGTGAGCCCCTCATGGATCCCCCTGAGTGATGAGACGCGTTGTTATGATTCAATCACACTGTGTATTCTCTGGCTGGTCACAAGCCATAAGTCAGCGATACACCTCAGGTAGGCGATGGCAGCGGCAGCCTCGCTATGCTGTGTGACACCATGATCTTCCTGCGGGCGGGCTGGGGGCTCGCGCCTCTCTGCTGGCCTGCCGGTGATGTGCCGGCGGTCATCGTGGGGAGAATGGGGGCATGAGCATTGGCGGTGTCAGCGTTACTTCGGGGGAGGACGCGCATGCGACCGGCACGACTGGCGTGCCGAACCGGGGGGAGCCGGCCCAGAACCTGCCGGCCGGCCGGTTCCTCGACCGTGAGGAAAGCTGGTTGCGTTTCAACCAGCGAGTGCTCGAGCTGGCCGATGATCCTGCCGTCCCGCTGCTCGAACGGGTCAGGTTCGCCGCGATCTTCGCGACCAACCTGGACGAGTTCTTCATGGTCCGGGTGGCCGGCCTGGTCCGCAGGATGGCTGCCGGGCTGCCGGTGGAAGGCGTGGGCGGGCGCAGGCCTGGTCATGTGCTCCAGGACGTGCTCGAAGTGGCAGGCGAGCTTACTGTGCGGCACGCCGCCTGCTACAGCGACATGCTCCTGCCCGGCCTGGTCGCGCAGGGGATCGAGATCCTGCGCTGGAAGGAACTGGCTGCCCAGGAGCAGGAGGCCCTGCGCGAGCTGTTCCGCGAGCGGATCTACCCGGTGCTCACACCGCTGGTGGTGGACCCGGCCCATCCGTTCCCCTACATCTCCGGCCTGACGCTCAGCCTGGCCGTCATGGTGGCCGATCCAGACACCGGTGACACCATGTTCGCCCGGGTCAAGGTGCCACCGCTGCTGCCCAGATTCCTGACCGTCTCGCCACAGCGGTTCGTCCCGCTCGAGGACGTGATCGCGGCCCACCTCAACGAGCTGTTCGTGGGGCTTGACATTCTGGAACACCACGCGTTCCGGGTCACCAGGGTCCGCGATCTCGAGATCGACGAGGACATCACCGAGGACCTGCTGCAGGCGCTGGAACGGGAGCTGCAGCGGCACCGGCTCGAGCCCGCCGTGCGGCTGGAGGTGGAGGAGTCCATCTCCAGCGACGTGCTCGAGCGGCTGGTGACCGAGCTGCGCATCGACCGGCGCGCGGTCTACCGGGTGCCCGGGCCGCTCGACCTGTCCGGCCTGTCGGCGATTGCCGACCTCGACCACAGAGAGCTGAAGTACCCGGCGTTCGTGCCCTCCGAGTCGGCCGTGCCGCTGGACGCGGACATCTTCTCCACCCTGGCCGAGCGCGACCGGCTCGTGCACCATCCCTACGACTCGTTCACCACCAGTGTGGAGCGGCTGATCGTCGAGTCCGCGGCCGACCCCGCGGTGCTGGCGATCAAGCAGACCCTGTACCGGACGAGCGGCGAGTCGCCCATCGTGGATGCCCTGATCGACGCCGCCGAGGCGGGCAAGCAGGTCGTCGTCGTGGTCGAGATCAAGGCCAGGTTCGACGAACGGGCCAATATCGCCTGGGCGCGCAAGCTGGAAGAAGCCGGCTGCCACGTCGTGTACGGCTTCGTCGGCCTGAAGACGCATGCCAAGGTCGCACTCGTGGTGCGGGAGGAGCCGGACGGCTCGCTGCGCCGCTACTGCCACATCGGCACCGGCAACTACCATCCCACCACGGCCCGGCAGTACGAGGACTTCGGCCTGCTCACCGCCGACCCGACGGTGGGGGCGGACATCACCGACCTGTTCAACCACCTCACCGGGTACAGCAGGAAGAACGCCTACCAGCGGCTGCTCGTCGCGCCGCAGTCGCTGCGGGAAGGCCTGGTGGCCCGGATCGGCCGCCAGGCCGACCGGGCGCGCGCCGGATTGCCCGCGCTCATCCAGCTCAAGTGCAACGCGCTCACCGACGAGGCGGTGATCGACGCGCTCTACCGGGCGTCCGAGGCGGGTGTGCCGGTGGACCTGTGGATCCGCGGGATCTGCTGCCTGCGTCCCGGCGTGCCCGGGCTGTCGGAGACGATCCGGGTGCGCAGCGTTCTTGGCCGGTTTCTCGAGCACGCCCGGGTGTACGCGTTCGGGCCGGAGGACGTACCTCGCCAGCGGGCGGGTAACCCGGCCGAGGTCGCCGTGCCGCCGGGCCAGCCCGGAGCGCCGGAGGTGTGGCTGGGCAGTTCCGACCTCATGCACCGCAACCTGGACCGGCGGGTCGAACTGCTGGTGCGGGTCAGCGATCCAGGGCACGAGGCGACCCTGCGCCGCCTGCTGAACATGGTGATGGATGACACCGCCGCGTCCTGGTGGCTGGACCAGGAGGGCACCTGGACCAGGCACTACCTGGACTCCGCTGGGGAGCCACTGCGCGACCTGCAGGCTTACCTGGTCGGGCTGCGGCGCGGCGGGCGGCCGGTGACCGAGCCGGCCAGCGGGGCCGACGGCAGCGCAAGCAGAGCGAACAGCGTGAGCAACGCGGGCAGCGGGGGCAGCGGGGGCAGCGGGGGCAGGGCGACGAAGGGTCGGCCGAAGGGCAGGCAGCGGGCCGAGAACGGCACCTCCCAGGGCAGCGGACGTCCATCACCTGGGACGACGGGCGCGGCGTGACCCACCGAAGCGTGCACTCCGGCCCGGGCCAGTCGGGTCCGGGTCAGGCGGGTCCGGGTCAGGCGGGTCCGGGTCAGGCGGGTCCGGGTCAGGCGGGTCCGGGTCAGTGGGGTCAGGGTCAGGCGGGTCCGGGTCAGGCGGGTCCGGATTCCGGGATACTCGCCGCCGGCGCGGTGCTCTACCGGCATGCTGCTGGCGGGATCGAGGTGGCTCTCATCCACCGGGAGCGGCGCAATGACTGGACGTTTCCCAAGGGAAAGCTGGAACCGGGCGAGCACGTGATCGCCGCCGCCGTCCGCGAGGTGACGGAGGAGACGGGTATCCGCCCGGTGCTCGGCAGGCCACTCGCCACCGTGCGCTACCGGGTAGACGGCAGGCCGAAGCGGGTGGACTACTGGGCCGCCCTGGTGGACGGCCCGCCGCCAGCCACGCCCTTCGTGCCCAACGCCGAGGTGGACGACCTGGAGTGGCTGCCGTCCGCTGAGGCCACCACCCGGCTTACCTATGCCCACGACCGGTGCCTGCTCGACCTCCTCCTGGCACCAGCCGGGAGAGCACGGACACCCGCTGCCGCAGGCGGCGATCCGTTAACTGGTGGCGTCGGCTCCGGGCCGTATGACAGCGGCCGTCCTGGCTCCGGCTCGAACGACAGCGGCCGTCCTGGCTCCGGGCGGGATGGCAGCGGCCGTCCTGGCTCCGGCTCGGATGACAGCGGCCGGGTAGGGCTGGCGGGCGGCGACACGGTGCCCTGCATCCTGCTGCGGCACGCCTCGGCCGGGCACAAGAACACATGGCCCGGGGGCGACCTGCTGCGCCCGCTCGACGATCAAGGTCAGGCTGAGGCGCAAGCCCTGGCCGGCCTGCTCGCCTGTTACGCCCCCGTTCGGGTGCTCAGCTCGGCGGCGGAGCGATGCCTGGGCACGGTACGCCCCTACGCCGAGCGGATCGGCGCGACCATCGAAACCGATCCCGCGTTCACCGTCCCGCCAGCCGACGTCCCGCCAGCCGACGGCGACACCCTCCGCGCCGCCGCACAGCACCGCATGGCGGAACTGATCGCCCACCCATCACCCATGGTCATCTGCGCCCACCGGGAAAACATCGCCGTGCTCCTCGACGAGGCCCGCGCCACCCTGCCCATCCTCACTTTGCCCACACCCAGCCCAGACGACCCCGCCTGGCGTGACGTCGAGCCGTACAACTCAGTCAAGAACGCCAGCTGGTCCCCGCCCAAAGGCGGCTTCTGGGTCCTGCACATCGCCAACGGCCAGCTAACCGCCCTAGAGCACCACAACCTCAGTAGCTAGCTCCAGCCCAGCGATTAGCGGGGGGCGGTGAGCTGGGTTGGGTGCTGCAGTTCCCCGAAGTCCAGCATTTCGGGGAGGGCACCTTCGAAGGTGAGCAGCCAGCGCTTGAGTTCGATGCCACAGCCGCCGCTGAAGCCGCCCAGACCATCGGCCGCGACGACGCGATGGCAGGGCACGATGATGGGAATCGGGTTCGAGCCCATGATGCTGCCGATCGCCCGGGCGCCGATATCGGGGCGGCCGTCGCGCAAGGCCAGGCGGCGGGCCAGGGATCCATAGGTCACGGTCTGGCCGAACTCCACGGTTCCGGCGAGCAGTGACAGTACCGCGCGTTGGGCATCGGAACAGTTGCCCCAGTCCAGAGCGATATCGAAGACTGCATCCTTTCGGTGAAAATAATCATTCAACTGAGCACGGGCACTACCGAGCAGGCCGTCAGCCGGATCGGGCATCTTCGTCGCGACCCCAGCCGGGGGCGGGCCGAAGCGGACACTGGCGACGCCAGCTTCACTGCACCCCACGGACACCGGCCCAATGGGAGCCTGGATAACGGCCCAGTCCAGTGCCCGCATGGTGCTGCTGGGAATCGTGGTGTCATCCCGGGCGGCGCCATCGGCCTGGCTCACCGCGCCATTCCCTGATGCACTGCCATCGAAGGTCACGATGCCATTCTGCCCGGCCGGTCTGACAAAACGCCCATGATCATGATCGTGCCGGACTGTCAGTGGTCGGTGATACATCTCGTTCATGGTGCTACCCATGGACAGGAGGGCGCCGTGACCGAGTCCATCGCCGATGCCGTTGAAGCCGAGCTCGTCCGGCTGAGCGAACTGCTCACCGAGCCTGGGTCACGCGAGTGCCTGCGCTGCTATTTAATCCGGATGCTCAACGAGTTTGGCTGCAACAACACGCATCGCTGGACGCGCCAGTGGCGTGACTCCAGGGCACCGCGTGCCCGCTCGCTGATAGAGCGGCTGCAGCGGCGCGGCGCGTGCTGCTGCGACTGTGAAGTGATCTTCAACGTCTTCACCGACTATCCGGAGACCAGCCACCCGCTGCCGTGTGCGGGGGTGTCGCGGGCCGGTTCCACTCAGCCTTGTGACCTGCGGTCGCGGCGTTAGGCCGGTTTTTCGGTCTCAGCGTGGGAGGGCTCGGCGGTTCCGGTGAGGTTTGCGGTGCCACGGCGGCGGTGCATCAGGTGCCTGGCGACCAGCGCCACGACGATGACCACCACCGCGATGAGCACGTACAGGGAGTAGCGGGTCACCTCCCGGTAGATGGTCGTGATGTGATCGCCGGCCAGGTCACCCACGCTCGCCCAGACACCGACCCACAGGACGGCGCCGACGGAACTGTAGGACAGGAAGCGGAGCCAGTTCATCTCGGTGATGCCACCGATGATCCCGTTGGCCTGGCGCAGGATCTCGAAGAACCGGGCGAGCGTGACGACCAGAGCGCCGCGCCTGGTGAAGAACCTCTCGGCCTTGTCCAGCCGCTCGCTGGTCAGCAGGACATAGCGGCCGTAGCGGAGCACGAGCGCGCGTCCCCCGAACCGGCCGATCGCATAGCCGCCGCAGCTTCCCGCGACCGAAGCGACGACGGCTATCACGCCGACGGCCACGATGTTGAGCTTGCCGGCGCCGGCATAGATGGCCCCGGCGATGAGCATGGTCTCGCCGGGCACGACCGGTGCGCCCAGGTTCTCCAGGAACAGCAGACCCGCGATGGCCAGGTAGCCGTAATGGTCGAGCAGCGGCGCCAGGGTAGCGAATATGCCCGGGAGCGGATGGGCGCCCACCGGATCAGTCCTCTTCCTTCTCAGCGAGCCTGGCCAGAGCCCCGGCGATGGGAGTCGCCGTAATCTCGACCTGCCAGGGCCGGGTACCATAGCCGGCCAGCTGCTCCTCGATGGCGGTGCGGGAAGCAGGCTCGGGTGGCTTCCAGGCAAGCCTCCTGACGGCGTCCGGATGGAGCAGGTTCTCCGCGCGCACGTTGCGTGAGTCGGCAAGTGCCGCCACAGCTGCCCTGATGGCCGTCAGCCGCCGCGCCGCCGCTGGGTCGCGCTCGGCCCAGCGGTGTGTCGGTGGCGGGCCCTCGGCCGCAGGTCCAGAGGGGGTTGGCAGCGCTTCCTCGGGTTTGGCCCTGGCCCGGCCGATAGCGGCCAGCCAGTTGCGGACGTGCCTGCGGGCACCCCGGCTGGTGAATCCCGGGATGGCGACGAGTTCGTCGCCTGCCGTCGGCAGCACCCTGGCGGCCTCGATGATCGCGGTGTCGGGCAATACTCTCCCCGGGGACAGATCCCGCTGCCTGGCGATGGCATCGCGTTCCAGCCAGAGCTCGCGGACGACGGCCAGCCCGCGCCGGGTGCGAACCCGGTGAATGCCCGAGGTGCGCCGCCACGGATCCGGGCGCGGGGCGGACGGCTTCGCCGCGAGGACCGCGGCGAACTCCTGATCGGCCCACTCGGCCTTCCCCTGCTCCTTGAGCTGCTCCGCCAGGGCGTCCCTGAGCTCGACCAGTACCTCGACGTCCAGGGCCGCGTAACGCAGCCATTCGTCGGGCAGCGGGCGAGTGGACCAGTCCTCCGCCCCGTAGCCTTTCGCAAGCCTGAGACCGAGTACCTCTTCGACCATCGCGGCTAGGCCTACCCGGGGGAAGCCGAGCAGCCGGCCTGCCAGCTCGGTGTCGAACAGCAGCCGGGGATGGTAGCCGAGTTCGGCCAGGCAGGGCAGGTCCTGGCTCGCGGCGTGCAGCACGGTCTCGGTCGGCGCGAGGGCGGCGCCGAGACCGGACAGGTCCGGGCAGGTGACCGGGTCGATGAGCACGGTTCCCGCGCCGTGCCTGCGGAACTGGACGAGAAAGGCGCGCTGGCCGTAGCGGAATCCGGAGGCTCGTTCGGCGTCCACGGCCACCGGCCCCTCGCCGTGGGCGAGGGTGCCGATGGCTTCGGCGAGCTCGTCGGCCGTCGTGACGACAGAGGGCAGGCCATCCAGAGGCTCCAGCAGAGGGACGACGTCATCTTGCGGCGGCAGGCTGGCCTCCGTCACGGGCGCCCCCCGCGCCTTGGCATGACGCTCACTCCGGCCACGGCTGGCGGCAGGCCGGCCGCTGTGCACAGAGCATCGCACCAGGCCGCGACGTGCCCGGCGAGCGCTGGGCTGGCGGGTCCTGGGCTGGCGAGCGCTGGGCTGGCGGGTCCTGGGCTGGCGAGCGCTGGGCTGGCGGGTCCTGGGCTGGCGGGCGACCAGGACGCCCGCAGTTCGAGTCCGGTCGCTGTTGGCTCGTCCTGTTTCCCGCCGAACCCCTCAGTGATCACCCTGGTCACGGTGCCGCTCGGCGCTGCATATCCGGCCGCGTGCACGTCCAGCGCCTCGGTCAGCCAGCTCCACCCCACGCTGCCGAGCAGCGGATCGGCTGCGATCTCGGGCTCCACTTCGGCGCGGATGTACGCGATCACGCGGAACTGGCCTGCCCAGCCCGACTGGCCATCCGGATCGTAGAGCAGCACGAGCCTTCCCCATCCAATATCGGCCAGCTCCCCCTGGTCGTCCACCTGGACGGTGGCCGCGATGGCGGCCGCGTAGGGCGCGAGTTTCCTCGGTGCCGGAACGTCCTCGAAGGTCACCTGTGGATGCACCGGGCGCTGGGCCTCCCGGCCAGCATAGAAGTCGGCAGCCACCGCATCGAAAGTGGCATCACCGCTACCGCCGCCCGGTGTGTCCTGGCCGACTGGTCCTGCCTGGCCGACTGGCCTCATAAGCTGAGCGTACGTCGCTGCCGCCCGCTTCTCACGCGACCCCGCGCAGGCCGCGCATTTCGGTCATCGGGCCGGGTGTGCCGATCAGCAATGCGGCACCGCATTCGGTGCAGGCCCATTCCGGGCAGTCGCCGTCAATCGTGTCCGGGCAGCATCCCTGGCCGTCGTGTGGCTGGTCGAATGCCTGGTCCTGCTCGCATTCGCGGCAGTAGCGGGTCAGCAGGCTCATCTCCGGCGACCTCCTTACCTGCTTGCCTTTGGGGATCACGCCCGGCCCGGTTCTGGACTCTGGTCCCGGCCTTTACTCCAGGCCGAGTTTCGGGAGCCGATTCCGCTCTGTCCGGGGCTGATCACGATGTTGGCACGCTTTGCCGCTGCGGCGTGGGATCTCCGGCGGAGTGTCACAAATGCGCTCTGCTGGGCTTTCTGGAGTTCGGCACCCCTGGCCTGTGAGACGATTCCTGATGTGACGCCGCTTGAGGGTGAATCCCCCTTCATGCTGGCCTGCAGGCGGCAGCCGGTGCCCTATACGCCGGTCTGGTACATGCGGCAGGCCGGCCGTTCGCTGCCGGAATACCGGATTGCGCGCTCGGGCATGGGAATGCTCGAAGCCTGCTGGCAGCCGGAACTGATCGTGGAGATCACCCTGCAGCCGCTGCGCAGATATGCCGTGGACGCCGCCATCCTGTTCAGCGACATCGTCGTGCCGCTCAAGGCTGTGGGAGTCAGTCTCGATATCAGCCCGGGCATCGGGCCGGTGGTGGAACACCCGATTCGTGACGCCCGGGACCTGGAGCGGCTGCGGCCACTTCAGCCTGAGGACGTTCCGTTCGTGACGGAGGCCATTCACGGGCTGGTGCGCGAACTGGGTGGCCGCCCGCTCATCGGTTTCGCCGGTGGCCCGTTCACGCTGGCGTCCTACCTGGTGGAAGGCGGGCCGTCCAAGACTCACGACCGGACCAAGGCCCTGATGTACAGCAATCCGGCGCTGTGGAACGAACTGCTCGGCCGGCTCGCGGACATCACCCTCGCGTTCCTGCGGATCCAGGTGGCGGCCGGGGCGTCGGCGATTCAGCTGTTCGACTCGTGGGTCGGTGCGGTCAGCCCGGAGGACTACCGGCGCTCGGTCTTGCCGCACTGCCAGAGGATCTTCAGCTCGCTGGCTTCGACGGGTGTGCCACGCATTCACTTCGGTGTGGGGACCGGTGAGCTGATTGGCCTGCTGGGGGAGGCTGGCGCGGACGTGGTCGGGATTGACTGGCGGGTGCCGCTGGATGAGGCGGTGCGCAGGGTGGAACCGGGCAAGGCGCTGCAGGGGAATATCGATCCTGCTGTGCTGCTGGCTCCGTGGGATGTTGTCCAGGCGCGGGCCAGGGATGCTCTTGGCCGTGGCCGGGCTGCTGAGGGGCATATCTTCAACCTCGGTCATGGCGTGCTGCCCGAGACGGATCCCGACGTGCTTGCCCGGCTCACTGACCTGGTGCACACCGAGTCGGCCCGCCAGTCCAGCCAGGCCTGACCCGGCGGCGGGCCTGCTGGGGTAGAGCCCGCAGATCTGCGTGTGCTGGTAGTGCGGTCAGGGCTGTGTGGCGCCTGACGCCGCGGGTGTTCCCGGCGCGGTTGTGCCCCAGGTCGTCCTTGAGCTGCTGAGGGCGGTCGTGCCCAGAGCGGTCGCGTGTGCTGAGGGTGGTTGTGGCCAGGCTGTGCTGTTCAGGGGTGGTTGTGCCCAGGTGAGCGGGCTGCCGCCCGTGGTGGCAGGGGTTATCCACAACTGGTGGCGGGCGTTTCCACATGTCCAGAAACGAGTTCGCGGCGTGATTCGCGGGCTGGCTAAAGTGCGAGTACACGTTCGATTCGTGTGACTGGGCTTTTCCGGGTTACGTTTCTTCGGCTGGAGGGGGTCACGATGCCTGCCGCGGCTGACCACAGCACCGGCCAGCCGGTCATGGCGTCGGCCAGCCTGGACACGCTGCTGGCCCAGGCCGTGACGGCGGTGGGCCAGCTGGCCGGTGAGGCGGAGCTGGCGGCCATGGCCGACCGGGACGCTGTCCCGGTGATGGACTCGCTGACCACCATGATCGCCCGCCTCGATGGCCTGCGGGTGCAGGTGGCCCAGGCCGTCCGCACCCGGCAGCTGTATCACCTGCGTGGCGCCCGGAACCTGACCAGCTGGCTGCGCGCCGATGCCCGGCTCGCCGATGACGCATGGAAGATCAGCAGGCTGGCCGCGATGGCCCCGCTGGTCCCCAAGGTCACCGCCCTGCTAGCCGGGGGGAACGCCAGCCTGGCCCAAGCGGGCACTGCCTGCTGGCAGATCGCACGGCTGCCCAGCACCGCGCACCCCCCCGGCCAGGCCGGCCCGCCACAAGACCCTGGCGCCCCCGGCACTCCCGGCCCGGCCGATCAGGCTCAGCCCAGCGCTGCCCGCGAGAACCCGCAAGACCCACAAGACCCACAAGACCCACAAGACCCGGGCCAGCACGGGCCAGACAGCGAAGAACTGTGGGCGGGCCGGTGGCGGGCCGGGGACGTGCACGCAGCCGCCGATGAACTGTTCTCGGCGTTCATGCCCGGCCTGGACAGCCAGCAACTGCGCCAGATGGGTGCTCACCTGCGCGAGGCCGCCGATGTCCAGGAACGGGCCGGTGAGCACTACAGCGACTTCCAGCGGCGCGGGCTGCGGATCTCCCGCTCCCTGGACGGGGCAGGCGAGATCACCGGCCACCTGCACACCGAGGCCGCCGAGCAAGTCATCGCCGCCTTCGAAGAACTCGGCGCCAAGACCGGCCCCGGCGATAACCGAACCAAACCACAACGCTGGGCCGACCTGCTGACCCGCCTCACCCAGACCACACCCGCCCAGCCAGCCACACCCCCGGCTCCACCTGACCCAGCCGCCAGCCCCGATGATGACCACCCATCCCGCGACGCCGACCACACCGGCCACACTCACCGCCAGCCCCAGCACACCGGCCAGGCTCCCCGTCAGGGTGAGCAGGCCGATCCTGCTCACCGCGGGCCAGAGCACACCGGCCAGGCTCCCCACAAGGGTGAGCACACCGGCCACACTCACAGCGGGCCAGAGCACACCGGCCAGGCTCCCCACAAGGGTGAGCACACCGGCCCCGCTCACAGCGGGCCAGAGCACACCGGGCAACCGCAGGCCGGGCCAGAACACACCGGCCAGCCAGATAGCGGGCACGAACCTGGCGGCCACGCTGATAGGGACCACGAGCACGCCGAACACGGCACGCGGGACCTCGCTGGCAGGCACCGCCCCGATGCCGATGCCGCTGGCAGCACGGACGATGATCACACCCAGGGCCCGGACGTGGGTGCCAGAACCACCTGCCAGCGGCCGCGCGTTCTCGTTACGGTGCCGCTATCTACTTTGCTCGGCCAGCCGCTAGCACCCGGCGCCACCCTCGGCTCCGGGACCCCCATCGACGGAGAAGCAGCCCGCAGGATCGCCTGCGACGCCGAGATCATCCGGCTGGTCACCAGCCAGGAGACGTTCTCCGCGAGTCGGAGTGCGGGGGATGCGACCCGGCAGCTCACCGAACTGATAGCCGCCGCCATCACCCAGCTGCCCCCACCACTCGGCCGCCCCTCAGCAATCCTGGACGCCGGCCGCAAACACCCCGGCTGGACACCCCGCCAGCGCGACGCCCTCACCGCGCAGTACGGCGGCCACTGCAGCCACCCCCACTGCCCAGCCCCCATCGAGGTCATCCACCACATCATCCACTGGCTGCACGGCGGCAAAACCTCCATCACCAACGGCGCACCACTCTGCAAATTCCACCACTGGCTCGTCCACGAGGGCGGCTGGCAGATCAGCAAACACCACAACGGGACCATCACGTTCCACCCGCCACCCCCCGGCTGGCGACCAGGCACCATCTACCGCCACGGCAAACCCATCACAGAAAAACCCCAACCAGCCAGCACCCCCTGAACCAGCCGAAGAGGCACGCCTGCGCGCATACGAACCTTCCCACCGGGGTCCCGGCCCCGGCCCGGCCCCCGGTGGGACTGTCAACTTGACGGTTCTCACACTCCCGTCCCGGTCTAGCTGGTTACTGGTTGCCGGTGAGGCGGGCGGCTTGGGCGTTGAGGTAGCGCTGCTGGGGGAGGTTGCTTGTGCGGGTGGCGGCGGTCAGGTAGGCGTCCCGGGCGGCCGGGTGGTCGCCGGCGAGTTCGAGCAGGTGCGCGGTGACGGCAGGCAGGCGGTGGTCTTGGGCGATCCGTTCGTCAGTGCCGAGTGCGGCGAGCAATTCGAGACCGGCGTTCGGGCCGTGCACCATGGCTACCGCGACTGCGTGGTTGAGCCGCACGACTGGGTTGTCGGAGAGCTGCATCAGCAGCTCACAGAGCGCCAGGATCTGCGGCCAGTCGGTTGCGTCGGCGGATGGCGCCTCATCGTGGATCGCGGCGATCGCCGCCTGCAGCTGGTATGGGCCGGCTGGGCTACGGCCGAGCACGCTGGTGATGAGGGCCACGCCCTCGGTGATGGAGGCCGCGTTCCACCGGTTCCGGTCCTGGTCGGCCATGGGGATCAGCTCGCCTGACGGGCCACTGCGCGCGAGGCGCCGGGCGTCGGTGAGCAGCATGAGCGCGAGCAGGCCGGTTACCTCGCAGTCACCGGGCAGCAGGCTGTGCACGATGCGGGTCAGCCGGATCGCTTCGGCTGCCAGTTCAGTGCGCTGCAAGCTCGGTCCCGATGTGCTGGCGTAGCCCTCGGTGAAGATGAGGTACAGCACGTGCAGTACTGCATCCAGCCGTCCGGTGCGCTCGGAGGCCACTGGCAGCCGGAAGGGCACGGCGCTGTCCTTGATCTGCCGCTTGGCGCGGCTGATCCGCCGGGTCGTGGTCGCCTCGGGCATCAGGAACGCCCGGGCGATCTCCTCCGTAGTCAGGCCGCCAACCGCACGCAGCGTCAGGGCGATCTGCGAGGCCGGTGTGAGCGCCGGGTGACAGCACATAAACAGCAGGATGAGCGTGTCGTCACTGTCGGCGGCTGGTGCGTCAGCCGCGGGCGCTACCCAGTCTCCGCGCAGAACCCACTGGGCAACAGCGTCTTCCCGGCGCTGACGGGCCTGGTCGGCGCGCAGCAGGTCGGTCAGCCTCCGGGAGGCGACCGTGATCAGCCAGCCTCGCGGGTTGCCAGGCAGGCCCTCGGCCGGCCACTGCCTGGCGGCCGCGATCAGTGCTTCCTGGGTAGCGTCCTCAGCGGTGTCGAAGTGCCCGTAACGCCGTACCAGCGCACCGAGGACCTGCGGCGCGAGCTGGCGCAGCAGGTCCTCGGTCTCGGTGTCAGACATGGCTGCTCATGCCAGGCAGCTGCTCATATCAAGCAATAGCCCGGTCAGATGTCCAGTTCGGCGCGGGAATCGGCGATCGGGCGCACGTCCACCACAGCACGGTCACCGGCACCCGCGGGACCCGGACACGTGGTCAGCCGCGCGGCGATCTCGGTGGCCAGGTCGAAACTCTCGCACTCGACGATCCAGTAACCGGCCAGGACCTCCTGGGTCTCCGCGTACGGCCCGTCCGTCACCACCGGGACCCCACTGCGCAGCTGGATTCTGCGGGCGTGCACTGGAGCGGTCAGCCCGCGTGTGCTCACCAGTTCGCCAGACTCCACCAGGTCCTTGCTGAACGATGCCATGAACGCGCCCATCGCCGCGAAATCCTCCCCGGTCCAGGCCGGCTTGCCCGGCACAGGCTTTCCGGTCATCGAGTCGTAGTCCTGCTGCGAGCCGTATAGCAAGATCATGTACTTCATGATCGCCCTCTTCCATTCTCTGCCTGATGTCTATCTGCGGCACCTGCGTCGGGTGCCTTCACCACAGACGTCGAGGCCGCGAGCCCATACCGGACACCAGTACCCGGACAGGTTCCCGCATTCAGCCGCAGGAGTCATGGCGAAGCGAGTACAGGCCGACGCGAGTGAGGAGAGGGGAGGCGGTGGCCGGTTACCCCGCGCCGCTGCTACGAACGCGGCAGCAGCCCGACGCTCGCGTCCAGTTCGGCGATCTCCGCCGACGTGAGTTCCAGAGATGGCCGCCCTTGGTGGCGACCAGAACATCGCTCGGGTCACCACGCCAGGTAGCCAGGGCGCGTGCGATGAGGCGTTCGTTGTGCCCGGTTTCACCAGCGTGCAGATGGTAAGCGTCGGCGGTGTCAATCAGCGTGACACCGACGTCGAGCGCGGCGTGGATCGTCGCCACCGACCGCTGCTCGTCCGGGCGGCTCTCGATCGACATCGGCATGCCGCCGAGGCCGATCGCGCCGACGGATACTGATCCGATCGCTCTTTGCCGCATTCGCGAAGTCCCATCGTTGGCGTTGCTTCTGTACGGCCTTACGTGGCCGGGTGTATATAACAGAGCGAACGGCTCAGACATGCCGAGCGCGCCGAACGTGTCCCCCCGCTCACGCCCTGTCGGAGCCGCGCGGTGACGGCACCGTGCATTCTGCATGGTGCGGCAAGGGAGGGCGTTGGTGGCTGGAGAGCAGGGGCAGCGGGCTGCTGAGCAGGAGCCGCAGGCCGCCATGGACGAACGGCGGGCTGCCGGCCAGGGCAAGACTGCCGATCAGTATAAGGCTGCCGGCCAGGACAAGACGGTGCCGAAGGTCGACGCGACCAAGCCGCATCCGGCCCGGATATACGACTACTGGCTCGGTGGCAAGGACAACTTCGCGGTCGACCGGGAACTGGCCCAGGTAATGATCGACGCCTATCCGGGCGTCATCGGCGGCGTCAGGACGCAGCGCGCGTTTCTCGGCCGTGCGGTGCGCTACCTGGTCCGCGAGGCGGGCATCCGGCAGTTCCTCGACATTGGCACCGGGCTGCCGGCCGCGGACAACACCCACGAAGTCGCCCAGCGGGCCGCCCCGGAATCGCGGATCGTCTACGTCGACAACGACCCGATGGTGCTCGCGCATGCCCGCGCACTGCTCGTCGGCACCAAGCAGGGCGCGACCGCCTACATCGACGCTGACCTGCGCGATGTCGAAACGATCTTGTATGAGGCCGAGGCAACTCTGGATTTCAGCAAGCCGATCGGCATCGTGCTGCTCGGCGTCATGCAGTTCGTCGACGATCTGGAGCGGCCGCAGGCGATCATCGACGCCCTGACGAGGGCAACCGTCCCTGGCAGCTACCTGGTGCTCGGCCAGCCAGCAAAAGACGTCTCCGAAGCTGCGGCCGAAGCCGCGTCACGGCTGCTCGCGCAGATGGGCAAGGGGCCCGGCGGCATCAGAGCACGCGCAGAGATCCTGCGCTTCTTCGACGGCCTGGAGATGATCGATCCCGGGCTGGTCCAGTTGCCGCACTGGCGCCCCGATCCCGGCGACGAGCCGTTCACCGAACCCGTGCCGTTCTGGGCCGGCGTCGCCCGCAAACTCTGACCGCCGCCACAGAACCCTGACCTGCCCTCGCCACAGAACCCTGACCCGCCGCCACAGCCACCAGCGCCGCCACCGCCCCCGGCCGGGGTTGCGCAGTCGTGGCCCGGCGGGCGGCACCGGCTCGCGGACGGTTGCCGCCCGGCGGCGGTCCCGGCCAGCGGGCGGTCCCGGCCCGGCGGGCGGCACTGGCTCGCGGGCGGTTGCGGCCCGGCGGTTGCGGCCCGGCGGTTGCGGCTGGGGCAGTGCGGGCTCTGGTCAGGCAGCGCAGCCCGCCTGGCAGACTGTCCGCATGACCGAAGCCGCGCAGCGCCCGCACGTCGCGATCATCGGCGGCGGCATCGCCGGGCTTGCGGCCGCGTATTTCCTGCGCGAATCCCCGGCGTCGGTCACCGTCTTCGAGGGATCGCCGCGGCTGGGCGGCAAGCTCAAGGTGTCCAGCGTGGCCGGGGTCGCCGTGGACGAGGGCGCGGAGGCACTGCTGGCCCGCCGTCCGGAGGGCACCGATCTGATCCGCGCGGTTGGGCTGGCCAGCCAGCTCGAGACCCCCGGCACCACGTCGGCCCGGATCTGGAGCCGTGGCACGTTCCGCGAGTTGCCCGGACGGCAGTTCATGGGGGTGCCGTCCGACCTCGGCGAGCTGGCCCGGGTGAACCTGCTGTCTGACCAGGGCATGACCAGAGCCAGGCTCGACGCGGTGCTGTCGGCCAGCCCGCTGGACAGCGACGTTGCGGTCGCCAGCTATGTGTCGGCGCGATTCGGCCAGGAACTGGTGGACCGGCTGGTGGATCCGCTGCTCGGCGGCGTCTACGCGGGCCGCAGCGAGGAGCTGTCCTTCGAGGCGACCCTCCCCGCCCTGGCCACGGCAGCGCGGCGGCATCGCTCCCTGGCCGACGCCGCGGCCGGCCTGCTGCCGCCCGTGCCATCAGAATCGCCCGTGCCGTCAGTACCAGCCGCCCGCCGCCCGCCGCCGGTCTTCACCACGCTCTCCGGTGGGCTGGGCCTGCTGCCCGCTGCGGTTGCCGTCGCGTCCGGCGCGCGCGTCCGCACCAATTGCATGATCAGGGGGATAAAGAAACTTCCAAACGGGTGGCGCCTAGAGTCAGGACCGGCGAGCGAACCTGAGTTCATCGAGGCCGACGCCGTCATCCTCGCCGTGCCGGCCAGCCCGGCCAGCAAGCTGCTGTCGAACGTGGCTCACGGCGCCGCTGCAGCCCTGGCCGAGATCCGCTATGCGAGCATGGCGATCGTCACGCTGGCCTACCCGTCGGCCGCGTTCGGCGCCCCGCTCACCGGCAGTGGCTACCTGGTGCCCGGCGTGGACGGCCGGGCGGTCAAGGCCGTCACGTTCAGCACCGTGAAGTGGCCGCACCTGCTGGCGCCCGGGAACGGGCCCGGGGGTGTGGCCGGGAACCAGCCGGGCGCCGTGGGCGGGAACGGGCCTGGGGGTGTGGGCGGGAACCAGCCGGGCGCCGTGGCCGGGAACGGGCCTGGGGGTGTGGATGGGAACGGGCTCGGGAGCGTGGCCGGGAACCAGCCGGGGACCGTGGCCGGGCAGCCGCACTCGCGCGGCGACAGCATGCACATCGTCCGCTGCTCGATCGGGCGGATCGGCGAAGAGGCGATTCTGCAGCGCGACGATGCCGATCTGGCCGATCTGGCCGCAGCCGAGTTCACTGCGGCCACCGGGGTCAGCGGCCCGCCCGTGCAGACCAGGGTGACCCGGTGGGGCGGGTCGCTCCCGCAGTACACGGTCGGGCATCTGGACCGGGTGGCCCGGATCCGGGCGGCGGTCGAAGCCCAGCCCGGCCTCGCCGTCTGCGGCGCCGCCTACGATGGCCTCGGCATCCCAGCCTGCATAGCGACCGCCCGCGCCGCGGCCGCCCAGGTGACCGCGCACCTGGCCGCCCAGAAGCGCTAAGCCCAAAGGCGACGGGAGAAGGCGCAGGTACTGGAGCATCGGCCCGCTCAGGCTGGGGGTGTGGCGACGGCAGTGCGGCCGATGACGGACAATGGGGGTATGACCAGCAACGACCACCAGGAGACGGCCGGTGAGGCGGCCCGTGGCGACGGGACAGCTGAGCACGGGGGCGCGGAGACGACAGGAAAGCCGCGGGCACGCGAACTCAACGAGCTGATCCGCTACACCATGTGGTCGGTGTTCCGGGTGAAGGAACCGGGCGCGCTCGAGCTGGCGGGGGCGCAGAGCAACGACGGGCGGGCCGGGCTGGCCGCCGAGGTCAGCGAGCTGTGCCAGCAGGCGGCCGGCAAGGATGTGGTCACCCGGGGCTGCTACGACGTGCAGGGGCTGCGGGCGGATGCCGACTACATGTTCTGGTGGGTCGGGCCGTCGGCCGACGACTTGCAGGAGATGTACGCCCGGTTCCGCCGGACCGGGCTCGGCCGGGCCAGCGAGCCGGTGTGGTCGGTGATGGCGCTGCACCGGCCTGCCGAGTTCAACAAGAGCCACATCCCGGCCTTCCTGGCCGAGGAGGAGCCGCGCGGCTACGTAAGCGTCTACCCGTTCGTGCGAACCTACGAGTGGTACCTGCTCGGCGACGCCGAGCGCCGCGAGATGCTGGTCGAGCACGGGATGATGGCACGGGAGTACCCCGACGTCAGGGCCAACACCGTCGCCTGTTTCGCGCTGAACGACTACGAGTGGATCCTCGCGTTCGAGGCCGACGAGCTGCACCGGATCGTGGATCTCATGCGTCACCTGCGCGGCGCCAGGGCGCGGCTGCACACCAGGGCCGAGATCCCCTTCTACACCGGCAGGCGAAAGCCGGTCCATGAGCTGCTCGCCGCCCTGCCGTAAAATGGCTGGCTGCCCGCTGGCACGGGTTTATCAACGGGCAGCGCCCGGGAAAGCCAGGTGGGACGCCATGGGCTTACGGATTCATTTCACCGCCGACGATCTGGCCCGGACCCGGGTTAGCCCCGGTCGTGGATCGTTGGCCGAGACGATCTGGGCAATGACCCTGCTCCGCTGCCCTGTCCAGCGGCAGGTCACGCTCGGCGGCTGGCGTGAGCGTGCCTACGGCCAGCTCATCAGCGAACCGGGCCGCCCGTCAGGCCAGGCACTCCGGCACCAGCTCAGGCCGCTGACCATGCTGATGCCGCACTGCAGGCACTGGGTTGACCTGCTCACCCTCACCGGGGAGACGGCCACCTTCGAGGAGGGCACCGAGGCGCTGCTGGCCATGCCCCGCGACCGGGTGCTCGCGGAGCTGCACGACTGCGACCGCCGGTCCCGGCTGCCGTCCGCGGCCTGGGCCATCGCGGATCCGGGCGGCGACGCCCGGCGCCAGCTCACCCAGGCGGTCGAGGCGGCCTACCGTGGCCTGGTCGAACCCTACTGGCAGGGGGTGGAGAGCCTGCTCAGGGCCGAGCAGGCGCGCCGTGGCCGGATCCTGATGGACCGCGGCATCGACGGGCTGCTGAGCACGCTCAACGCCACCCGGATCCGCTGGCGCCCGCCGGTGCTCGACGTCCTGGGGCCCAGCGGCGGCGACGTCTACCTGGACGGCCGTGGGCTGACCCTGGTCCCGTCGGTGTTCATCGGCAACTTCCCGGCCGTGCTCGCCGACACCGACGAGCGCCGTGGCTCACCGCTCACGCTGGCCTACCCGGTGTCGGGCGACCCGGCCGGGGGGATCCGGCTGTGGGGCGGGGCGCAGCCGGCCGGAAAGGCGCTCGCCGCGCTGCTCGGCCGCACCCGGGCCGCTGTGCTGGACAACATCGCCGACGGCTGCACCACCACCGAGCTGGCCCGCAAGGTCGGCGTCTCACCCGCCGCGGCCAGCCAGCACGCCACGGTGCTGCGTGAGGCCGGGCTGATCATGACCTGCCGTCAGGGCAGCGCCGTCTGGCACACGCTGACCGACCTCGGCGCTCAGCTCCTCGACGGCCAGGCCGCCCCGGATAACGGCGCCCGGTCAGCGGGCCCGGTCACAGACCGGGCAGGTTGACCACGATCGCTTCCTGGGTCGACCTGGCGACCACCAGCACGGCCTCGGTGCCGGCCGAGGGGTTCTCCTCCCGGTGCGGCACGTGCGGCGGCACCCAGACGAAATCGCCGGGCTTGGTGCGCAGCCGGACGACCTCGCCGGACTCCGGGTCGCGGAAGGCGAACTCGGGCATGCCTGACACCACGTAGATGCCTGTCTCCGAGTCCCCGTGGTGATGGTCGCCGGACGCGCCGCCGGGCGCCATCACGGTTTGCCCCATCCACAGTTCCCCGGCGCCCACCCGGGCGCCGGAGATGGCCGCGCTGCGCCGCATGCCACTCGTCTGCGCGGTGTCGCCCGACAGCTCACCGGCTGCGATCAGGCGCAGCGAACCGGTCATGGGCTGGCCGCATGCCGTTCGGAACTTTTTTTCATTTTCTCATCATCATCAGGATGAGACCCTCGCCCGGCAGGTTCCAGGGACAGGGAAACAGAATTGATGCACCACCGCTGGTCGGTGGGCACCTGGTAGCCTTCGCCCTCGAACACGTGCCCAAGGTGAGAGTCGCAGCGGGCGCAGCGCGCCTCGGTCCTGACGGCGCCCAGCGAGCGGTCCTCGAGCAGCACGACCGCGTCATCGGCGGTCGGCTTGTAGAAGCTCGGCCAGCCGCAGTGCGAGTCGAACTTCGCGTCGCTGCGGAACAGTTCCGCCCCGCAGGCGCGGCACCGGTACACACCCTCGAGCTTGGTGTCGGTGTACTCGCCCGCCCACGGCGCCTCGGTGCCCGACTTGCGCAGCACCCGGTACTCCTCCGGCGAGAGTTGGTCCCGCCACTCCGCGTCCGTCTTGCTGACCTTGTCCATAGGCGCGAGACTACCTCGTCCCGGTGCTGCGCCAGCTGAGGGTCCGCAGCGGATGGCAGCGGCCACGCTACACTGCGAGTACGGGCATCGCCCAGCCATGCCGGCCCCGTTTCGGGAGGGCTATGAAGCGCGATCGCACCCGTTCGGCCCCGGAGGCAGGGACGCTCCTGCTCGCGGCGGCCATTGTCCTTCACTACGGCCGGGTGCTCGTCGTTCAGCGCAGCTCGAAGGAGGGTTTCCTGCCCTGTGTCTGGGGTGTGCCCTGCGGGAAGCTTGATGACGGCGAGGATCCTCAGCACGCTGTGCTGCGGGAATTGCATGAGGAAACCGGCCTGACCGGGACGGTGGTCCGCTACGCAGGTGAGCAGACTTCCCGCAGTGTCTGGCGGGGGCGCCTGGTGGAAAATCAGCAGAGCAACTTCCTGGTCGGCCTCACCGGGGCTGGCGGGGAGGAGTTCCCCCAGGTAAGCACGCCTGAGCCGGACCAGGCCTGGGAATGGCTGGATGTCGGGAAGATCGGCAGTTTCGGCCTGGATAGGCACAACCTGGCCGCGATCCGTCAGGGCCTGGCCGTAGCCGGCCCGGTCAGTTCTCCAGGACGGCCAGTACCCTCGCCAGGATCTGGAGGTAGCCCTCCTGGCGCAGGGGGAGTTTCGGGGTCACCGGCCGGGTCGGGCTTCCCGCCTCGGTGAAGATCTGGGTTGTCGACCGGATCGGCGCGGTTTCCAGGAACAACGTGACGCACGCCACCTCGGGCGCGATGGCCACCCGGTGCAGGGTGTCGGCGGCCAGCACATAGCTGTCCCCGCTGGTGAGCTTGCTCATGGCGGTCAAGGTCAGATGGGCTTCGCCGATGGGGTCGAGCCGCCAGCTTGCTTCGTGCACCGTATATTCCTCGCGGAACTCTGCCATCACGGCGCCGTGGCTGGCCGACTGGAATACCTGCATCTCGTAACCGCCGTGCAGGATGGCCGAGGCTGGGGCATACCGGTGATTGTGCACGTCCTCGGTGCCCCGGGGGCGGTCCGGCCACCAGATGTGCAGGCGCAATATGAATCGGGGCGCCGCGTCGATCAGTTCGAGCTTGTCGAATCCGAGCGGGTGCCGGTAGGACTGCACCGCCCGGGCGGCTACGATCTGCGGATCTTCGCGCAGGGCACGCAGGACCGGCACGATCTGGCCAGGTGCCCCCAGCCCAGATACTGCCTCGAGCGCGGCCCGCTGGGTCGCCTCGCCAGGAGGGGCGTCGTCCAGCAGGCTGTGCAGCCGGCGGGCCGCCGCGCCGGGCGTCAGGTCCATGCCGCCGCCCAGGGCGTCACGCCGGAGTCCATAGCCGCATCGCGTAGTCCCGGATCACACTGGCGCTCTGGTAGGCCATCCAAAGCGGGCGGTCGCCCGCTTCCCACTCCCAGAAGCCACCGGTGAACGTCCGCCAGACCTCGTGCACCGCCGCGTCCAGCAGTGCCATGGCCTCGGGGGCGGTGGGGGAGGTGGCCAGCAGCGCCCGGGCCACCCAGGCGGGGGTGAAGTGGCCGACGTTCGTAAGTTCCTGGCGGTCTCCCTGAGCCTGCCGGCGAAATTGCTCGGTCCCGCGGGTCAGGTCCCGCCGGCTGACCAGCCAGCGCTGGCCCTGGTCGAGGGCGTGCTGAGAGGCGGTGCTGGCGCCCAGCACACGGTCGGCCCGAGCCAAGGTGACGACGGCCATGGCGGTGTGCGGGACCGAGGGAGCGCGAGGCCGGCCGGCCTCCGACGACAGCCGGCTGGACCAGCACAGCAGGTCCCCATGCTCGCGATCCTGGATCGCCCCATCGAGCAGTGCCGTCCGCAGCCCGGCCAGTATGCGTGACTGCGGCCGGGCCCGCAGCAGGCCGCGCATGACCGCGGTGACCACATAGGTCCGGGCGATCCCGACGGGATCCTGATCGGCGGTCAACTGCTCTTCCAGGCCGGTCACGGCTTCAGCGAGGCGATCCGGGGCGAAGCCGGCACTGGACAGCGCGCCCAGCACCAGGGCCGCGATCTCGGGGCGGCCGATTCCGCTGCCGGTCCTGGTGGCCCAGCCACCACCAGCCCGGCGCAGCTTCCACAGGGTTTCGGCCAGCATCGGCTCGGCAAGACGGCCGTCCTGTTCGCAGAGGAGCAATGCCAGCTTCAGCCCGTAGGCGGTGCCAACCGCGGTGGGGCGCTGCCTGACCTGTGCCTCCTCGAAGAAGTGCGGCCAGCCGGTCAGAAGGCCGAGGTCGGGATCGTCAAAGCTGACGACGGTCTCACGCAACGCCTGGGCGCAGGCTTGGAACACCGCGAGCGCGCTGTGCTGGCTGGCCGGGATCAGGTGCGGCTGAGGGCCCGGCGACTGCGATGCGGCGATGGCCTGAGCTACCTCGGGGAGCGTGCGGGCCACGTCGGTGAGCCGGGTGGCAACGAGCGAGGCTCCGGCGGCGGCATCCGGGATTCTGCCGCGCGGGATGGCCCGCACCACCGCGACCGCAGCGTGCCGCCCGGCGGCGGATCCGGTGATCCGCAGCACGGGACCACCGGAGATGCCGTGCGGGTCGACCGGGCTGACCGCCCCGAATGCGGTTCCGGTCAGTTTGACCCCGGTGACCTCGCCCAGCGGCAAGGCGACACCCACCACGGTGGCCTGGTTGGTATCGCTGTCCGCCCCGACGCCGGTCACCGGGAACCCCATCACCTGGACCGTGTCGTTGACCAGGATGTCCGGGTGCAGGGCGATGGCCGCCGCGGCCAGGATGGCCGTCGCTTCCGGCGCCGTCAGGCCCGCGCTGGCCAGCCGCAACGGGTCGATGGCCAGGACGGCGACATCGAAGGCCGGGTCATAGTTGGTCACCCGGACCGGCAGGTAGACGTACCTGCGGCCATCCAGGCTGCCGAGACGCAGCCTGAACCACAGCGGCGTCTGGGTGGCCAGGGGATCGCGTACGCAGTGCCAGGCGGTGACCACGTGCGTGCCGCTGATGGCGAAGGCGGAGCGCAGCAGTTCGCGACCGCTCACCGGCGCCGTCTCGTCGGCCATTCTGGCCTCGCGTTCGGCGTCGCTGAGCAGGCGGCCTATTCGTGGCTCGGGCATGTGTCTGCTGTCCTGCCCCGGCTGTTCAGGAACTGCCCGGCCGGCTCGCGGCCTGCCGGGAGAGCCGGATGGTCACCTGGGCGCTGGACTGGGCCTGGGCAGTGAACAGGGCCTGGATTCCCGCGGCCAGGCTGATCCCGAAGGTGACCTCCACCTCCTCGATGGCCAGGCTCTGGCCACTGGGCGGCGCAACCTTCTGGTCGATGGCCTCGGCGATCCGCTGGGCGGTGATACCGATCTGGCCTGCGATGGCTTCCGTTGCGGCCCGGACGGCCGCATCGCCTCGTTCGATCTGCGCAGCCGGGCGCTCCAGGTTTTGCCGGCGCCCGAGCACGTCGTCGTAGCCCGGAACGCTGCCCCCGGTGGCAGGGTGATCATCGTCCGGGGTTGCGGGGATGCTTTCGATCATGGGGACGATGGCGACGCCAACGTCGTAGGAACCTGTTCTGGCCACGTCCTCCCCTGACATACGCAACCACCTCTCCAGCAACCCGGTCATCACCAACGTTTGCAAGTTACCGCAGGCGGCCGGGAACTGGCCCCAAGTAGCCAGGCGTGGTCAGAAGGCACTGGAACCCCGGGCTATCCGGCGGGCCCGGCAAACCGGACAGAACGCGCACCCCAGCGGGGCCGGTGACGGATCGTGGCGGGACGGGGATGTCGGTGCTGGATGCGATACTGATGAGTATGGATCTGGACTCGTGCGGACGCCTGGTCGGCCGTGCCGGCGAGCTTGCCAGACTGCTTGCCTTGCTGGACTCGGTGGCCGCAGGAGAAGCGGCGGTTGCCCTGGTCAGTGGCGACGCAGGGGTTGGCAAGACGCGCCTGGTGACGGAGCTGACGACGCGCGCGCGGGAGCGTGGGTTCACCGTCCTGGCCGGCCGGTGCGCCGAGCTGGGTGACAGTGTCCCGTATCTGCCGCTCGCCGATGCGCTGCGGAGCGTGGCCGGGGATGCGGCGGGCACCGTTGCCGAGCTGGTCGCGGACCGGCCGGTGCTCGGCCGTCTGCTGCCCGATCACGGAGCTGGCATCCCGGCCAGCGGCGACGGCCGTGAACTGGCCAGGCAGCAGCTCTTTGGCGCGGTGCTCGGGCTGCTCAGCGAGCTGGCCGAGGCGAGCCCGGTGCTGCTTGTGCTTGAGGACCTGCACTGGGCCGACCGCTCGACCCGGGATCTGGTGACGTTCCTGTCCCGGGTGCTGCACCGCGAGCGGGTAGCCGTGCTCGGCAGCTACCGGACCGATGACCTGCACCGCCGTCACCCGCTCCGGCCGGTCGTGGCCGAGCTGCTCCGGCTGCCGAACGTGACGCCGATCGACCTCGGGCCGCTGGAGCCTGCCGCGCTCGCCGAGCATCTCAGCGCGCTCGCGGAGGTCAGCAGGCGGCGTTCGCTGGAGGCGCCCGAGCTGCTGACCATCCTGGACCGGGCGGAGGGCAACGCCTACTACGCCGAGGAGCTGCTCGCCGCCTCGGCCGGTGATGAGGAGCTTCCGGCCAGCCTGGCCGCGCTGCTGATGACCCGGGTGGAGGAGCTGTCCGCGACCGCTCAGCAGGCGCTGCGGGCCGCGGCGGTGAGCGGGCGCAGGGTGGACGACGAGCTGGTCATGGCCGCCTCGGGCCTGCCGCCCCCGGAATACGAGGCGGCCATCCGCGAGGCCGTGGCGCACCAGTTGCTCGCGCTCGACGGTCAGGAGGGGTTCAGGTTCCGGCACGCGCTGCTGCGCGAGGCGATCTACGGCGACCTGCTGCCCGGCGAGCGAACCCGGCTGCATGGGACGCTGGCCGGGCTGCTGGCCGACGAGAGGCGGCTCGACGCCGTGCCCGGGTCCGCGGCCGAACTGGCCCATCACTGCCTGGCCAGCCACGACATCGCCGGGGCCTTCACCGCCTCGGTGCGGGCGGGCAAGGAAGCCGAGCGGCTCGCCGCCCCGGCCGAGGCGCACCGGCACTACGACGAGGCGCTGGGCCTGTGGGAGCGGGTGGACAAACCGGAGAAGCTGTCCGGGATGAACCGGCCGAGGCTGGCGCTCAAGTCCTCGACCAACGCCGCGGCCGGTGGTGACATCCCGCGGGCCGTGCATCAGCTCCGGCGGGTCAGCCAGTACCTGGGCGAGGACGTCGAGCCGGACCTGGTCAGCCGGATCCGGGAGCGGCTGGCTTTCTTCTGCCTGCAGGTCGAGTCGGTGCCCGAGGCGATTGAGGCGGCCAAGGCGGCGATCGACGCGATGCCCGGCGACCCGCCGAGCTGGGAGCGGGCCAGGGCCATGGGCACCTACGCCAACGTGCTGCTGGCCACCGATGACGAGCAGGCCCGCGAGCAGGCGGAATGCGCGATCGTGGTCGCCAGGGCGGCCAACGCCCCCTGGGTCGAGGCCGACGCCCTGGTCACGCTCGGCCAGGTCAGTGAGCGGAACGGGCACCCCGAGGAGATGCTGGAGCAGTTCGCCGCCGCCTTCAAGCAGGCGAGCGAGGCAAAGGTGCTGGCCGTGGAGCTGCGGGCCGCCTTCCACCTCGCCCGGGCGCGGCTGGAGCGAGGCGACCTGATGGAGGCGGCGACGATCGCTCACCAGGGCTTCAGCCGGGCCGAGCAGGCCGGGCTGGCTCGCGCGCCGTACGGCACCGACCTACAGTACCTGCACTACCTGGCGCACTACGGCGACGGTGACTGGGACCATGCGCAGGAGCTGGCCGACGGGTTCAGCGTGCGGGTAGCCACCAACGCCGAGGCCGAGCTTTCCGCGATGGCGCTGTTCATCGATGTCGCCAGGGGACACGACGCGGTGATC
>DASXMU010000216.1:0-3914 GCA_036495485.1 Streptosporangiaceae bacterium
AGGTAGTCGATCTTCTGCTGAGCCCGCCGCGGTAGCCGGCTGATTTTCGCCTGGCCGGCCACCGCCTAGATGCGGGCAAGCGCCTCACGCAACGGGTCAAGACCCATAGCGCCTAGGCTGAGTGCCTTAGCGTGAAAGTCCTTGAGGCTGAAGGCTCCGCCGGCCCGTGCCATGGCATCGGCCCTGGCCTGCAGCCAGATCCGTTCACCAAGCTTGTATGAGGGGGCCTGACCCGGCAAGCCGAGGCAGCGACGTAGCTCGGAGCGCAGTTGCCGTTCGTCCCAGCTGGAGTGGGCGCGCAGGAGCTCCCAGGCGATCTCGGCATTCCAGCGCTCGCCCTCGCGCCAGCCGGTGCCCCTGGGGACATCCAGTTCCAGGTGCACCCCGATGTCCAGCGCCACCTGGGCGGCGAGCAGCTGCTGACTGTCGAGCATCCCTAGATATGCCCCCGGGTCCTCCAGGTATCCGAGTTCTCCCATGAGCCGCTCGGCGTAGAGCGCCCAGCCCTCGCCGTGGCCGGATACCCAGGACATCCGCTGCCAGCGGTTCAGGCTCTCCCTGTCCGCCATAGCGTGCGATATCTGCAGGTGATGGCCGGGAACGCCCTCGTGGTAGACGACCGTGACCTCCTTCCAGGTGGAGAAAGTCTCAACGCCGTCCGGCACCGACCAGCACATCCGCCCGGGCCGGGACCAGTCTTCGGAGGGCTCGGTGTAGGAGATCCCTCCGTCGTTGGTGGGTGCGATCACGGCCTCGATCCGGTGCGCGGGCTGCGGGATGTCGAAGTGCCTCCCGTGCAGCTCCGAAATGGTGCGCTCGGCCGTGGTCTGCATCCAGGCACGGAAGTTCTCGCGCCCTTCGACGCGCCGGGCCGGGTCTTCGTCCAGGATCGCCATGGCCTCCGCCACGGTGGCTCCGGGCCGGACCAGGTTGCTGACCCGTGCCATCTCGGCCCGCAGCCGGGCGAGCTCTTCCCAGCTCCAGGCGTAGGCCTCCGGCAGATCCACGGCGGCGCCGAGGTAGTACCGCGAGGCCCGGGCGTAGATCTCGGGCCCGCAGGCATCCTTCTGCCTGGCTAGCGGCATCAGCTCGCGGCCGAGGAAGGCGCCCAGCTCGGCTGTGGCGGCCGTGGCTGCGCGCGCGGCGACACCCAGCTCCCCGCGTAGCGAGTCCGGGACTGCGGTCAGCCGCCCGGCCAGTCCTGAATAGAAGGAATCCCCCGGCTTGGCCCAGGCCGCGCACTGCCCGGCGGCCTCCTCGACCTGCCGCCTGGCCGCGCAGCGGCCATTCCTGGCCGCCTCGAGCAAGGTCGCGGACAGCTGGCGGTAAGCCCGCGGCACCGCGGCCATCCGCTTGGCGATGCTGGCGGCGGCCTCCTCGCCCTGCGTGGGCATCAGGTCGAACACCTCGCGCACCCTCTGCACCCAGCTGGCGATGGTGCTGAGTTCGCTGGTGGTGTCCCCGGCGTCGTAGCGCTCGACAGCCAGGGCCAGCCGCTCGCGCATCGCGGCCCGCGCGACCTGTTCGCGCGGCTGCGGGGCTTCGGCCGCGTCCAGGGCGGCGAGGGTTGAGCGATCCAGCGCGGCCCGTCCGGCGAACCCGTCAGCGCCGAGATCCGGCAGTTCGTGGTCATGCCCCGCGATCCCGGCGGTTGTGCCATAGCACGGGTCCAGGGCGGCGGCCCGCTCCACGTACTCCACCGCGATGTCGTCGATCGAAGGCATACCTGAAACCTAGCCCCGGGCACCGCGTGCTGCTCGCACGCTCTGCGGCTTCGAAGAACGCCGAGCTGTGGTGCTGGGCCTGTCGCGGCGGGAGCCATGGCGGAAAGATGCGGAAATCTTGATGTTGCGGCACCAGTTCGCCGTCGCCGAACGCGAGCGGCCGAGGTGTGCCGCCCGAATACTCGATTGCGTGGCACCGCCCGCCGGTAGCTGCTAGCCAGCGGTCATTCTGGTTCCGGGGTGAACTGGCGGACCTCGATCAACTCCAGGCCGAGTGCCTCGATCTCGGCCAGGACGCCGAACAGCGCGGACCGGTCCAGCAAGCCAGTGAGTACGGTATGACCGCCCTGCCGTCGCGACGCCAGCGCGGGGAAGGCCGACAGCAGGGTGGCGCCGAGGTGCCCGTTGATCCGGATCGTGTACCGGGCAGGTCCTGGATCCATGCGGTCATGGTGTGGGAGGAGCAGGTGATCCCGCATCGCCGGGATCAGGTGATAGCGGGGTGATGGCGTGACGCCGCGAGGCGAGCCCGAGCAGTCCCAGCCCGCGGGCGCGGTCCACCGCTTCCTGGTGGCTGTGCACGCCGAGCTTGGCGTCCGGGCGCTCGGTTACAGGCTCGGCGTCACGGGGGCGGGAAATCATCACCGGATTCCGGTGATGACCAATCACTTGCCTGGCGGCGAGCCTGGGTCTGTCCCGATCGCACGGTGAGGAGAACGACGTGGCACTGGATAACGAGCAGATCGTCCGGAACGCCTACCAGATCGCCGAGGACAAAGACATGGCCGGCTGGGCCGCCGCTTTCACCGGGGACGGCACCTTCACCGACGAGTCCATCGGGGTCACCTGGACCGGCCCCGCTGAGCTACCCGAGCAGGTCGAGAACTACGCCCGCGCGTTCCCTGACATGCACCGCGAGCTGTACCACGTGTATGTCAGCGGCGACATCGTGGTGGTCCAGCTGGCCCTGCAGGGAACCCACCTCGGCCTGCTGCACCTGCCCGCCGGAACGCTGCCGCCGACCAGCAAGCGGATAGACGCCCCGTGCTGCGACGTCTTCGAGCTGACCGGCGGCAAGATCAAGCGTTTCGACTGCTACCCCGAAGCCTCGATCATCCTCACTCAGCTCGGCGTGATCGGGAACCTCGGTGCCGCGCTCGGACAGTGACCTGAGCTGAAACCACAGTTATGAGAGAATTACGGACATCCATAACGCGCGGCGGTGCTTGGCCGATCACCGCAGCACGTTCAGGACCTCGGACATGCTCCCGACGGTGCTGCGCGGTCCTGGCACCGGCGGCCGCTGGCGCAGCGCGAGCGCGGGCGGGAGGTGCTCGAGCCGGTCCACGTCCGGGCGCTGCGCCTGGGTCAGCAAACGGCGGCTGTAGGCGCTCAGGCCGGAGGGGTACCGCTGCATGCCTTTGCCGGCCCCCGGCGGGGGCAGGGCGGTCAGGGGTGAACCGGGCCGCTGGGTCCGGAGTCGAGGCGGAGCGACTGCATGATGGCGAACGTCGTGGTCCACGTGAATTCTTCGACGTCCGCGGCGGCCAGTACGCCGGTGTACTTCGCGACGACCGGAGCGGCGGCCCGATCGGTCACGGCTTTGAGGTGCGCCCTGATCCCGGCCCAGACGTTCTCGCCGTAGTGCATGTAAAAGGGCACCGGGTCGACCGCGGCCAGCGCCTCGCGCGCGCTCGCTTCGATGTCGGCGATGTAACGCTGATGGAGCGCGACATCGTCGCGGGTAGCGAGCCTGCTGAGGTGCCCGGAGATGAGGTGCCGCCACGGGTAGTCCAGCGCGATGGCCGGGGCTCCCATATAGCCGGGTACATCCTCGCTGAGGTTGGTGTTGTAGATGGGCACCCAGCCCGCGTTGACGATGTCGATGAGCATGAGCGTGTCGTGGCCGGGGAAGTGAATGTAAATGTTGTCCGGCGAATGGTTGGAGCCGTGCCAGGCGAGCTCAACCCGCTCCCCGCCCACCTCCAGCGTGTACTGGTCGGCGAACGTCACCTCCGGCACCGGCCTGGCCGGGTCGTTGTCCCGCAGCAGCAGCCTGCGGGTCTCTTCGTGCCCGATGCGTACCACGTCGCCGAACAGCGAGGACGCCGCCCCGTGATCGGCGTGGTGGTGCGAGTAGACCAGGTGGGTGACCTGATTGCTGACGCCGTTGGCGGCGGCGATCTCGTT
>DASXMU010000217.1:0-15345 GCA_036495485.1 Streptosporangiaceae bacterium
CGCGGCCTGTCCAACGCAGAGATCGGCGCGGAGCTCTACATCAGCGAGACGACCGTCAAGACCCACGTCACGCACATCCTCCAGAAACTCGGCCTCCGCGACCGCGTCCAAGTCGTCGTGCTCGCATACCAGACCGGGCTCATACCGGGAGCCACGCCCACCTAAGCTTGTTCTTTAACCTGCTGGCTGGCGCGTAGGCGTTTCGCGGATCTCGTGCCGGGTGGTCCCGGCGTGTCGTGGTGCGTGAGTACGGCCTTCGCATGATCATGTGTTCTCGCCAAAGGACAATGATCACCAGCGAAGGCCGTGATGGACAGCTTGCAAGATGGTGCCGCTGATGTCGAGTCCCTGGCCGTGCTGTCGCGGTTCCGGCTGGATTTCCACGCTTGCCTGACCGCCCGCGCCGATGAGCTGTGCGAGCTGGCCGACGCGGTGCTGTGCGCGGACGGGCCGGTCAGGAGCCTGGCGGGGCTGTCGCTGGCCGCGGAGCATCGGCGTGGGACCGGGTGCATCCCCGGCTCACCCACCGGGTCGGCTGGCTGGACCACGACGGCGACCTGCCCGTCATCGAGGGCACCCTGATCCGCCTGCACGTCGATCACCTGCCCGGCGACCGGGATCCCAAGCCGGTGTGGCTATGGTCCTCGGTTACCGGCGCTGCCACTGATGAGGTGGACCGGCTATGGCAGGCGTTCCTTCGCCGCTTTGATGTCGAACATACCTTCCGGTTCTGGAAGCAGGTCCTGGGCTGGACCACCCCGAAGATCCGCAACCCAGATGCTGCGGACCGATGGACCTGCTGGTCATCACCGCTCATGCTCAGCTCCGCCTCGCCCGGCCGCTCGCCGATGACCTGCGCTTGCCCTGGGAACGGCCCGCCACGCCGGGGAGGATGACCCCGGCCCGGGTCCGCCGGGGATTTCGGAACATCCGCGCGATGGTCCCCTGCCCGGCCGGTGCACCGAAACCCGGCAAGCCCGGCCCCGGCCGCCCGCCAGGATCAAAAACCGCCACCCCGCCCCCCGGCACGACGTGGGGAAAACGACGAAAAGGCAGCTCACGCTCAAAGCACGACGCGAACGCACAGGTTAAAGAACAAGCTAAGAGTTCGCGCGGATAGGACTGCTGGGCTCGCGTCGCCCAGGCACGCCGCTGGCCGCGTTATCGTCGACGCACATGGACCCCGCTCCCTTAGGAGTCGTCCAGAAATAACCCGTAGGTTGATCTTGGTCTTTGCACACAATGCCCGCCGGTCACGCGCCTGGGGCAGGCGGCATCGCCTACGGGTTATTCCGCGACGGGTCCTTATCCAGCGCCCTATCCGCGCGAACTCTAACAAGTACCGCCTGAAAGCGCATCGATGTGCAAGTTTTACTGAAACCACACAAACACACCCGGGAACATGAAGCGCGGTAAACAGAGTTTGATATCGGAACCTATGGTTACTTTCTGGTCTTCTGGTTCAAATGGTCCAGCAGCTTTGCGCAGGCATAGATCGTCCGCAGACGCGGGACATCCACGCCGAGCTTACCCGCGAGCTCGGCCACCGCCCCGGTCATGCAGTCCAGTTCGAGCGGCTTCCCCGCCTCGGCGTCCTGCCGCATGGACGTCTTGTGGTTGCCTACGGCCAGCGCGGCCTCCAGCCGCCGCTCCAGCGTCACCGGGAACTCGATGCCCAGCCGTCCGGCCACCGCCGCGCACTCGGTGAAGATCGCTATCAGCAGGTCGCGCATCTCCGGCAGCTCACCCAGCTCGCCCAGCGTCGAGCTGGTCAGCGCGGTGATCGGGTTGAACGCCGCGTTGCCGACCAGCTTGAGCCAGATCTGATTGGCCAGCGCCGGGCCGGTGGCGACCGGGGCCTTGAGCCCGCCTGCGGTGAACGCCGCCGAGATCTCCTGGCACCGCTGCGACGGCGACCCGTCCGGCTCGCCCAGGGTGAACCTGGACCCCTCGATGTGCCGGATGACCCCTGGCTCGATGACCTCGGTCGCGCAGTAGAGCACGCAGCCGACGTTGTGCCGTGGGGCGATCGAGGCCGCGATCACCCCACCGGGGTCCACGCTCTCCAGGCGCGTGCCGCGCAGCGGCTCGGGAAGCACCTGGGGGTACCACCACGGGATCCCGTTCTGCGCCCAGATGACGGCGGCGTCCGGGGCGAGCAGCGGGCCGAGCCGCGGCGCGATCCCAGGGATGCTGTGCGCCTTGAGCGCGACGAATACCACGTCGGCTTCGCCGGCCGCGGCCAGGTCATCGGTGGCGGCCGGATGCGCGGTGAAGTCGCCGCGCGGCGACAGCACCCGCACGCCACCGGAGGCCATCGCCGCCAGGTGCGCTCCCCGGGCGATCAGCGTCACATCCGCGCCGCCACGCGCGAGCGCTGCCCCGGCGTACCCGCCGATCGCCCCGGCCCCCAGGACGGCGAACCTCACAACGCCCCCCGCCCGCAGCGCAGCCCCCCACACCGGCCCCCACACCACCGTCGATATGACATCGACCGGCACCAGACCCCAGCAACGTCACGTCGACCGGGCTGGTGCTGGCGGGTCACTGCGGCTTCCGGTCGGTGATGAGGGCCGCCACCCGGCGGCGCTGGACCTTGCCGGTGGGGGTACGCGGGATCTCGGCGAGGACGTCGACCCTGACCGGCACCTTGAACGCGGCCAGCTGGCCGCGGCAGTGGTCGATCAGGGCGCTGGGCTCGGCGTCGGCGCCGAGCGTCACGGCGGCGGCCACCAGCTCGCCGTACTTGTCGTCGGGTACGCCGAAGCAGACCGCATCGGCCACGGCCGGATGGGACAGCAGCACCTGCTCGATCTCGGCCGGGGAGATGTTCTCCCCGCCCCGGATGATCATCTCCTTGATCCGGCCGAGCAGGGTGAGGTAGCCGTCGCTGACCGAGCCGAGATCGCCGGTGCGGAACCAGTCGCCGTAGAACGCCTCGGCGGTCGCCCCCGGGTTGTTCAGGTACCCGGACATCACCCCCGGGCCACGGCTGACGACCTCGCCGGTGCTGCCCTCCGGCAGGAACGTCCCGGCGGAGTCGGTGACGGCCATCTCGGTGCCGGTAGCCACCCCGACCGAGCCGGGCAGCCGGGCGGCCGGCGGCAGCGGGTTGGCGGTCATCTGGTGGCTGGCCTCGGTCATCCCGTAAGCCTCCAGCATGGGCACCCGGTACACGCCCTCGGCCCGGGCCAGCAGCGCAGGCGACAGCGCCGAACTGCACGAGCGGGTGAACCGCAGGGTCGCGAGCGGGCCGCCGTCGCCGGCCCGGTCCAGGATCATCGTGTGCAGGGTTGGGCCCGCCGACAGCCAGGTCGCGCCGTGCTCGCGCGCCTGCGGCCAGAACCGGTGCGGGGTGAACCGGCGCGGCACGACGACCGTGCCGCCGCCGCGCAGCGCCGCGAACGACGAGGCGACGATGCCGTGGATGTGGAACAGCGGCATGACGCAGAACGACACGTCCGCCGGGCCGAGCTGGTAGTGCCGGGCGATCGTGCCGGCCGAGGCCATCAGGTTGCGCTGCCGCAGCGGCACCTGCTTGGGGCGGCTGGTCGTGCCGCTGGTGTGCAGGATCACGGCTATGTCGTCGGGGCCGCCCGGCTCGAACGATCCGGCCGCAGTGCCGGCCGCGTTCAGGGCCGGCGGGCCTGACGCGGCGGGCTCGACCGTGACCACCGTGGTCCCGGTGGCCGACGCGGCGGCGGCCGCGTCCGGCAGGCGGCCGGCCGGGATGAGGAACAGCCGGGGCCCGATGTCGGTCAGGAAGAACGTGAACTCGGGCTCGGTGTAGGCCGGGTTGAGCGGTGCGGCGGCCGCACCGAGCGCGGCGATGGCCAGCAGCAGGAGGATGACATCCGGGCCGTTGGGCAGCGAGAAGGCCACCTTGTCGCCGCGGCTGACCCCGGCGCCGGCCAGCCTGCGGGCCAGCGTGTCGACGCCGTCGGCTACCTGGGCGTAGGTCAGGACCTGGCCGTCATCGGGCACCACGAAGGCCGCGGCCCCTGGATCACCCCGGCTCAGCAGCTCGCTGAGCGGCTCATCGCGGATCGGGCGGGTCGCTTCCGTCATCGGCTGACCTCCGGTGGTTGCTGGGGGTGGCCGCCGCTGACCGGCCTTCGCCCAGACGGGGCCGGAGCGTCACGCAAAACGGCATCGCGAGCGCGAGCCCGGCGGGCCTGCGTGAGCGCCCGGGCCCGAACGCTGCCCACATCCGCATCACGAGCGCGAGCCCTGCGGGCCTGCGCAAGCGACCAGGCTGTACCGCCGCCGGAGTCACCCGGCAGATCGGCTGGGAAGCGCGGGCCGGTTCGAGCACGGTGAGAGCCACAACCGGCCGGCCGGTGGTTTTGCATAGCGCGACTTTCGTGTAGGCACAGTGTCAGCGATGGTCCCGACTTGAGTCCGTTCGGCGATTTTCTTTCTTTCTCCTATATATCTTGCCGTGACGGCGGACACGGAACCCCGGGGCCCAGCCGGGCGCCGTGGGTCATAGGGCCAGGCCGCCATCCACCGGGAGGATGGCACCGGTGACGGCACTGCTGTGCTCGCTGGCCAGCCAGACCAGGGCGGCGGCGACCTCGGCCGGGTCGAGCAGGCGGCGCACCGGCTGCTGGGCCGCGAACGCCCCGGCGCCGGGCAGGCCGTACAGGCGGGCGCTCTCGGCCAGGATCGGGGTGTCGGTGGAGCCGGGGCTGACCGCGTTCGCGGTGATCCCGGTCTCGCCCAGCTCGGCGGCCAGCGCCCTGATGAGCCCGGCCACGCCGGCCTTGGCCGCGCAGTAGGCGGCCAGCATCGGCAGCCCGCGAGTGGCCGCAGCCGAGGCCACGGCCAGGAACCGCCCGCTGCGCGGCTCCGGGCGGCGCAGCAGCGCCGGGATGGCCGCGCGGGCCAGCGCCAGAACCCCGCCCAGGTCGGTGTCGATGACGGCGCGCTGCTGGCCGGCGGGCATCTCCCAGAGCGGCACTCCCCCGGCGATCACCCCGGCGACCGCAAGGGCGGCGTCCAGCCCGCCCCAGCGCTGCTCGGCCAGGGCGACGGCTGCGGCTAGCTGACCGTCGTCCCGGACGTCCGCCACCATCGGGTGCACAGCGCCTGGATCGCCCGCCACGGCGCACCCCAATGTGGCCACCTGGTCCAGTTCATCCCTGGAGGCCAGACAGTACGGCAGGGCCGGGTCGTCGGCGCACCGGTCGACGGCCAGCACCGCCCAGCCAGCCGCCGCAAGGCCGTGAACGGCCGCCGCCCCGATGCCCCGGCCCGCCCCGGTGACCAGCGCGACCCGCCTCATGCGCCGCTGCCGCCGCTGCCGCCGAGGGAGCGGGTAAACCCAGCCGGGATCACCAGGTCGTCCGGTGTCAGGTCGTGGATGCTGGAACGGCCGATACCGAGCAGGGCTGAGTCGATGCCGTTACGCAGGATGTCGAGCACGTTCTCCACCCCAGCCTGGCCATTCGCGGCCAGGCCCCACAGATAGGCGCGGCCGATCATCACCGCCCTGGCGCCGAGCGCCACCGCCTTGACCACGTCGCTGCCGCGCCGGACGCCGCCGTCAAGCAGCACCTCGATCTGGCTGCCGACGGCCCCGGCGATGGCGGGCAGGGCGCGGATGGTGGCCGGCGTGCCGTCCACGTTGTTACCGCCGTGGTTGGACACGGAGATCGCGGTCACCCCAGCGTCCACCGCCCGCCTGGCGTCGTCCACCCTGATGACGCCCTTCAGCAGGAACTCCCCGCCCCACTGCTGCCGCAGCCAGGCAACGTCGTCCCAGGTCGGCGGGGTGGAGCCCATCCACTGCCCGTAGGCGCCAAAGAATGTGGGGGCAGGCGCCCCGGGATCGGCCATGTTTGGCACGGTCAGGTCCGGCACCCGGCCGGTTCTGGCGAAGTCCAGCAGCCAGCGCGGGCGGGCCAGCACCTCGGGCGCCATCCTGGTCATGGTCTTGAGGTCGATCCGTTCCGGGATGACCGGGCTGCCCCAGTCGCGGCTGTGCGAGAACGACCAGTCCAGCGTGACGATCAGCCCGGCCGCGCCCGCCGCGCGGGCCCGCTCGGCCCGGCGCAGCACGTCCTCGCGGGTGCCGATCCAGTAGATCTGGAAGAACGTCTTGGGGTTGGCCGCTACGACCTCCTCGACCGGCTTGCTGGCGAACGAGCTGAGGCCCATCGCGGTGCCGCGTGCGGCGGCGGCCCGGGCGACGGCCACCTCCCCGCCGGGATGCACGGCCTGCACGCCGGTCGGCGAGATGATCACCGGCAGCGACACCGGCTGGCCGAGGACCGTGGTCGCCAGGTCACGTTGGGCGGGCAGCCCGGCCACGTGCGGCGCGAAGCCGAGTTCGCCGAAGGCGCTGACGTTGTCGCTGACCGTGAGCCCCTGCTCCGAACCCGCGATCAGCGCGCCGTACACCGAGGGCGGCAGCCGCTTGCGCGCCCGGCGCTGTGCCTCTGCGACCGATTCGAACCAGGCATTGCTCATCAGCCAATACTCTCGCGGGGCCGGGGCAGGCCCGCACCCGGGGCAAGCCCGCACCCGGTCCCGCGCGGCGCGGCGTCAGGCCAGCTCGGCTTGCAGGATCTCGGCGATGGGGCGGCGGACGCCAATGCGGGCGGTAATGGCGGTGAGCAGGGCCGCCACGGCCATGGTGCCCAGCACCAGGAGGATCAGCCACCAGGCCGGCGGGTAGCCCATCGTCGCCCCGTCGCGCACGGCCGAGAACAGCCCGATGCCGCCGGGGATTCCCAGCAGGGTGCCCACCAGGACCGGGATGCTCTGCGCCGCCGCCAGCCCCGCGATGACCTGGTCGGAGGTCGCACCGAGCGCCCGGGTCAGCGCCGATGTATGCCGGGCGTCCAGCGCCGTCGCCCAGGTGATGAAGATCGCGTTCACCGCGGCCAGCGTGGCCAGCATGATCGTGAGGACCAGCATCACGTCGCTCAGCCGGCTGGTCCGCGGGTTGGTCAGCCCGGACGCGTTGGTCACGCCGAATCCCTGGTCGAAAACGGCGTGCGCGCACAGCACCGCGACAATCCCGCTGATCGTGATGGCGACGCTGATCGTGGTCAGCACGGCCCGGCGGGGCCGCCGGGCGGCCACCCGCAGCCCGAGCAGCAGCGGCACCGGCAGCCGGGCCGACAGGGCGATCAGCCAGCCCCGCCGCCTGGGCGGGCGGGCCACGTCGGCCAGCGCGTGGACCGTGCTGGTCCGGGCGGCGCGGACGGCCGGGACGAGCGTCGCCAGCACCGCCACCAGCAGCGCGACGGTGAGGACCGCCAAGACCCTGGACAGGGTGAGCGATGGTGCGGCCGCGGCACCGAGCAGGCCGGATCCGAGGTTGGCCAGCAGCGGGGCGGTCAGCCACCCGGCCACCAGCCCGACGCCCGCCGCGATCAGGGCCAGCACCAGATACTCGGCCAGCAGGACCCCGGCGACCAGGCCCGGGGTGCCGCCGACCGCCTTGACCAGCCCGACCCGCCTGGTCTGGTCCGCCATCCGGCCACCGACCAGCACGGCGACGCTGGCCACCGCGAGCAGGCCGAGCAGCCAGCTTCCGATCAGCAGGATCCGCTGCTCGTTGGCCACCAGCTTGCCGTCCGCCTCGCTGATCTGCTGCCAGGAGACCAGGAACGGGGCGGCCGGGGCGGCGGAGTTGCGGGCGTTCACGAACGCGTCAGCACTGGCTGGATTCGCCAGCTTGAGGTTCAGGTAGTAGGTGACCGGCTCGTTGGACGAGGCCAGGCTCTTGGCAGCGCTCTCGCTGGCCCAGACCAGGCCGGGATCATTTCCCGGCAGGTGGCCACTGATGAAGCAGCCCTCGGCGCAGATCTGGGGGTAGGGCGAGAACGCGGCGGTGACGGCGACACCGGCCACCCTGAACGACCGCCCGTTCAGCGTGACCGAATCACCGGGGCCGACGCCGAGCGCCTGGGCGAACGCCCGCTCGATCACTACCCCGCCCGGCCGCAGCCAGCTCCCGGCGGTCAGTCTGGGCCGGTCGACCTGGGTGGATGCCTGGCCGCGACCCTCTACCTCCGCCGCCACCGTCAGGCCATGCGCCTGCATGGTGACCCAGGTGAGCGGGTACGGCCCGCTGGAGCCGGTGACGCCGGGCGCGTGCTCCAGTGCCGTCAGCGCGGCCACGTCAGGGGGCGCCGGTTTGGCTGGCCCACCAGAGGACGGTGTGACGACGCCAGAGCCCGGCCCGCCGAACGTCGGCGAGACGCTGGCCACCACGTCCGGCCCGGCGGTGACCGCCCGGGTCCGCAGGTAGGGCTGGCTGGTCACACCGTTCAGGATCAGCCCGATGGTGAGTGTGGCGGTGGCGGCCACGATCGCGAGCATCAGCAAACCGGCCTCGACCGGACGCCGCCGCAGGTTCCCCGCGACCAGCCGGCCGACCAGCAGGACCCGGCCCATGGCCTCAGCCCTCCAGCCCGGCAAGGGCGCCGAGGCTGCCCGTGCTGCCGCCAGTGAGCCTGGTCTCGTCGACGAGCACGCCGTCCCGCATGGAGACGAGCCGGTCCGCCGTGGCGGCGATCCGCGAGTCGTGGGTGACGATGATCAGGGTCTGCCCGGCCTCGTGCAGGCTGCCGAACAGCCGCAGCACGTCCAGCGTGGCCTCGCTGTCCAGGTTGCCGGTGGGCTCGTCGGCCAGCACGACCAGCGGCTCGTTGGCCAGCGCACGGGCGATCGCGACCCGCTGCCGCTGCCCGCCGGACAGCGCCGAGGGCAGGAACTTCGCCCTGTCCGCCAGCCCGATCCGGTCCAGCAGCTCGGTGGCCCGGTGCCGGGCCGCGCGCGGCGAGCGCCCGGCCAGCAGAGCGGGCAGCTCGACGTTCTCGATGGCGGTGAGCTCGTCCATCAGGTGGAAGGCCTGGAAGACGAAGCCAACGGCGTCGCGGCGCAGCCGGGCCAGCCCGCGCTCGCCCATCTCGTCGAGGCGGTTCCCGGCCAGCCACACCTGCCCGGCCGAGGGCCGGTCCAGGCCGCCCAGGATGTGCAGCAGCGTGGACTTGCCGCAGCCACTCGGCCCCATGACGGACAGCGTCTCGCCAGGGGCCACCGCCAGGTCGACCCCGTCGACCGCGCGGACCAGCCCGTCTCCGCTGCCGTAGCGTTTGCACACACCGCTGGCACACAACAGCGTGGTATCGGTCATTGCTTAGATTCCTTCCGGCCTGTCCAATTTCGTTCGCAGGCTTCCAGCCAGCGCAGGTCAGCTTGCAGCCGCAGCACGATGCCCTCGAGCAGCAACCCGGCCGACGACCGGCCCGGCTCGGCGATCGCGGCCCGCTGGGCGCCGGAGAGCCGGCGCAGCAGCTCGCGGCGCTGGGCGTCCACGATGGCCAGCGGGTCGGCCAGCTTCCCGGACGCGGCCGCGACCAGCTTGAGGTGGAACTCCGCCAGGTCTGGCCGCGGCCAGCTCACCTCGGCCAGCCAGCCGGCCACCCGCTGCTGCCCCGCCGCGGTCAGCTCGTAGACCTTGCGGTCCGGGCGGTCGGCCAGCCCGGCCGACCGCTCGCAGCTCACCAGGCCGGACTTCTCCAGCCGGGCCAGCGTGACGTAGATCTGCCCGGCGTTCATGTCCTCGCCGAGCGGGCCGAGCGCCTGGCCCAGCCGGGCCCGCAGCTCGTACCCGTGCGAGGGCTCCTTAGCCAGCATCGCCAGCACAACTTCCTGCCGCACCCGCATCTCCCTCTAACGGTTATCTATTAGATAGCGGTTATCTGTACGCCGTGTCAAGCGGCGGCCGTATCCTGTTCGCCATCCTGCTCATCGCCGCCGGGCGGGCGCGCCGTAACCTGGCCCGCTACAAGCTGATCCCGTGGGGGAACCATGACGTTCAACGGATGGCCTGCCGAGGCACTGGAGTTTTACGAGGGCCTGGTGGCCGACAACTCCAAGACATACTGGATGGCTAACAAGGCGACCTACGACAACGTGGTGCACGCGCCGATGGCCGCTCTGCTCGCTGAGCTGGAGGGCGAATTCGGCGAAGGGAAGATCTTCCGCCCGTACCGGGACCTGCGGTTCAGCGCCGACAAGACGCCCTACAAGACGGCCATCGGCGCGACCGTGGCCGACGGCGGCTACATCCAGCTCTCGGCCGACGGCCTCGGTGTGGGCAGCGGCATGTGGCAGATGGCCACCGACCAGCTGCGGCGCTACCGCGAGGCGGTCGCCGAGGACCGTTCGGGTGACATCCTGGTCCAGATCATCGCCGAGGCTGAGCAGCACAAGATCACGGTCCACGGCCATCAGACCCTGAAGACCGCACCGCGCGGCTTCCCCAAGGACCACCCACGGGCGGACCTGCTCAAGTACAAAGGCCTGACCGCCTGGCAGGATTGGCCGGCCGCCGCCTGGCTGGGCACGCCGGCGGCCAAGGACCGGGTGGTCAGCTTCATGCGCGCCGCCCGCCCATTGCGCGACTGGCTGGACAAGCACGTAGGCGGCAGCGACCTGCCCTCGGGCCGCTAATCTTCCTGCCCGGTCCCCGCCGTTTTCGATCTTGCTGTCCTTCGCGGTTTGATTGGGGAAAGAAATTTCTGAACGGACACAGCGGATCCAATCGCGGAGCAGTGCGAACGGAGCTGCAGGCCTGTCGGTGGCCGGGGGTAGCGTGGGCGCCATGCTCACGCCTGAGGACTACATCGATCACCTCGTCAGGGAGTCCGCTCGTTTCGCCGACGTGATCCAGCAGGCCCCGCCGCAGGCACGCGTGCCTAGCTGCCCGGACTGGGACGCCGATGACCTGCTGTGGCACCTTGGCGAGGTGCAGTCCCTCTGGACCACGGTGGTCCGGGAGAAGCTGCCCGGCGACGAGGCTGAGAAGCGCAACCCGCAGCGCCCCGCCGACCGGGCCGGCCTGCTCGAGTTTTACCGGCAGGCGAGCGCCGCCCTGGCCGGGCTGCTGAGGGCGACCAGCCCGGATACTCCCGCCTGGACCTGGTCGCGGGAGCAGACCGTTGGGTTCATCTACCGCCGCCAGGCGCACGAGGCCCTCATCCACCGCATCGACGCCGAGCTGACGGCCGGCTCCCGGACCCCGGTCGACGCCCCGCTTGCCGCCGATGGCGTGGACGAGGGCCTGCGGATCATGTACGGGGCCTGCCCCGACTGGGGCACGATCACCCCGGTCCCGGGCCGGACCGTGCGGTTGCGGGCCACCGACACCGGGGATTCCTGGCTGGTGACGCTCGCCAGGTTCACCGGCACCGATCCGGACGGGAAGTCCCACGACGAGCCCGACATCCATGTAGCCGAGTCCGGCTCTGGCGAACCAGCCAGAGCCGAGATCACCGGCACCGCCGCCGACCTCGACTGCTGGCTCTGGCACCGTCCGCCGGGCGGCCCGGTCGAACAGTCAGGAGACCAGGACATCCTGGACGGCCTGGCCAAGGTCTTCGGCCCCGGCATCGACTGACGCGGGCCGGGCCGGCCTCACCGGCCAGGCGTACGGCCAGGCCGATCTTGATGCGGAGTTCCGGGTCAGGCGGCGCGGCGCCAGGTGCCGTGGAAGGTCATTCCGGTGCTGACCGGGAGGTGGGCGGTGCAGAGCGGGCCTGCCGCCAGATCGCGGGCGTCCAGGACGACCGCGTCGGTCGCCTGGCGGGCCGGGTCGTAGACGTGCGCGACGAGCCAGCCGTCGCCGGAAGCGGTGCCGCCGGGGCGGGGGACGAAGATCGCCTCTGAGGCGGGCAGGCCGACTCCGGGGTCCCATGCCTCGGTCTTGCCCGTGGCCAGGTCAACGCTGCCGATGCGCCCGCCCGCGCCGCGTTCGGCCTCCAGGAAGACACCGTAGACCTGCCGGTAGCCGCCGGTAGCGGACCTGCCGTCGACCTGCGGGAACTCCAGTCCTTGCGGGGACAGCTCGTGCCCCTCGGCCCGGCGGGTCCTGGTGGACACGCGATAGCGCCACAGGGTGGACGGCCGGCCGATGCTGGCGCTGGTCCTGAACTCCTTGAGGTACTGGCCGATGTCTTCATAGTGCTGGTAGCGGGCCAGGTCGATCACCACGTCGTCGCCGTCGTCGCAGGCGGCGGCGAAGTGGAACTGGAACCAGGCGGGCGCTTCCACCCGCACCGGCTCCCCACCGGCCCGGGGCACCAGCAGGATCGTGGTTGCCTCGCCGGGATGGAATTCGAGCGAATCGCCGAACGCGGCCCGCCCGGTCAGGAACGGCAGCAGCCGCATCCGGATCGGGTTCAGGCAGAACGCCAGCCAGCGGTCGGTCACGATGAAATCGTGGTTCATGACCGGCCCGGGAACCGCGACCTCGGCCAGCACGGTCAGTTTGCCAGACCGGTCGATCCGGTAGCAGGCCACCGTGTTCTTCCGCCCGTACACCATGCCGAAGTTGAAGATCTCCCCGGTTGCCGGATCCCAGTGCGGGTGAGCCGAGAACGGCAGCCGTGCCTCCAGGACCCCGTCGAAGTTCATTTCACCGATGGTCTCGAGCGTGACGGGATCGATCTGCCAGGGCTGGCCCGCCTCCCACAGGGCGAGCAGCCGGCCGGCGGTGAACATCAGGCTGGTGTTGGCCGCGTTGCTCTTCCCTGCCGACACCTGCAAGACGTTGCGCAGTGGCCCGCCGCCCGCGAGCGTCCCGAAGCCCTTGACTGCCGGCCGGGTCGCGGTCAGCTCGGCCAGGTACTTGTGGGTGCGGACGAACCTGGTCGCGCAGTGCACACCGCCGTCGCCGCCGAACCGCACCGCGCTCACCATCCCGTCCCCGTCGAAGAGATGGTGGGCGAGGCCGAGCTTGGCCGGGCCGACCCGGTACAAAGTCCCGGCCAGCCCTTCGGGCACCCGGCCCTCGACGTCGGCGACCGGCAGGTTCACCTCTTCGGGGGTGCGGAACACGCTCATCCACGCCGGAAGCGCGGCGGAACGGGTCACGGTCGCCATTTCAACCTCCAGATAGTACCGTCCGAATCAGATGGTACTAAACGTAGGATATGCTCGGCCAAGTGTCAACGCCTCGCCTCTCGTACACCTCGTACCTGGTCCTCGGCCTGGTCGCGGGGCTCGGCACGGCCACGCCCTACGAGCTCAAGCAGATGGTCAACGCGTCGATCGGCTGCTTCTGGTCCTTCCCGCACTCGCAGCTCTACAGCGAGCCGGACCGGCTGACCGGCCTGGGCCTGCTGGAGGTGGAGCAAGAGGAAGCGGGCCGGCATCGCAAGCGATACTCGGCCACCGAGGCCGGCCGGGAGGCGCTGCAGGCCTGGCTGCGGGATCCGGACACCGGCCGGGCAGAGATCCGCGAGCCCGGCCTGCTGCAGCTCTTCTTCGGCGCGCTGACCGACGAGGCCGACATGACCAGGGTGGCCCAGGCCCGGGTCAAGCTCTACGAACAGGAACTGGAACGCTACGCCGAGATCGAGAAGAACATCGCCGGCCACCCAGACATGCACTACCCCTACGCGACCCTGCGCCTGGGCATCACCTTCACCCGTGCTTCCCTTGCCTTCTGGTCCGAACTGGCCGAAGCCCAGCCGGCCGACGAGTAGCTCACAGCCCCCAGGCACTCTCTGGCCCCCTTGGCACTCTCCAGCCCCGTCGATGTGACACTGCTGGGGTCAGGTGCCGGTCAGCCTCACATCGACCGGCGCGAAACAGCAGGCAAGACGAAGCAACGTTTACGCAGCGTGTTCGCGTCATTACTAATGTGAAACAACTACTGACCAGGGCATTTGCGCGTAGGGTACCGGTTGCGGCCGGTATTGCCGCTCTCTGCTGCGGGCTCACCGGGCTCGCAGCCAGCCCTGCCAATGCAAGCACGGCAGCGCCACGGATCGTCACGAACCGTGGCAACGTGTCACCCCCTATCCAGCTCCTCCCGTGGCATGCGGCGGTGGATATCATGATCACCGCCCAGCAGACCGCGTCCGCACCGATCTCTCAGTGGACGCTGACCTGTGCCCCGGACGGGGGCACCCTGCCCGACCCGGTGCAAGCCTGCGAGCGGCTCAGCCAGGTCCAGCTCCCGCCCGCGACACCGCCCCCGCACGTTATGTGCCCGATGATCATCTACGGACCAGAGCTGCTCACGATCGACGGCTGGTGGCATGGCAGCTGGATCTCGCTCCGGATGGACCGGACGGACGACGGCTGCGAAGCCGCACGCTGGAACGGGATCATCACTGCTCTCGGGCTCGCTGGGCAGGTGAATCCACCCGCGCCCGTGACCTACTAGCCCGATAGGCCGTGTCCCGCAGATCTCCGGCGGGACACGGCCTACAGGTCGTCTTCCTCCACCGGCGTGTTGGAGTCATGGAGGGCGGCACGCAGGGCGGTTTCGGCAGCATCGGCCGCAGTGCGCGCGGTGAGCGCGTTGGTGTGAGCGCGGTTGATGTGGCCGAGGGCGATGCAGTCGAACGCGACCCGGGCATCGTGGATGGCCTGTTCGAGCTCGCGCGAAGCCTCCTCAAGGCTCATGGTGGTCCCCTCTTAGTTGCGCTGACCTGAGGTCGAGTAGGTTACCGCAGGTCAGGGTCGACTGCCGGGAGGACGCTTCATGGACCTCAGGTCGGGTGCGGGTAAGCCGCTTCGCAGAGTGCTCGTCGCCAACCGGGGTGAGATCGCGGTCCGGGTGATCAGGGCCTGCCACCTCGTTGGCGCGGAGGCGGTGGCCGTCTACTCCGAGGCCGATGCCGACGGGGTCCACGTGCGGAAGGCCGACGACGCACGTCCGATCGGGCCGCCGCAGCCTGCCAAGAGCTACCTGAACATCGACGCGCTGATCGCGGCCGCCCAGGATGCCGGGGCCGACGCGGTCCATCCCGGCTACGGCTTCCTCAGCGAGAACGCCGGGTTCGCACGGGCGGTGACGGCAGCCGGGCTGACCTTCGCCGGCCCGTCGGCCGCCGCCATCGAGGCGATGGGCGACAAGGCACGGGCCAGGGTGCTAGCCGAGCAGGCCGGTGTTCCGCTCGTGCCCGGCAGCGGGCTCGTCGCCAGCATGAACGAGGCCGTGGCGGCGGCCGACCTGGTGGGCTACCCGGTGCTGGTCAAGGCCGCCGCCGGCGGCGGCGGGCGGGGGATCAGGCCGGCCGGCGACGAGGCCGAGCTGCGTTCCGTGCTGCCGGCCGCGCAGCGGGAAGCAGCCGCGTCGTTCGGCAGCGACGCGGTGTACGTGGAGCGGAGCATCAGCCGGGCGCGGCACATCGAGGTGCAGGTACTCGCCGACGCGGCCGGCCAGACCGTGCACTGCTACGAGCGGGAGTGCTCGCTGCAGCGGCGGCGGCAGAAGATCTTCGAGGAGGCGCCTGCCCCCGGTTTGACGCCCGCGCTGCGCGACCGGATGACGGCAGCGGCCATCCGGCTCGCCCGCCAGGTGGACTA
>DASXMU010000218.1:0-14174 GCA_036495485.1 Streptosporangiaceae bacterium
CGGGCAGGAACAGGCGCACTGGCAGGCGCTGCCGGTCCAGCTCCGGTGCAGCCCGGCCCTGGATGGCATCCAGGACTACCTGGCGCAGGCACCGCGGGGCTGGTGGCGGTCGGTGCACCTGGCCGTCCCGCTGACCGTCCCCGGGCAGCCCGAGGTGTCGGTGTACCCGCACGGCAACCGGCTGCTGATCGTGGTGCACCGCGACCTGCTGGAACAAGGGATAGCCCCCGCCCATGCGGTGGGCTGGGTGGCCCGCAAGCTGGCCGTGATGCGGGGCTGGCGCTTCCAGCTCCACCTGGCCATCTCGCCCACGGTGCGGATGGGCGGCCTGCTGATCGTGAGCTGGGCGGTGCCCCGGCCCTGGCTGCCGGTCGCCCTGGCCGCGGTGCAGGCTGTCATGATCGCGGGCGGGTGGCTGATCGAGCTGGCCGCCGACCGGTACATCCTGATCCACCACGGCCCCGCTGAACTCGTCCGCCACCTGCCCCCACTCCCGGGCCGCAACCCGCCCCGCTCTTGCTACTGCTCCGGCTCCCGCCGGGTGCGCTGGCGCGGGTGGGTGCTCAGCGCCCTCGCGGCGGCGGCTGGCGTGCTGCCACCCCCCGCCCGGCTGCGCCACACCCTGGCCACCGCCCGCCAGTCGCGGGACATGAGCGGTGACCATGCCTGATCACCACCAGAGCGCACACGTGCCATCAGCCCACCAGGCAGACAGACGCCGTGATGGATATTCCGCGGAGCCCGTGACCACACCCGGCTGCCATCGCACCGCCACGCCCCAGGAGCATACCCAGGCGGCAGCGCTGCTGGAGCGTCTGTCCGCCGCCGCCCACCTGGCGGCTCTGGCCGCCTGTGCAAACTTCCCCGCCAGGCACTGCGTGACATCCGGTGCCTGGCCCGATGACCGGCCGCGCGGCCAGCAATGGCCTCAGTGTGTCCTGGCCGCGCGGCCGTTCCAGCAACCCCGCATGACCCGCCGCGCGGCGCCCGCAGCCACCGCGTGCCGCGCGGCTGCCGGCCCGGTGCCTGCCTGTGGGCGGCGGGCAACCGGGCCATACCGGCGGCAGGCCGCCGCGCTGGCGGGCAGACCCCGCACCGCCTGGAACTCACTGATGCGGCCCTGCCCGGCGTTCCTGCCGCCGGCCATCACCCCACCGCGGGGACAGCCGGCCAAGACCAGCACGGCAGGGTGTGCCGTCGTGAACTGCGGCGGGCGTGCGTCAAGACCGGCTGGGCCAGGGCGGAAGGAGCTACTGATGACCGGCAGAACGAGCACACATTCAGCCCCACGCTCCCGCGGTGGTGGTGCCTGTTCTGGCCGGGGCGGAACCGGCACTGTTTCTGGGGCCGTGGCCCTAGTGCTGACGCCCGGCCCCAGGCAGAGCAGGGCTCCGGTGCCGGTTCCGCCCACCGCGGACGGAGGAGCCGGCATGGAGCGCCACTGGCCGATGCGGGATTACCTGGAACTGGGTGCGCTGCCCGGTGCGGTCCCCTCCGCCCGGCTGCACGCCCGCCACATCCTGTGGGAATGGACGCTGACCCCGCTCACAAAAACCGTCGAACTGGTGGTTTCCGAGCTGGTCACGAACGCGGTCGCTGCCACCAGAGCCATTCGCCCCGCCGGGGCGGTCCGCCTCTGGATGCTATCTGATGCCAGCAAAGTCCTGGTGCTGGTCTGGGACGCCAGCCCCCATCTGCCGGTCTTGACCGAGGCGGATGAGTACGCCGATAGCGGCCGGGGCATCTTCCTGGTTCACGCGTACAGCGAACGCTGGGGCTCATACCGGACGCCGCAGATGGGCGGCAAAATCGTCTGGGCGCTGTGCGGATGAACACCAGCCCCCTCAGCCAGCCACCGGCAATTCCAGTACCCGGCGAGCCGGTTCCCATTCCGGCCATGGTCCGCCACTATGCCGCCTACTTGCAGACGTGGGTACGGGTCACACCGGAAACGAGCGTGAGCGGCAATCAGGCCGAATTGCGCCTGCGTTTTGGCCGCAAGATATTCGTGCTCGCGTTCCGCTGCCGGAAGAAATCCTGGTCGCTGTACCGGATCGAGATCCGGCACGGGGAGCAGACCGCCACCTTCACCCGCGGTGAGCTGGACAAGGCAATAGCCACCCTGCTCGGGCAAGAGCCCATGGCACCGGCGCCGCTGGCACCCAAAGCCAGCCCGCGGCCACAAACCGACAGCACGCTCCGCGAGCGCCGTATCACAGTCATCCGAACATAAGGCTTGAGCGGACACCCGGCCGCGTACCCCATGACAGCCATCCCCGCAGCCCTCGCGGCCAGACCGATCTTATGACCAGCCCCGGGCTCAGCAATCTCCGAAGGCAGGACTGTATGAATCCACGACCCCACCAGCCCCCGTCATCGGCGAAGCGGCAACCCGGGCCAGCAACGATGACGGCCAGCAGGTACCAGCCCGCCTGCTGGAGGCCGGCTGTGCCCGCCGCGCCGCCCAGCAGCACGGGGCAGCGGCGCTCATCGCCATGGTGACCGCAAGCCGGGGAGTACATCCGCGCACGTCCCGCTGGGAACTGCGCACGATCAGCGCCCTGCGCTACCTGACCGGGCTCACCCGCCACCCGCCCGCCCACATCCGCTGCCTGATCCTGCGCGCCGGGGTCCCGGTCCAGCCCGGCCAATGCAGCACCGGAAGGCCGTGAGGTAAATGCCCAGCGCACTGCGCGCACCGCTGCAGTGGGATCCAGGCGAGCCCCTGGGCACGCTCATCCAGCGGGCCCGGACCTGGTCGGGTAAGTCCCAGCACGCACTCGCCGCACAGTTGAGCGAGCAATCGGGCACCACCGCCATCACCCGCGCCACGATCTCCCACTGGGAAACAGACAGGCATATTCCATCGCCGTACTGGCGCGGCTACCTCAGCAAGGTGCTGGGCATCCCGCTCGATGTCCTGGACCGGGCAGCGGCGGTCCCGCCCGCGAGCCAGCCACAACCCCCGGGGCACGGCAACTGCGCAGCGCCGCCCGCTGATCCTCCCGCCGAAAACCCACCACCCACCAGGCCCGGCACCGCCGTTCCCGAACAGCAGCCAGCCATCACTGAGACGGCCGGGCCAGAGCCCGGCATGGTGGCGGCGAGGGCGGCACCCGGCTTGATGCTCACCACCGCGCAGACCCTCACGCTGCTCAGCATCACCCCACACGAGCTAGCGAGCCTGATTGCGACCGGGCTGCTGCGGCCCTGCGGATCGGATGGCCCCGGTGCCCGGCGTTACCCGGCCAGCCAGATCGAGGAGCTGCTGAACACCCCCGGCGGCATCCCCCGTGACGCACGGCCCGGCCTGTTGCACGCGTTGTGCCAGGCTCTGCCGGCCTGCGCCGGTCCCGGGCTGGACTGCCAGCTTCACCGCCACGGCCAGCACCCACATCTGCTCATCCGCGCGGACGCTGGCGCGCAGCTCACCGTCTGGCTGTTGTGGACCTCGGCCGGATGGCGGTTCTACTGGGGCCAGGGGCGATCCCACGACGCTATCGACGTGCGCGGTGCGGCCACGGCCATCGCCGCCGGCCTGGCACCGGCCAGCACCGCCACCGGCCCATGACCTGGCCGGAACGTCCCGCGGATAGCACGCCGCTGAACGCGGCAGGCGGTAACAAGCCGGGACTCATCCCCCCTGACCACCACCTCGCGCAGCCCGGGGCGGCTGGGCTGATGCCAGCGGGGCCAGAATCTGAGATGAAAGGGACTATGACGTGACCGAGATCGACTTCGCCTACTTCAATTTCGAGCATGGAGGGCTGGCGAACTCCCGTGATCACGCCTACAGCTCAGGGTATGGCTACGACTTCACCGGCCTGGTGCGGGTAGCCGGGGACCAGGACCGGTGGCCGCACGTGCTGATCATGGGCGAGGGCGACCGTTATGAACTGTCCGGCGGGGAGGGCATGTGGGAGGCCGCCGCCGCGATGCGCGCCGCCGGGGGCCGCCCGTACATCCCACTGGCCTGCGAACTGTCGGCCGAGGGGCTGTATGCGCCGGTCATCTTCGTGGACCCCCAGGCGGTGGTGATCCGCCGGTTCTACTATCACCGGCTGCCTGATCACGCTCCGCGCAACAGCAACCTGCTGGTGGCCACCTTGCCCGGCCGGTCCTTTGATGAGATCTTCCGGATCCGCACCGGTCACGGCGGCCTCGATGGCGGGGAGGGGCGGCTGGCCGATGCCAAGCGGCTGCGCCGCCTGGCCGACCCCCGCTTCCCCACCATGATCGCCCAGGACTGGAACACCGTCCCGTCCGGGCCGATGTGGGAAGACCGCGAGCTGAACGATCCCACCCGGTGGGCTGATGCGGGCCAGGACTGGGCGCGGGCGCACCGCGTGCTGTGGCAGCACGGGCCAGCCCAGGCCGGGCCATATGTGCCCGACACCCGGGCGCTGGACTACCTGATCGGCTGGTGGGATCCCGTCGCCGGCTGCCGCAGGGGCGGGATCGGCTATTACGACGTAGCCGACCTGGCCGGCATCCACACCCCCACCCAGATCCCGGTCCCCGACGGGCGGGAACGGCGGGCAATCGACCGCATCCTGGTCAACGCCGCCTGGAAAGACGCCATCGTGCCCGGCAGCTACCACGTGCACCAGCCCGCCGACCCCAGCCACCCCGACTCCGATCATCTGCGCGTCAGCATCACCATGCGGATCTGACCTGCGATGAGCGCCGTTGCGCGTCGCACCATGTCCAGGGCCGCCTTGCAGTGTCCCGCCGCTGGACTCGCGCTGCCACCTGCAGCTAGCCAGCAACGGCATTCTTGCTCGGGCTCTGGTGCCGAGACCACCCTCCGGAGATGTTCATCCGAGCCAGGACCAGCGGCGGGTGCAGGGCACCTGCCGGTGCAGGCCACCGCGCTCGGCAGCGGCTGCGCGTCCGGAGGGCGTGACGGGATGACGAACGGAAACGCCACACACTGCTGTGCCAGCGCCCCAGCGTGCAGAGCTGGCATCACCCGCTCATCTGGACACCGGGCGGCTTCACCAGGTCGGCGGGTCAGCGGTGAATGCGGTGAATGGCGAGCGGGACCGGCTGAACCTGGCCGTGGTGCAAGCCCGCTTTCCCACGTGGCTGTGCTGGCCAGGGCGGGTCGGCACCTGCTTCGCGGTCGAGCTCCGGCCGTGGATTGAAGCGGGGGAGCTGAACCTCATCAAGGCCGGTAGCCCGGCCGACCTGCTCGGTGCCCTCACCGGCCCGCCCCCGATGCGTTGTGCGGATCAGCTCACCCCTTCCCTGGCCAAGATCACCACGAAATTCCACCGACGCCGATGCCGGACGGCGACCCGTCCCGTCACTGGCAGCCCGCCAGATCGCCGGAGGCGCCCATGTTGACTGACCCGCAGTTCATGACCGTGGCCGAGGCCGCTGGCCTGCTACGCGTATCTAAGATGACCGTGTACCGGCTCTGCCACAGCGGCGAGCTGGAGGCTATCCGGGTCGGCCGGTCCTTCCGCATCCCAGAACTGGCGTTGACCGCTTACATCAAAGGCTCCACCATCCGCGAGCAGCCACCTCATGACCCGCAATAGCGCGGCTGGCATGCCCGCCGAGCCGCATCCCGTGCTGGGAAGGCTGGCCGCCGAACTGCACCGCCGGGGCTGGCCAGCCGAACTGGCCCGCCCACCGGACCGCAATCCCCATGTCCTCGTGCACGGCGGGGCATCGGCCAGAATCTGCGAGAGAGTCTTCGCCACTGAGACTGGCGGCCTGTTCATCCCCGGGATCCACCCGCACCTGGCCACCGCCCGGGGCAACGTGCGGACAGCCGCCGACCGGCTCATCTGGATCCTGCGCGCCTGCGCCAGCCACGAGCATCCCGCCGAAATCATCCTGGAGATCCAAGACCTCACCGCCCTACAGCGGGCCCTGGACAAGCTCGGCCACCACGGCGAGGTCATCATCCCCCCGCCCTACCTGAGCCTGTCACCCGACCAGGACGGGCCGGCATCCGAGATCGACTGCCGTCTGCTCCAGTTCTGCTGGGCAGACCTGGAACTCGGCGACCGCCGCCACGTCCCCGCCGTTGCCGAGACCATCGCCTGGGCGCTGCATGCCGGGTCGATGGGCCCTCCCGGGCCGCCCTCACCTCCTGCCCACGACGCTGGCCCACGACCGCCCGGTCTGCCGGGCAGATGCCTGGAGCTGGCTACCGCCGGCTACTGGCGGCTCCGAAGGTCTCGCCGGTGAGCACGTTGGCCATCATGATCTGTTCGCGGGCCATCTGGTCCTCGATCAGCGCTCGCGGATAGGCGGCTGCCCCGGCGTCGTTCAGGATCGGTATGTCGGTGGGATGCGGCTGTGCCGCGTCCCACCGGATCTGGCGCACTGCCGTGATGTGATGCCCGGTGAAATCGTCAGCGGCCGTGGCGCTGGTGTTGCTGCGGTAGGCCCACATGATGAAGTGGTGATCGGGCCCCAGGATCTCATAGGCGCCGGTCAGCGTCAGCTCGCCGGGTTCACAGCCGGATTCCTCGGCCGCCTCACGGCGGGCCGCGTCGATGATCCGCTCACCCGGCTCGATCTTGCCGCCGGGCAGCAGCCAGAACCCCGCGTAGGGGCCACGTTCCTGGCGCGGACCGGGTGATCGTCGGGGAGGTCCGCGGCAGCGAGGTCATCCCCATGCTGAACGCGATGAGCCGGGGCAACGACGGGTCGATGACCACCATCCACGCCAGCTCCTCCCGCGGCGCGTTCACCAAGCTGGCCGCCTACGCTGCCCAGTCGGGTGAGCACTTGTCGATGGAGGAGACCAACCTGCTGGTCGCCGGGGCGGTGCACCTGGTGATCCAGCTCGCCTGGGACACGCGCAGCGGCCGGTGCACCTCCAGCATCCGCGAGGTCACCGACGCCGACGGCCGGCAGATCGTGTCCAACGAGGTGTACGCGCCCGGCCGGGACCGGCGGGCCGTGCCCAGTGTCCCGGTCCGCGCGGCCACCCTGGAAGAGCTGGCCGCCACCGGATGGCAGCCCCCGGGCAGGCGGGTGCCTGATGGGTAGCAACGCGGCGCTGGCCGCCCTGCTCGGCGTGGGCGCTGGGCTGGGCCTGATCTTGATCCTCACCGCCCTGCGGCACCCGCCCGCCCCGGCAGGCGATCCGCGTTGGCGGGACAGCCTGGCCCGGCTGCGAGCCCTGGCCACCTGGCTGCGGGTGACCAGCACCCTGCTCGCGGCAGCGCTGGTTGCGCGGGTGACCCGCTGGCCGGTCGGCAGCGTGCTGGCCGGGCTGGCGGCCTGGTTCTTGCCCCGCATCCTGGGCCGCGACCGCGGCCACGAAACCTCGCTGGCTCGGATCGAGGCGATGGCGTCGTGGACCGAGCAGCTCCGCGACACCCTGGCCGCCGCGGCCGGGCTGGAGCAGGCGATCCTGGCCACCGCCCCGATCGCCCCCGAACCGGTGCGGGAGGAAGTCGCCGGGCTGGCTGCGGCCATCCACCGCGGCGAGCGGCTGCCCGCCGGGCTGCGGGCCTTCGCCGAGCAGGCGGCGGACCCGGGCGAGCCCGGCAGATCCGTGCCCAGTCGTCCTCGGCCCGGCGGTCCCGGGCACATCCGGTTCGGCAGATCGGCCGCCCTCGCCGCAGCCGTGCGAGATGACAGCGCCGCGGTAACCGCGTCCCTCCGGCCCCTGCAGGGCCCTTGCTGGTAATCAGCCGATTCCGGAAGGAAGCTAACTGAAGATTCCGCCCGCCGCCAGACTGGTGATCAAAGGGTCCGGCCGGGGAGTGGCTGCGCCGCAGCCCAGACCGCCCGTATGCGCACGCGCATTCGAGGGGGTATGCAAGGTGGTACAGGTCCAGGTGGATCGCCCCGGCGGCGATCAGCAGAGCGGCACCCGGCACCCGCAGCAGGACTGTCCGCCAGCCAGGTCCTGGTGGCCCGGCGTGTGCTTTTCCGGCTCGCCCGGCAGCCGTCGTCCTTGCCTGCCTGGTCGTCGTTTCCCGCCGTTTCATCGCGTCAGTCCGTTCTGCCGTGGTGCTGGTTTGTCCCGGTCGGGTGCCGTCCGGCTCAGTACCCGTAGCCTGCGCTGCCGGAGCCCGGTGAGGAACTGCTGGCCGGTGCTGCGGCACCGGAGGTGGTGACTTCGTGCCACAGGCCGCCGGCCGCGTTCAGGCCGTTGCCATTGTTCTGGCCGGGTGCGGTGTCGCCGACGAAGGTGTACAGCGGGGGGCCGTCGAAGGTGGCCTGGACCGAGCCGCCGGATCGCTTGATCGTGCCGAATGTGCCGGTGACCCCGGCCGCGGTCACCCGGCCTTTCACTGGCGGCCAGCTGGCTGCGCACGTCCCGTAACACTTCGACGTGGTGGGCGTGTCGGGGGCGAACGAGTACAGCGTGAACCCCCGGGCGGTGGTCAGCAACGTCACGCCGCCGATCTTCGCGGTCTTCACCGTGCCCGCGGCCGCCGCGGCCGGACTGCTGCCGGAGGAGGCTCCGGATGGGGTGCGGACGAACTGCACGCGGCCAGAGCCACCAGGGCCGCGGCGGCGGCCGGCAGCGCCAGCAATATCCGCAGGCGGACTGGGCCGCCGCGGAGCCGCTGCATCCTATCGCTGCTGCCGCGACCGGCGATCTTTCGTGTTGCCATAACTTCCTGTCCTTCGTGTCGGATCTTCGTTTTTCCTGGGTAATTGGCCCCAGAAAGCAAGTGCATATACCTTGTTGGTGCTGAAAACGGCCGCGGATTATGTCGGCCTAATGACTTAGCGCAACTACCAATGGACATTTGAGATATGACATCCACGCTATGGCCGCTGCTTCCGGTGCGCATCCGCCGGAGTCGATAGTCGTGACCCGATGGTCGGTAGCGTGTTGATAGTCAGGCCACGCTGGGCGATACGCGGGATCCGTCCGGGAATCAGCCCCGGCGGCGTGATCGGCGGGGCTGTGCGTCGCCGGGCGGGAAGCGCGGGAGCAAGCTGGTTGCTCTGCGCGCCTGGCCCGCGTGATCGCCTGGCTGTGCGCCTGGCTCGACCCACGTTCGCGGCCGGTGCGGGCCGCAACTGGACTCCCAGCTTGCAGAGCGGCACTAGTTCGATTGTCATGACTCCTCCTGCCGGGTTCCGGTTCACGGCCTTGTGGGGTGCGGGTTGCCGAGGTAGGGGAAGCTGCCGAGGGTGTCGGTGTGCGGGCTGAGCCCGGTGGGGGGTGCCTCGTTCTTGGTCAGGAACGCCACCCGGACGTTGATGACGTCCTCGGTGAACATCCGGCCGTTGGGGTAGGAGGCCGGCTTAGACGGGTCGAAGTGCAGGACGTCGGGCAGGATGCCCTCCTTGTGGAGGGCGGCGATGGCTTCCTCGCGCGTGTAGCCGCCGGTGTGTCCCAGCAGGTGGACGAACAGGTCAGTCCAGCGCTCGCGGTCGTTGGCCGGCTCGCTGGCGTTGTACTCCTCCTTGGTGTCGTCGGTGTTGAAGAAGCTGCTGACCGACGGGTGCCCGGCCCGGTCCGCGTGCACAAGCTTGCCGTCCCGCCGCACCGAGCACCGTCCCCAGATGTGGAGCTCGGGCCGGGGTGCCAGCTGGGCTGTCGGCACCTCGACGGCCATCGAGAAGACGTTTGCCTCGGTGTTGGAGTCGATGCCGGTCCACGGGGACTTGTCCCCGAGGTGCGGGGCGGTGAAGTTCCGGTTGCCGCTGGTGTCGAACAGGTTCTTGATCCCGTCGAAGTCGAAGAAGAACGCATCGCTGCGGCTTCCGGCGAACACCTTGTACCCATCGCTGGTGACGAACTCAGCCTGCGGGCCGAACGACACCGGCGCGTCGGAGATGACCTTGGTACCGGCCGCCTCGACCTCGCGGGCTTGCGCGCCGGCAGCCGCGTAGAAGCTGAAGGTCTGGCTGCCGTCGGCTCCGGGCTGGCTGTAGATCCAGGTGAACGCCACGTCGGTCAGGTAGTCGCCGTCGTTGTCGACGTTCAGCCGGTAGATCGCGTCCGGATGCAATGCATCCGCGTTGGGGTTGGCGTTGAGGATCAGCACCGTCCTTGACGGGTCTCCCGGGACGCCGAACGCGTAGAGGTCGCACAGGTCGAGCCGCTGGTCGCCGAGCGGCGGTCCCAGGCTTAGACCGGTGAAGTGGTTGGACATCGGTTCCCTTCCTGTCGCTGTCGGAACGTAGTGATCACGCTAGGTTCGCGGCGCGCGGGTGCGCATCTACCGCAGCCCATAGTCGTGACCCGCTGGCTGACAGTGACCTGATGCTTGATAGCTGTACGGCGCAGCCGTTGACCTGCGAATACTCTCCGGCTCGTGGCCCCGGAGGCGCAGCGCCGTTGGCCGCGCCGCGGGGCTGATTCCCAGGCAGAGCCGCGCACCGCGGGGGCAGTCCCGGCGTGCCCGGTTGTAAACCCGTTATCGACCACCGGGTCACGACTATGGGCTGCGGTAGATGCGCACCCGCGCGCCGCGAACCTAGCGTGGGTGTCATATCTCAAACGTCTATACGTCGCCGCGCTAGACATTTAACGGCCGATAGTCGCGGCCTTTCCTGGGCATCAGTTAGCGGCGCTGGTCATTCGGCAGGGGGCGTTGGCAGCCGTGATGGTGAACCGGAAGAAAGGAATCGACGTGTACGACTACGTAGTGGTGGGTGCTGGCAGTGCAGGATGTGTGCTGGCCGCCCGGCTGACCGAAGACCCCAGCGTTTCGGTGGCGCTGGTCGAGGCGGGACTGCCGGATACCGCCACGGAGATTCACATTCCAGCCGCCTTCCCCGCCTTGTTCAAGACCCGGTGGGACTGGGACTTCGACAGCGAGCCGGAGCCGGAGCTGGGAGCCCGCCGCGTGTACCTGCCACGGGGCAAGATGCTGGGCGGGTCGAGCTCGATGAACTCGATGGTCTACATGCGGGGGAACGCCGCCGACTACGACGAATGGGCGGCGGGCGGCGCACGGGGATGGAGTTACCGCGATGTCCTGCCGTACTTCATCCGCTCGGAAGACAACGAACGCGGCGCCGATGCCTACCACGGCGCGGGCGGCCCGCTGCACGTATCGGACTCGCGGGCCAACAGCCCGGTGGTCGACGCGTTCATCGAGGCCGCGGTGCAGGCCGGTCACGTGCACAACGCCGACTTCAACGGCGCCACCCAGACCGGTGTCGGCCGCCACCAGCTGACCCAGTACAACGGCATGCGGTGGAGCACCGCCGACGCCTTCCTGCGGCCTGCGCTGGACCGGGGGAACCTCACGATCATCACCGGCGCCCTAGCGCACCGCGTGGTCTTCAACGGTCAGCGCGCCACCGGCGTCCAGATCAGCTCAGGCGACCCGGGCGGGGAGACGCAGGTGATTCACGCCGACCGCGAGGTGATCGTGTCCGCCGGGGCCTACGGGTCGCCGCAGCTGCTGCTGCTGTCGGGGGTCGGCCCGGCCGCCGACCTGGACTGCTTCGGAATCCCTGTCGTTCAGGACCTTCCCGTGGGGCACGGGCTGCAGGACCACCCGTTGTCCCCGGTCAACTACCTCACCGACGAGAAATCGCTCATCACCGCGATGAGCCCGGCCAACCTCACCCTGCTGCAGGAAGCCGGCGTGGGCCCGCTGACCTGCAACATCGACGAGGGCGGCGGTTTCACCCAGACCCGCCCCGGTCTGGGGGGCCCTGACATCCAGTTCCACAGCGGTCCCGTCCTGTACTTCGGCGAGGGCCTGGGCCTACCGCGGGTAGACGGGATGGTCATCGCCGTGAGCCTGATGAGCCCGCAAAGCCGGGGCCAGGTCAGCCTGCGCTCTGCCGCCCCGGACGCCGCGCCGCGCATCTTTCACAACTACCTGCACGCCGAAGATGACCGGCGGAGCATGGTCGCGGGCCTGCGGGCCGCCCTGGAGATCACCAGCCAGCCCGCGATGCGCAAGGTCATCACCGGGCCGTTCGACGTCCCGGCCTCCGGCACTGATGCCGACCTGCTCGCGCACGCCCGCAGGACAATCGGGACCCAGTACCACGCCACCGCGACTTGCGCAATCGGCTCCGTGGTGGACAGCGACCTGAAGGTGCTCGGCCTGGACGGCCTGCGCGTGGCAGACGCCTCGGTCATGCCCACGCTGATACGGGGAAACCCCAACGCACCGACGATCATGATCGCGGAGAAGGCAGCCGACATCATCAAGGCCGCCTAGCACTAGCCCCCTCCCAATCCGGCCGAAGACGTCAGCGCCGCGCGGATGAGAAGGCAGTTGCCGCCGGTCACCTGGAGACACATACCAGGGCGGAGAGCATCTCGGGCACGTCTATCTTGGGCAGTATCACTTCGATCAGCACCTGGTCAGCCGGATGGGCGAAGCTGTCCAGGGCCGCAGTGAACTCGCCCGGTGTCCTGGCGCGCGCCGTCCGCACCGCCTCGCCGCCCACGGCGGCGGCAGCAGCGCCCAGTTCCACCGCGGGATGTTGCGGTAGCGCTGGTGCGGACCGTGGAAGGCGCGCTTGATGGTGTACCCGTGGTAGTTGATGACCACGATCGGGGCGCATTCCTGGCGCAGCAGCGTGCCGATCTCCTGGGCGGTGAGCTGCGCAGCCCCGTCCCCCGTTTCACTGGGGGCGCCGGTTCGCCGAGGCGAGCGGCGGACTGCACGACCTCATATGGACATTTGAGATCTGGCATTCACGCTATGGCCGCTCCGCGCCGGTCCGTATCCGCCAGGTTCGATAGCCACGGCCCGCTAGTTGACGGCCGTCCACATTGGTGCTGCCGCCGGGTGCGCCGGTCTGCCCGGGAATTAGCTCCGCAGCGTGGCCGGCGCCCCGCCTTGCCGGGCGGGAAGCGCCGGGGCAAGCTGGCTGCGCGAGCTTATGCCGAGCTTGGTGAAGACCTTGTGCAGGTGGTAGGCGACGGTGGCGGGGCTGATGAACAGCTGCGCGGCGATCTGCGGGTTGGAGGCGCCGTCGGCGGCCAGGCGGGCGATCACTGCTTCTTGCGCGGTCAAGGGGTCCCGGGTCTCGATGGCCTGTTCGCGGGCCTGGCCGCCGCTTGCCCGCAGCTCGATCCGCGCCCGCTGGGCAAACGCCGCGGCGCCGATCGAGTCGAAGATCTCGTACGCGCTGGCGAGCTGGGCGCAGGCGTCGCGTCTGCGCCGCCGACGGCGCAGCCACTCGCCATAGACCAGATGAGCGCGGGCCAGCTCCAGCAGAAGGCCAGCTCGGCCGAGGCGGGCAATCGCCTCCCGGTACAGGCTCTCGGCATCCTCGCCGTCACTGACAAGCGCCCGCGAACGGGCCTCGATACCAAGCGCCCAGTCGGTCCCGCAAGCGCGAGCGATGCCGGACAGCCGCTCCAGGGCGCCAGCCGCCCGCCCGGGCACCGCGCCGCGCGCAGCCGCCTCGATCAGCTCAATAAGCGCCCAGCTGGCGAACCACACCGCAGGCGAGTCCTCGCTCGCCCACTGCGCTGCGGCCAGCGCCTGCTCATAGCGGCCCAGGCTGTTGCCCAGCACCGCGGCCGCCCACTGCGCGGCGCTCAGCGCTAGACCCTCACCCCGGCGTCCCGCGTCGCCGGTGATGGTCTGGATCAGCTGAGCAGCTTGTGTTTCCTGGCCGCGGAAGACGGCAAGGGTCAGAGCGCCGTAAGGTGCGATCCTGCTCCCGGTTGCCTCGGTGACCGACCCAGCCTGCGCCACCATCGAGGCGCCCTCGGTGAACTCCCCGGCGAACAGGTGCGCTCTCGCGCGCGTGTTAACGGCGATGGGCAGAGCGATGAGCGCACCAGCATCACGGGCCAGCGCAACCTGGCGGGCCGACAAAACGTCCCAGCTGTCGTAGTCCCACACAATCTGTGCGGCATGACAGGCCAGCCAGAGCCAACGCAGCTCCTCTTCGCGGGAGAGATCTGCCCCACGGAAGGCGCTGACCGCCCGGCGGAGCACCGGCGCCCCCGCCGGATAACCCTCGCAGATCAGCAGGGCCAGGCCATCGAGCAGCAGATCCGGGGCCCGCGCGGGCCCCGGCGGCGGCGGCGCCGCCCGTGCCGCCTCGGCCACCTCCCGCATCCCGCCGCCAGCAGCCAGTCGGCCGGCGAACAGCGCGGCAGCCAGCGCGTCCAGGTAGGTCTCGCGCGCCAGCCGTGAGTCAAGCGGCTCCAGTTGCCGGGCCGCCTTCAGCAGCAGCGGAGGTGCGTCACTGCCGCGGCTGGACGCGAACTCGACCTGGCCGCGCAGCAGGTCCGCCCGGGC
>DASXMU010000219.1:0-9898 GCA_036495485.1 Streptosporangiaceae bacterium
CGCCTGCACGCAGACCGACCACGGCTGTCCCACCAGCATGGTCGCGTCAGGCAGCGGCGGCAAACCTTGAATCCCGATCTCCGGGCCGCGCGGGAAATTGCTCAGCGATGCCTGGCTGACCGTGCGCTGGTTGAGCGAGGAACTCTGCAGCGCCAGCCGGGCCGAGGCGTAGTTCACCACCGGGCATAGCCGCTTGCCGCCCTGGCACCAGATGTAGGACGTGGCGGTCTGGCTGTCGACGATCAGGATGCCGGGGGAGTTCAGGCCCTGGGCGCCGCCGGGGGCGAGCACTCCCAAGATGCCGAACACGGCGAGCACCATCACCGCGACCAGGATGCTGCTGAACGTGCCCATGTTCAGCCGGCGCAGCGGCCGGTCGGGCGGGTCTGGCTCGCCCTGCATGAGCGCGAGCGCGGCCCGCTGGGTCATCAGCCGGTGTGCCTGGAGCAGATCCTTGCGGTTCTGCATGTCGGCTGCTCCTCAGATTTTCGTTCTTTATACAAAATGAAATTGGGCTGACCCCGGCGTCCACAGACGCTCAGCCGGACAGACCGCGGATGTAGCTGTACAGGCCGGCCACGCCGAGCGCCAGCGGGATGAGGCTGACGATGAGCATCATGTCCACCACCTCCCCAGCGCGGGCCCAGAACGGGGACGGCCGGTGGCTGGGCAGCCAGGTGCCCACGCCGGTCAGGATGGCCGCCCCGACGAGCAGCACCGGCAGGACGATCGCGAGGGTTCTCGCCTGCGGAAGCACCAGCGAGGAGCCGACGGCGAGCAGGGCCAGGCCGCCGTATCCCGGGATCTGCAGCCAGAGCCGCTGTGCGCGGCCGCGGACGACCCTGGAGCGCAGCAGCAGGGCGCAGCCGAGCACACCACACATCAGCCTGGCCAGCCAGCCATGGTCGAAGGCGAGCGTGAGCTCGGCGAGCCCGCCCAGCATGCCGATGCCCGACACAGCGCCGGTGACGACCCGGTCGGCGGCAGCCGTCCGCTCCAGCGTTTCCTTCCCCTGAACGGCCAGCGTCTCCTGGCGCAGTTCGTCGGCGTCGCGGGGGACAGGGGGCAGCGTCACCCGCGCCGCCCGGAAGGCGATGGTCGGGATCAGCGGGGTGAACGCGAGGGCGACGCCGGCGGCCACCGCGGCGGCCCCCGGCAGGCCGACGCGGCTGAACGCGTCGTCCGCCCAGGCGGCCCCGGCCGCCAGCAGGGCGGCTCCAGCGCTGCCGAGGAACACCGGGACCCCCTCGGCGATCACCGCCGCGGCCAGGGTGGCCGCGAGCAGCACGGCACCGAATCCGGAGAGCAGCTCGAGCGCGCCGAGATGGCCCAGCGTCATCGACCCGGCAGGCCCGGTCAGCCCGGCGAGGAAGGCGAACGGCAGGGCGACGTAGCCGAGTACCGCGCCCGCGCCCGCGTCGCCTGCCGCGCGGGAGACGGCTGCCGCGGCCGCGAGCAGCACCACGGCTATCGCCGCGCAGGCGATCGCCGGGGTGCTCCAGGGCGGCCCGGACAGCGCCAGCGCGGCGGCACCGGCCAGCAGCGCGGTGGCGGCGGCACCGAGGGCGACCCGCCGGGTTTCGATGGCCCCCCACCTGCCAGGCCGCTCGCCGATACCGGAGGCGATCACATCGGCCACGTCGTCGAACGCGAACTCGGGCAGCTGCGCCCGGCGCGGGTACAGGTAGACCAGCTCGCCGTCGCGCAGGCCGGCCTGGAACGGCGTGGCGTCCGGGGCGAACGGGGCCTGGCCGAGGCGCTGCATCACCCAGCCGCCGGCTTCCTGGCGGGCGGGCGGCTGGTCGAGGCCGGCGTACTTGGCCACGGTGGGGAACAGGTCGGCGAACGACACGTAGACCGGCAGGGCGAGGTCGACCCGCCTGCGCGGTCCGACAACGGTGATCCGGCACGTATCCGTTCCGCTGGCCGGGCTCATCTGTGTCCCTCACAATCCATCCGTCGCTGGTCCGCCGACCAGGTGGCATCGTAGGCGGTGACCCCGGTGCGGTGGGCGGCGCCGGGGTCACCGCTGCGGGCCAGGCACGGCCCGGGGTATACCGCTACGGTAGGCAACTCACCGGAATCCCGGCGAGCGGGTTCAATAGTATGGCGGTTACGTGCGATAAGGACGCGCCGTTTCGCCAGTGGGTTTCTTGACGAACCCGGAACTTTGGATTGAGCACAGTGCGACACATACCGTCAGGATCCGGCCAGTCGGTTGCAGGAAGGCAGGCTGTGAGCAGCGTCATCGTGCGGCGTCAGGAGCGGCGCGAGGCTCCCGAGATGCCCCAGGGTGAGATCCTGCTCGAGCCGCCTCCGGAGATTCCTGAGCCGGTCAACGACGGCATGCAGCAGACGCTCACCTACCTGCCGATGCTCGCGATGTCGTTCGGCATGGTGGCCATGATGTCCGGTTCGGGATCCGGCCCCCTGCGCTGGGTCGGCGGCGGCGCTATGGGCCTGGGCATGGGCGGCATGGCGGTCGGCCAGTTCGCCCGCGGCAAGGGTGACCGCAAGCTCAAGCTGAACGGGCAGCGCCGGGACTACCTGCGTTACCTGGGCCAGGTGCGGCGCAAGGTGCGGCGGGCCGCCGCGGCCCAGCGGGAAGCGCTGGAGTGGACGAGCCCGGACCCGGTGGCGCTGGGGTGGCTGGTGGCCGACGGCGACCTGGCCCGGGTGTGGGAGCGCCGCCCGGCGGATCCCGATTTCTGCAGCGTCCGGCTGGGCAAGGGAACCCAGCACCTGGCCGTGCGGCTGATCCCGCCGGAGACCAAGCCGGTCGAGGATCTCGACCCGTTGTGCTCGGGGGCGCTGCGCCGGTTCGTCCAGGCGCACGCCCGGGTGCCCGACCTGCCGGTCGGGATATCGCTGCGCTCGTTCGCCCGTCTGGAGCTGTCCGGCGACGCCGAGGCCGCGGCGGGCATGGTTCGCGCGATGATCGCCCAGATCGCCGTCTTCCATTCGCCGGAAGAGGTGCGCATCTGCGTGTGCGCGCCGCCGGACCGGATCGGGCGCTGGCAGTGGATCAAGTGGCTGCCACACAACCAGCACCCGACGGAGTACGATGCCGCCGGGCCGGTCCGGCTGATGGCCCGGACCATGCAGCAGCTCGAGGCCATGCTGGGCGCCGAGATCAAGGACAGGCCGCGGTTCACGCCGGGCCGCAGCGCCGGTTCGCTGCCGTTCAGCGTCGTGATCGTCGACGGGGCGCCGACCGAGTTCGATCACCAGCTCGGCGGTGACGGGGTGGACGGTGTCGCGGTCGTCGACCTGACCCAGAGCAGCCAGGGGCCGGTGGACGCCACGGTGCTGCGGCTGGAGGTCGGTGCGGCGCAGCTCGACATGATCAACCGCGACCGCACCGGAGCCGACGTCACCTCGCAGGTCGGCGTCCCCGACTCGCTCTCGGTGGTGGAGGCCGAGGCGCTCGCCAGGCAACTGGCGCCGCTGCGGGCGGCCACCGGCCAGGCCGTGGGCGAGGACGCGCTCGAGGTGAACACCACGCTGACCTCGCTGCTCAGCATCGCCGACCCGGACGCGGTGGACCTGGGGGTGCTGTGGCGCCCGCGCCCGGCCAGGAACAGGCTGCGGGTGCCGATCGGGGTGAACGCCGAGGGGCAGCCGGTCGAGCTGGACATCAAGGAGTCCGCGCAGGGTGGCATGGGGCCGCATGGCCTGGTGATCGGGGCGACCGGCTCGGGCAAGTCGGAGCTGCTGCGGACGCTGGTGCTCGGGCTCGCGCTCACGCACACACCCGAGGCGCTCAACTTCGTGCTCGTCGACTTCAAGGGCGGCGCCACGTTCCTCGGGCTGGACAGGCTCCGGCATGTCTCCGCCGTCATCACGAACCTGGAGCAGGAGCTGCCGCTGGTCGACCGGATGCGGGACGCCTTGCACGGGGAGATGGTGCGGCGCCAGGAGCTGCTGCGCTCGGCCGGGAACTACGCTTCCGTGCGCGACTACGAGCGGGACCGTGAGCGCGGGGCCAGGCTCGAGCCGCTGCCCACGCTGTTCGTGGTGCTGGACGAGTTCTCCGAGCTGCTGGCCGCCAAGCCTGAGTTCATCGACCTGTTCGTGATGATCGGCCGGCTCGGCCGCTCGCTCGCCGTGCACCTGCTGCTCGCCTCGCAGCGGCTGGAGGAGGGCAAGCTGCGCGGCCTGGACACCCAGCTCTCCTACCGGATCGGGCTGCGCACGTTCTCCGCGGCCGAGTCCCGGATCGTGCTCGGCGTGCCCGACGCCTACGAGCTGCCCTCGGCGCCGGGCAATGGCTACCTGAAGATCGACGTGACCAGCATGACCAGGTTCAAGGCGGCCTACGTGTCCGGCGTGCCAGGCGCGGAGCCGAGCGCGCAGCTGTCGACGGCCAAGGTCCGGCCGACGATCGTGCCCTACGGCCCGGGATACGTGCGGCCGCAGGTCGTGCAGGTCTCCGAGCGGGGGCCAGAGCTGGCCCCGGCCGACGGCACGCGGGAGCAGGCCCAGCACCAGCACCAGGAGACCCTGTTCGACATGATGACCCGCCAGCTGGCCGGCCAGGGCCCGGCGGCGCATGCGATCTGGCTGCCGCCGCTGGACGTGCCACCCACGCTGGACCAGCTGCTGCCGCCGCTGGGCATCAGCCCGGAGTACGGCTGCACCGTCACCGGCAGCAGCGAGCGCGGCAGCATGCGCGTGGTCACCGGGATCGTGGACCGGCCGTTCGATCAGCGGCGGGATCCGCTGTGGGCGGACCTGTCCGGTGCCGCCGGGCACGTCGGCGTCGCCGGCGCCCCGCAGAGCGGCAAGTCCACCATGCTGCGGACGCTGATCTGCTCGCTGAGCCTGCTGCACACCCCGGCCGAGGCACAGTTCTACCTGCTGGACTTCGGCGGCGGGGCGATCGGCGCGCTGGCCGGGCTGCCGCATGTGGGCGGCGTGGCGACCAGGCAGCAGCCGGAGCGGGTGCGGCGCACCGTGGCCGAGGTCCGCGCCCTGCTGGAGCGGCGCGAGCGGGAGTTCACCGAGCACGGTATCGAGTCGATCTCGGTCTACCGCGGGCTGCGCGCCGGGGGGCAGATCGCCGGGGACGGCTTCGGCGACGTGTTCCTGGTGGTGGACGGCTGGCTGACCCTGCGGCAGGACTACGAGCAGATGGAGGCCGACATCACCGCCCTGGCCGCGCGTGGCCTGGGCTATGGCATCCACATCGTCGCCGCGACCAACAAGTGGTCGGAGTTCCGGCCGGGCATCAGGGACCTGTTCGGCACCAAGTTCGAGCTGCGGCTCGGCGACCCGTATGAGTCGGAGATGGGCCGGGTGCTGGCCTCCAACGTCCCGGAGCGATCGCCGGGCCGCGGGCTGACCAAGGACGGCATGCACTTCCTCACCGCCTTGCCGCGCATCGACGGCCAGCCCACCCCGGCCACTCTGGCCGATGGGGTGCGGCGGCTGGTGGAGACGGTGGACGCGGCCTGGCAGGGCCCGCGGGCGCCGGCGGTGCGGCTGCTGCCCGAAGCCTTCCCCGCCGCCCAGCTGCCCGGGCCGGAGCAGACGGGCACCCGGGTCCCGTTCGGGCTGGATGAGAGCACGCTGTCGCCGGTGCTGCTCGACTTCGCGGCGGATCCGCACTTCGTGGTGATGGGCGACACCGAGTGCGGCAAGTCGAACCTGCTGCGGGTCATCTGTGACGCGATCGTCGCCAGGTACACCACCGACCAGGCCCGGCTCATCCTCATCGACTACCGCCGCTCGCTGCTTGACGCGGCCGACACCGAGCACAGGATCGGCTATGCCGCTTCCTCCTCGGCTGCCGCCCAGCTGATCAACGACGTGCGCGAGGCGCTGGTCCAGCGGCTGCCACCGGCCGACCTGACCCCGGCCCAGCTGCGCCGCAGAGACTGGTGGAGCGGGTCAGACCTGTTCCTCGTCGTGGACGACTACGACATGGTGGCCGGCCTGACGAACCCGCTGACGCCACTGGTCGACCTGCTCCCGCAGGCCCGCGACATCGGGTTGCACCTGGTGCTGGCCCGGTCCGCTGGCGGCGCGGGACGGGCCATGTACGAGCCGGTCGTGCAGCGGCTGCGGGAGATGGGCTCGCCGGTCCTGCTGATGTCGGCCAGCAAGGACGAGGGTGCGCTGTTCGGCGTCAAGCCGCAGAGCCTGCCCAGCGGGCGCGGGTTCTACGCCGCGCGGCGCACCGAGCCGGCGCTGGTCCAGGTCGCACTCGCCGAGGTCGTGGCCGACTCCGGCTCCGCCCTCGACGGCCCGGCGCACGCGGCCCTGCCCTGACCTGGCGGCTGCCAGGGGCGCCTTGGGGTGTGGCTCCGCCGCTCCGGTGACGCCTCCAGGGTCGGCGAACCCGGCTCCGGGTGTCAGTCAGCGGGCCCGGCGGGGTGCCGGCGGGCGGATTGCCACCTCACCTGCCGCGGGGGCACCACGGGCATGGATGCCGCGGTGCCGGGGGGCCTCTTCCTCCGGTTCGCCCCAGTCGGATCCGGGCGCGGCCGGCCGGCCTGTGATGGTCTTGAGGTCGACCCGGCCCGGCCGCCAGCCCCGCCGCCTGCCGCGTGGCAGCACGACCGCGATGACCACGACCAGGAGGGCGGCCGCGAAGCCGCCGGCGGCGACGCTGACGGCCACCGTCCTGGCGAATGAGTTCGCGTGCGGCAGCGTGGGGATGGATACCGGCTGGCGGGCGGCCGCCGGGGGCGTGGTCTGGGACGGGAGCACCGCGGTGACGGCCTGGACCGGGTTGATGATGCCGGCGCCGCCGTGCGAGCCGATCGTGCCGTCGGCGGTCGCCTCGATGCGGCTCACCACCTCAGCGGCCGTCAGGTGCGGGGAGGCGGACCGGATCAACGCGGCTTCGCCGGAGACGAACGCCGCCGCGAAGCTCGTGCCGTTGTTGCCCGTGCTGACCCCGCGGGGCCCGTCGCTGGTGATGTCCGCCCCCGGAGCGGTCACCGAGATCGGGGTCCGGCTGCCACCGGAGTAGCCGGTCACCGATCCGCCCTCGGCGCTCGCGGCCACCGAGACGACACCCGGGTAGCTGGCCGGGTAGAACGGGCTCTTGGTGCAGTTGGGCTCCCCGTCGTTGCCGGCCGCCGCGACGATGACCGCGTTATGGCTCTGCGCGTAGGCGACCGCGTTGCGCAGGGCGGGCAAGTCGCCGCTGGTGCAGATCGAGACGTTGATCACCCCGGCGTGATCGTCCGCCGCCTGGCGGATGCCCTCCGCCATCAGCGTGGCGAATCCGCCGGCGGTCGTGTTGACCTTGATCGACAGGATGCGGGCGGCGGGCGCGACGCCGTAGAAGGGAACTCCGCTGGACCGCTCGTCGCTGGCCGCGATGATGCTGGCCACCGCCGTGCCGTGACCGACGCAGTCGCCAAAACCGGTCTGGGTCAGATCGACCGCTGTCACCCGGCCTTTCAGCTGCGAGGTGTTGTCGACGCCGCTGTCCACGACGGCGACGGTGACCCGCTGGCCGCGGGTCAGCCCCCATACACTGCTGAACTGCAAAGCCCGCTGCGCCCACGGCTCGGTGGACAGGTGAGCGGAACCGGCCTGGGACGGCGGGCAGTTCGCCGTCGGCCCTGGCGGTGTCTGGGTGGTCGGTGGCCCGGCCGGCGGCGGCGGCGCGTTGTGCGACGGTGTGCTGTGGGCAGGCTTCCCATGACCGGCGAGGACGGCGGCCCGGCCGTAGGCCAGCGCGGCGGCCTGGCCGGCGGCGAACGCGGCGGGGCCCACCGCGACGATCGTGACCGCGCACGCCAGCGCCGCCTTGGCCTTCCCTCGCACCCGCCGCCTCCTGCCGTCGCCGCCCGGTGGATGTGGGGACAACACTAGCCAACGCGGCGACCGCTGCTGTCAGCAGCGCTGGTAGAAGGGGCCGGTGCTGGCGGCCACCGACTCGGCCACCGGGTCAGGCTCCCCGTCACCGGGGAAGATCACGTCGATCGGGAAGCCTGCCTCCTCGCCGGCCAGGGCCGCGGCCGCCTCGACCGCGTGCGCCGCCGCGTCCTGCGCCGCCGCGTCGGCCGGGTCGTCCAGGGCGATCGAGATGATCAGCCCCTCGCCCCGGCCCGCCACCGACAGCCACGCGGTGCGCGCCTCCCTGACTTCGGGGACACCCCGCAGTGCGGCGCTGGCCTCGCTGATCAGGCGGGTTGGCTGCTCCCCAGGAACGCTGACCCGGATCGGGACGCCGCCGGCCTGCCGCCGGACCGCGGCCAGATAGGCCACACCGTCCGGGAAGACCGGCACGCTCGCCGCCGCGCCGGGGTTGAGCGCGATGCCGAGACCGGCCGGCAGCGACCTGGCAAGGTCGGCGGCGGGGACGACGACATGCGGCACGACCGGCGGTGCCACGCCGGAACCTGGCCCGGCCACGAAGGCGGTGAGCTCCTCGGCGGAGGTGAACACCGGCACGAACTCGCTGCCCAGGTAGGTGACGGTCGGCAGGGTCAGCGAGGAGCCGTCCGTCACCCTGGTGCCGTCGTCGGGCAGCGGAACCCACAGCCTGCCCTCACTCAGCACATCGAGCAGATCGGGGATCTTCCCGGTGTCCCCGATCGCGGCGCGCAGCGCTCTGGCGACGGCGCTGTCGCTGGCAGCGGTGGCGATATCCTGGTGCGCGCCGCCAGGTGCCCACGGCACGCGCTGATCGCTGCTGAGCCGAAAGCCGGCCTGCGGGCCGGAGCGAGTCGGCATTGTCATCGGTATGTTCCCTGCCCAATCGTGGTCGCCTGCCGCGCTGCCGCGGCGCTCGGAAAACCCCCGTCCGGCCGCGAGGGGAGGGCACACAGCCGGTAGTTCACGATTCGGATAGTAAACGCTCGGAGGCGGTGCGTAGTGAAGAATCCGGCACGTGGTGGCGGACGATGGATAGAAATCGCACCGGAAAGGCTCCCGGCCTGGGCGAACGACTTCGCGGACCGTCATCCGGACGTGACCGTGGAGATTACCGGCAGTGACGCCGTGACGTTCTCATCGGCCGCCGGGGCCAGTGCGGAGTGCCATCTGCCGTTCCCGCCGCTGGAGCCCGGGCTACCCGGCTGGCCGCCAGCCGCGATCGCGGAGTACGCCGGGCTGATCGCCGGGCACGCGCAGGCCGCCCGGACGGTCGGCGTCCTGCTGGTGCGCCTCGGTGGCTACGCGGCCGGGGTGTTCACCGGCGCACCGCCACGGCTGGCCGCCTCCAAGGTGGGCTCGCGGCTCGTGCACGGCCGCAGCGCGGCCGGCGGGACCTCCCAGCACCGGTTCGCCCGGCGCAGGGAAAAGCAGGCCGCGCAGGCCATGTCCGCCGCCGCGGACAACGCTGCCGCGGTGTTCGGGCAGTTCGGGGACGGGCTCGATGCCGTCGTGCTGGGCGGCGACAGGCGGGCGGTCGCCGCACTGCGCGCCGACGTACGGCTCGGGCCCTACTTCGCGCTGGCCACCGGCCGCTTCCTCACCGTCCCCGATCCCCGGCTGGCCGTGCTGCGCGATACGCCGCGCATGTTCCGCGCGATCAGGATCCGGCTCACCGAGCCAGCCTGACCGGCGGCTGTGACGGCCCGCGGCAGCCTGGCGGTGACGCCCCCCTTACCCGTGGTGTCGATGTGCCACCGACCACCACCCAGTGGTGTCGATGTGCCACCGACCACCACCCAGTGGTGTCGATGGGCCAGTGACCGCCTTGGCCAGGTAGGGCGGGCAGCCTGGCGGTGACGCCCCCCTTACCCGTGGTGTCGATGTGCCACCGACCACCACCCAGTGGTGTCGATGGGCCACTGTCATTTGCCAGGAGCATGGGACCAGGGTGTTGCCACGACCTAGGGACCACCTTGGGGCTGCCGGATCATCTTGGGGTAACTGATCGTTTTCGTCAAGCCGGGGTGATGACGGGCCGCTGGCGGCGGCGGTAGGACTC
>DASXMU010000220.1:0-15784 GCA_036495485.1 Streptosporangiaceae bacterium
GCGGGCGGTTCAGGCGAAGCTGACCCTGGTCGCGCCGCCCGCCTAGCGTGTCTTGTCGGCAGTGCGACTTACCCTGTCGGGCATGAGCAGCGCCGAGCATGAGGCCAGCCATGCATGGCTGGCCTACCGGCTTGGCTGGCCCTGTGTGGCCAGCGTGAACCGCGGCGCGGTCGCGGACGGCTGCACGGTTGCGGATCCGCCGATGGGTGTACCGCTGCTGACCGGTGGGCCGTTCCTGCTGCGACCCGCTGCCGAGCGCGAGTTCGTAACGAACACCTGCTTGATCGCTCTGGCTGGCCAGATCGGTGAAGAACTGCTTGCCCCCGTGCTAGACGGGCGGATCGTCGATCCGGTGGGCGAGCAGGCCGCCGCGCTGCTGGAAACCCCCGGATTGGCCGAGTTGCCGGAGCTGCCGGGTCCGGCGGACCAGCTCGTTATGTCAGCGTTCATGGACGACCCGGCCGGGGTGTGCGATGCGGTCAGGGCCGCCGAGTGGGCGTCGCTGGCCCATGGCGCTGATCACGTCGGCGCGTCTCGCTGGCTGGCGTGGCTCGAATCGGAGGCGCGGGCGATCTTGGCGGCCGACGTGGAGCAGGTCCGGCTGGTAGCAGCGGCATTGCAGCGGGACGGGGAGATGTCCAGCGCGGCGATCCCGGCGCTGGTGGGCGCGTGCTCGTTGACCTGACCCCGGTAGAGGCGGTCGAGGTCTGGCTCAGCCGCCGGGCTCGGCTACGCCGGTTCGTGGTGAACGGGACGAAGCCGCCGCCTGCCCTGGTCGCCGCCGAGCACACGCTGTACACGCTGCTGCGTGATGCTGATCGTGACGCTGCCAGGAAAAGGGCGCTCTCGGCTGCGCGTTCCCGCAGGTACCGGGCACGCAAGCGGCGCGGGCAGGCAGTAGCCGACCAGCTAGCGGGGTAGTCAGAGGTGAGCGCTTCCCGGCGGGCTTCCAGAACCGGGAACGCACCGGACGGAGGGTCTCGCGTCCGGCCGCGTGCCCGCCGGGAAGCGCGAAGGAAGGACAGAGATGGGCGATCTCACCTATGTGGACCAGGACGGACACTCACGCTGCACGCACTGCGGCGTGGTCACCGACGAAAATCACAACTTCTGCCCAGCCTGCGGCTCGCCGTTGAAGTCCTACAGCTACGGCGAAGGCAACGCCACGAACCTGTCCGATTCCGACGCAACGGTGTACCCGCCCGGCCACGTCAGCAGCAGCGGCCGGGATCCCTGGGGCAACATGAGCATGGCTGAACAGCGCGCCTACCTCGACGGCGAACCGCCGTCGTTCAGCCGGGACGGCGGGGGTGACTTCCTGCACCGACTCGGTGCCGCTGACGAATTGGTTGAGCGCTGTGAGGCCGACCTGGAGGAGGCCGCGGAGTCGATGCGGATGGGTAACGCGTTCCTGCGCGACGAACATCTGCACGAGCGGGCGGCCAGCCTGTCCCCTGATGATCGGTCGGCCTATGTCGAGCTGCTGAATCGTCGCGCCCGCTGGCAGGCCGCCCAGGAGGCGCTGGACCGGGCCAGGGCGCAGCAGGCCGCGCTGCTGCGGACCTACGAACAGATCGCCGTACCGATCGACCAGGCCGGCCCGTCGCGGACTTCGGTGTTCCGCCCGAAACGGCCGGGTTTGGTCGATCCGGACGATTGGAACTGAGACCGGAACCCTGCTTCCCGAGGCTGAGGCCGACCCCACATCGCCGGACGAACTACATGGATGGGATTTCCTACATCCAGGCTCCGGGAGGCTCCTGGGCGATCTGAGGACACCGGGCTAGGTCTCGATCTTCGACACAGCGCGGATGATCATGTCCCGGAGGTCCATCGGATCCTCGCCGCGCACCCGCACATCCTGGTTGCTCCGCAGCGTCGCCCAGCACCACCCAAAAGACATGTAGCAGTCGAAGCCGGGAAATTCGCGCTGCACATCGGCCAGGGTTGGCTCACCATCGGGACCGCTGCCCCCGGTCACTTCCGCAGCCTCGCCGGTTCGTGGTCTTCGATTGCGGCGGTCAGGTCGGCCCGGAGGGTATCCAACTTGATCGCCAGTTCAACGTCCAGGCGCGCGGGGAGCTTGAGCAGGTAGTCGGCCGCCTTGTGCGCCTCGATGAGCTGGTCGGCAGTGAGCGGGGCGAGGTAGGTCACGGTCAGCCCGCCCGTCCGTCGAGCTGGTAGCCGCCTTCGCGCTCCACGATGCCCGCCAGTTCGGCCCGGTCGTGTGCTGGGCCGAGTGTCATTGGATTCCGATAGCGGCCCCGGCGGGTTGCCCACCACTGGCCGGTGTCGGACTGCCATGGATGCCAGTTCGGCCCTGTCGTGGTGTGGTCGTTGTGGCCGAGCTGGCCGGCCAGTTGTTGTTCCAGCGGCGTACCGCCGGTCGCGTGCACCATCGCGACGTTTCCCCTCCGTGTGAGTTCGGACTGACACGCAGTGAACCCCACCGGGCGCGTAGTTTGGTGGTGATGCCCGCTGCCCGCCCCAACGGGCAGCAGCAGGACAACATCAGGTCCCCCGCGATTGGTGCACGCGATGACGGACTTCGGCGCCGAGCTGCGCCGCCTCATGGCCGAACGCGGCCTCTCGCAGAACGAGACCGCCCGCCGGGTGCCGTGCAACCCCGGCTACCTGTCCAAGGTGGCCGCAGGGACGAAGCGGCCCTCCGTCGAAATAAGAGCCCGCCTCGATAACGTCCTGAGCGCGGGCGGCGCCCTGGCCGCGATCGAGGCCGGGCCCGCACCGGCCGACGACACGGGCCTGATCGAGCTGGCCCGCCGGGCCGCTGCCAGCGACGTCGGGAGCGCCACCGTCGAGCTGCTGGCCGATGCGGCCGACTCGATGTGCCGTGACTACCCGGTGATGGACGCCGCCGAGCTATCGGCCCGCGCCCGTGAGCACCTCCGGTACACCACGGGCCTGCTGGATAAGCGGATGACACTGGGGGAGCATCGCGAGCTGCTCGTCACGGCGGGCTGGCTGTCGGCGCTGCTGGCCTGCACCCTGTACGACGCCGGGAACCGGGCCGGCGCGGAAACGGCTCGCCGGATGACCCGGCAGTTCGGTGACCAGGCCGGTCACGGTGAGCTGACTGCCTGGTCCTTCGAGATCGCCGCCTGGTACGCCCTGATGGAAGGCCAGTTCCCGAAGGTGGCTGCGCTGTGTGAGGCTGGCCTTGAGCACGCCGGGGTGAGCAGCGCGGCGGTGCAGCTCACCCTGCAGTCGGCCCGCGCATACGCCCGGATGGGGGACAGGCAGGCGGCGAAGATGCTCACCACCGGGCAGGCGATCCTGAACCATCTCCCCGTCCCGGCCCACCCGGAGCACCACTTCGTGTTCGACCGGGACAAGTACGAGTTCTACACCGCCACCATCTACACGTGGTTGGGCACCGACGACGCCGCAGCCGAAGAAAACGCCCGCGAGGTGGCCGCCCGCTGCCTGAGCCCGGACGGGGCGGTCCTGTGGCCGACACGGCTGTCGACCACGCTGGTCAACCTCGGTCTGATCGCCGGGCGCCGGGGCGACCTGGACGAGGCGGTCAGCCTGGGAGAGTCCGCTCTGCGGTGTGGCCGCAGGTCCGCCGAGCTGCTGCCGCGGGCCGCCGAACTAGGGCGTGATCTTGCCAGCCGCTACCCGCATGACCGCCTGGTCTCCGGGTTCGCCGACCGGCTCAATGTCGAGCACCGGGCTATCACCAGCCGGTAGCCTGACCGCGCGTGCACCACACGTGGAAGCGCCCCGCCACCCTGCATCGTCAGGGCAACGGTGGGGCGTTCTCTTATGGCCCCTTAGTTTCGTAGTCCTTGATTTCAAGGTTTTCTGGCCGTTGGCTGCCGCGAGCCTCCGAGCCTTCTTGCGTTCTCGTGCTGTCTCAGCGGCGGTCGCCAGGCTCTTATCACCCGCCATCACCTCCGCAACCAGATCCTCGGCATAATCCAGCACCACCGCAGCCTCAGACAAACTCGTAGCTTGCCACTTGGTTTCGGAGATCCCGGATTTCCGGGTTTTCTGGCCGTTGGCTGCCGCGAGCCGCCGGGCCTGCTCGGTGAGTAGGTGACGCTGACCTGGTTTCAGGTGACGGCGAGTGATGTTAACCGTGAGCGCGTACCCGGCCGGGAATGGCGCTCACAATCACCCGCAATAGCACACACCGAATGCGCGAAGAATTGACATCCGTGGTGGGTCTGAAAGCATTGGAATGACCGATCACCCACCACGGAGGACAGAAATGGCAACCACAACGACCACCCGCAAGCCCCGGCAACCCCGCGCATCACGAGCCGCTGACCAGGCTGCGGAGCCAGCGGCCAGCGTGCCAAGCGAAACGCCGAAGCCGCCGGAGGCGAAGCCGGAAATCACCGTCGAGCCCGTGCCAGTCACCTACTACCGGCCGACCGTGAAAATGGCAGACGGCGAGACGGTCGTCTGTGCACACAAGTATTTGCACGAAACCGAAAAGGCGGCTGCGGCCTGTGGGCGCAAAATCGCGGCGCTCGGCGCATTCGTGAAGTAGTGGAGCTATTCACCGGCTCCTACCGGACGTGGAGACCGGGGGCAGGTTCCCCGGTCTCCACATCCCTCACGACGCCGCGCTGGATGCCGGAAGCGGCGTCGTTTCCGCGCCTGTGGGAGGCGTGCCCTCGCTGGCATTACTTCCACGCCGAGCCCGCCGAATTCGACCGGGTCTACATCGCCCAGCTCGAAAAGTACAGTGCAGAGCGGATCTCCCGGCGGTTGCACCAGATCGCCCGTGAGGCGTTCATGGAACCTACCGACCGGCTGGTCTTGCTGTGCTGGGAGACCGATCCGGCGCAGTGCCACCGATCGTTGTTCGCTGACTGGCTGCTCGCCACGACCGGCGAGAAGACAACCGAGATCACCCCGTAGTAGCGGGCCGGACGGGTGCTGGAACACCCGCTACCCGGCCCTTGACCGCCTGACTAGGAGGCGACCCATGACCGATCTTTCCACTCTGCGCGTGCACCGCAACGCCGCGATGCGCCCGCGTTACCGCCGCCGCCCGCCACAGCCAGTTCACACCGTTCGCGTCCACCCGGCAGTGTGGGTGACCGCGCTGCACCTAGCGGCGGGTGACTGTCGCAGGCTGCGGATCCTGGACGCCGCGACGGTCCTCGTGGTCAATCACCCGCGCGGTGCGTGGTGATCCAGTGGGGCGACGCTGATGTGAATGCCGCTCTTAAGCCGCTGCGTGAACGGTTCCCCGGATGGAGGTTTTGGGTCGGTGGGGCGACCGGAAATGTGTGGGCGATGCCACCCGCTGGCTATCCGCACCGCGAATTGGTGAGCGCGGACAGCCCGGCCGAACTGGCCGCCAAGGTCGCTGACCTGGAGTCGCGCCGCGAGTCCTGAGTTCTTCGAGGACGCACGGCCGGACCTGCTCTGTCGTGCGTCCGACTGGGCACTCAGGCCCGCCGCGAACAGGAAGGGGCGCAGTGAGAGAAAGTATCACTTCCCGGGAATCGGATTCCCGGTCCCGGTCGTGCCGATCACGACCTGATGCGACCGGAGCCTGGCATAGGGGAGCATCGCCACCGAACGCTGCGGATGACCCACGGCCCTGATCACCGCGCCCGGCAGCACGCAGCCCTTCGCGGTCAGCGGCACCGCGCCCGGTGCCGCGATCCTGGCTCGCGCGCTGCGCACCTGGCGCCGCCACTGCCTGACGTCGAACACGACCGGCGCGCTCGGTGTCAGCCCGCCGGTCCCGGTCTGCATCGAGTAGATCCGGTAGGACCAGGCCAGCCCGCCGGCCAGCAGCCCAAGCGGAAGGGCGGCCGGCCCGATCGTCACCGCGGCGGCGGCCACCGAACCGGCCGCCACCAGATGCCACATCGACAGCCACGCGTGGTACGGCGCGCTCGCCACCGCGAACGGCCAGCCTGACGACCGTGCGCGCAGCCCGGTCCAGGCCAGCCACCCGCCAGCCATCGGCAGGCACCACAGCGCCCCCGTGTACAGCCTGCGCGGCGGCCAGCCGAGCAGCCAGGCCAGCAGCACGCCGTACCCGGCGACCAGCGACACCGGCGCCGCGGCCACCACGATCCCGAGCGTCACCGCCGCCCGCAGCAGCCGCCAGGCCAGCCGGAACGACCAGCGCAGCACGGCGAACGCCAGGTACCGCCTGATCACGGTTCCGCCTCACGGCCGCGCCCGCCCAGCGCCGCCCCGGCGGGCAGATCCCGGATCTCGATCCTGGCGGCCAGGGCGCCGAGCGTGCCGGCCGCCCTGACGACGGTCGGCCGCGCCGCCGCGGAGCACACATACACGGCGCGGGCGTGCCGTGGTGGCTGGCCGGGGACGCGCGCCTCGGTGGCAGGGCAGCCGTAGTCCCCGGTGCGGGTAAGCAGTTCGCGCATGATCGCGGCCGTCCGGGTGACGGTCTTGCGGGTGAGTTCGGCCTCGATGGCCCAGCATTCCCCGGAGTACGGTGCGGATCCGTTCGGGAAATGAATCTCCGCATCGGGCAGGTGCTCGCGTAGCCCGACCCGGCCAGCCATCCGGGCGCGGAGGCGGCGCTCGCTGCGCCAGTAGGCCTCGGCCTGCCGGTAGCTCCCGGTGGCTTCGAGGGCCAGCCTGACCACGGTCACGGCGCGCAGGTGGGCCAGCCGGGACAGGGCCGGCGGCACCGCCGTATAGCGCAGCCCGGCGGCGGTCAGGCCGCGCCGGGTCAGCCACACCCAGGTGGCGCCCGGGCCGAGCCGCGCCGCGTCGGCATAGCCGAGCCGCCGCCAGCGGGCCACCACCGGCCGGGCGCGCTCGGCGGGCAGGCCGAGCAGCCCGGCCAGCAGGTCGAGCTGGACGCCGTACATCTCCGCGGTGAACAGCAGGCCGCGCAGATCGCGTTCGGTGAGCTGGACCCCGCCGGCCCGGGCACTTCGCCCCGTACCGGTCGTCACATGCCAACTACATCACGTTGTGCAAGCCAAATATGTGATTGCGCGCCATCCCCCTGGTATGTAACGATGCGGAGCACGCCCAACGGGGCGTGAGCGTTGGCTGAAAGAGCCGGGAGGGAGGGCCGCAGCAATGGCTGTTACTTGCTGTGCCCCAAATCCCTTCCTGGGTCGCGCGATCTCCCGCTAGCCCACCTGGCGGCCTCGCCACCCAGGTCCCTTCCTGAGCGGCCTGGAGCCAACCGACATGTCTTTCGATCCACCTTTTCCTGTTAACCCCCTGCCGTCCCAGCCGAGCTCCCCGTCATGGGGCGAGGTGCCTCCTAACCCCCTCCCGCCGTCTCAGCCGGGTTCCCGGCCGTGGGCGGGTGAGGTTTTTTCCAATCCGATCCCGCCGTCCCAGCTGGGCTCTCTGCCATCGGCGGGCGAGGTATCTCCTTTTCTTTTGGACAAAAAATCGCCGAACGGCTGGCGCCAGGCGCTGGCGCGATTTGGTGCGGACGATCGCGTGCTGGCCTCGCTGGAGGCCGCCGTTGACGAAGCGGCGGACCCGGTCACTCCCGGCCGGGTGACCAGGGTGGAGCACTCGCTGGCGACCGTGCTCACCGCGGCCGGGCAGCTCCGGGTGAACCTGCCGCGCGGCGAGCAGGTCTGCGCCGGTGACTGGGTCCTGGTCACCGCCGTGGCAGAGCCGGCCGTCGCGCACGTGCTGCCCCGGCGGACCGAGCTGGTCAGGCACGCCACCAGCAAAAAGACCCAGGCACAGACCCTGGCGGCCAACATCGACGAGGTGTTCATCATCGTCGCGGCCGACCAGAGCCTGTCCCTCGGCCGCATCGAGCGGTTCCTCGCGATCGTCTGGGAGAGCGGTGCCACCCCGGTGGTCGTGCTCACCAAGAGCGACCTGCTCGCCCCGGAGGCTGACGGGCCGCTGCTGACCGCCACCATGGGCGCCGCTCCCGGCGCCGAGGTCTGCCTGGTGTCGGCCGTCACCGGCGACGGCATCGGGGAGCTCGCCGGGCGGCTTGGCCCGGGCCGGACGGCGGTGCTGATCGGCAGCTCGGGCGCGGGGAAATCCAGCCTGCTCAACGCCATATTTTTCTGGCCGGAAATCAACCCTACGGCGGCTGGCGAGGAGGTAGCCGCCACCGCGGAGGTGCGCGAGGCAGACGGCAAAGGCAGGCACAAGACCGCGTGGCGCGAGCTGGTCGTCCTCGGTAGCGGCGGAGCCGTCATCGATACGCCAGGCCTGCGCGGGCTCGGCATGTGGCTGGACGAGGGCGGGCTGGATGCCGCCTTCGCCGAGATTGCCGAGCTGGCCGGGAGCTGCCGGTTCGCCGACTGCGGCCACGATACCGAGCCCGGCTGCGCGGTGACCGCGGCTATCGAGGCCGGGACGCTCGACCCCCGGCGGCTGGCCAGCTACCGCAAGCTGGAGCGCGAGGCGGCTTACGTGGCCCGCAAGACCGACGTGCGCGCCAGGCAAGAGCAGGCGCGCATCTGGCGCGCCCGGGCCGCCGAGGCCAGGACGCGCACCCGCCGGCCCACCCGGTACTCCTGACTGTCCCGCCCCGGAGGCACGAAAAAACAGGCGCCCGGCTCTCGCGATATGTCTCGAATGCTGCTATCGTCGGAGGCAGTGGCAGTGCACCGCCTGCCCGCTTCCGAGCCACCAGCCGGCCCGCGCCGTGGTGGCGACGAGGACAAGGGTCTTCGACTCGCTGTGCAGGTGAGCTTGTCGTGTCATGTGGAGACCCCATGGCGGGCAGACGCGGGCCGACCCGCCGGGAAGAGCTGATCATGACCGAGAACAAGGCCCAGAAGAACGCAATCCGCCAGCGCATGGCCGAGACCGGCGAGCCCTACAGCGTCGCCAGGCACGTCGTGCTGGGTGGCGGCTCCGCCACCAGCCGCCCCGCCCACGCCTGGGACGAGCGGATCGAGCCCGGCCGGGCCTGGGACGAGCGGCTTCGCCCGCCGGGTGCCTGGGACGAGCGGCTGCATGGCGGAGCCTCCTTTACCCAGCAGGCCCCGGCGTACCCAGACGCGGCCGAGCCGGACTGGCTCGGGCAGTACTACGCCGACGGCGCGGCCACCGAGGGCATCACGGTCGAGGAGTTCAAGGCCCGCCAGGACCCACGCCCGTCCGATCAGGAGGCCGGCGCGGCCCACGAGCGTGCGGACAAGGCACAGGAGCGGGCCGACGAACTTCAGGGCCGGGCGGAGGAAGCCCAGAGCCTGGCCGAGGAGGCCCGGGATCGCGCCGATGAGGCACGCGACCGGGCCGACGAGGCGCGCGACCAGGTCGACGAGGAGCGGGCCGCGCTCGACGACGCCAGGGATGACATGGACCCGGTGGAGGCCAGGCACGCCGAGCGGGAGGCCGAGGCGTCCCAGCGCGAGGCCGGCCGGCTCGACCGCGAGGCCGATCGCGCCCAGGAGCGGGCCGACCGGGCTCAGGAGAAGGCCGACCACGCCCAGGAGATCGCCAGCGAGGCACAGGAACTCGCCGACGAGCTGGGCGGCGGCCACCCGCACCATCGTTCGTCACCGCGACCGCATTCAATGCATGAGCCACCCCCGCGCCTGTGGTACCCCCGCGGCCCACGGCTGCCCCGCCTGCCCGGGCTCGAGTGGCTGGCTGACCTGACCGGTGCCGAGCCACCCAGGCCACCACGCTGGTTCCCAGGCAGGAGCGAGACACAGCGGGCCACACCGCCCCAGCCGCCCCGTCCACCCCGTCCACCCCGGGCGCCCCGTCCACCCCGGGCACCACGGCCGCCACGGCCGCCCCGGCCACAGGGGCCGTCCGGCTGAGTCACCCCACCCGCAGCGTTCGCTGGCCCTTCCCCAGGCTGGGGGAGGGCCAGCGTGCATGTGGTCAGCGGGTGGCCGGGATGCGGACCGCGCGGACCCAGTTGGGTGCGTCCGGGGCGTGGTCGCCGAGCAGTCCGGCCACCACGCGCATGCCCCGGGGCGGTTCCTCCGGCCAGGGGGTGTACCCGTCGGTGAGGACGACGGTTACGGCCGGCCGGGGACGCAGCCCGGCCGCAGCCTCGATCCCGGCACCCATGTCGGTCCCGCCGCCACCGGTCAGCTGGACCTGCCGGGCCGAGCTGACCCGCTGCGCCGGGGCCACAGCCACGTCGCAGGCGAGCACGCGGACCTGCCGGGCCAGGCCGAGCGAGCGCAGCAGTCCCTCCACCTCGGCCAGCGACATGGCCAGCAGATCCTCGGTCATGCTGCCCGAGGTGTCGCAGACGACCGCGACCTCGGGGACCGGCCTGCGCAGCGCGGGCAGCACGACATTGCCGGTCACCGCCGCGCGCCGGGACGGCCGCCGGTAGGAGTAGTCCACCGAGCCCGCCGTGTCGGCGATGGCCCGGCGCAGCTCGGCGGCCAGCAGCTTGCGCCAGTCCACCGTGGGTGCCAGCTCCTCCTGGGCCCAGCGCAGCAGCCCAGCCGGCACGGTCCCGGCCTGCTGCGCGTGCCGCATGCACTCCTGCGCCACCAGCCGCCGCAGCAGGTCGGCCTGCCATGGCGAGAGCCCGTCCTGGCCGTCCTGTTCGCCGGGGCGGGCGAACCCGTCGGCGCCGCTGCCGCAGCCGTCCTGCTGCCCGTCGGGCCCGGGCTCCTGCCGGATGCCAGCGAAGTACTGCTCGGCCATCCGGCCCGGTTCGGCCCCGAGGTGCTCAGGCAGCACATAGCCGCGGGGCAGTTCCAGGCCAGCGGGCACCAGGTCGTCGTTGATCTCCGCGTCGGCGGCCCGTACCCAGGTGCCCGCCTCGTCCGGGCGCACCCCGGCGGCGCGGGCCCGGTCGGCGTGTTCCCGCAGCAGGTGGCAGACGTGGTGCACGAGCACGCTGCCGAGCTGGCCCGGCGTCCAGCCGGCGGTGACCTCAGGGTCGGCCCGCAGCCGCCACGCCTCGTCCACCGACACCGCGCCCGTCCCCTCGGCCGCCCGCACCTGGGCGCCGAACACAGCGCTGGCCAGGTAGGGAAACGTGCTGCCCGCCCACAGCCTGGCGGCGGCCAGCCCCGGCAGCGCGTCGTGGCTCACCGGCTCATCCGCTCAGCAGCCCGGCGTCGCGGAGCACGGGCAGGAACAGCTTGATCTCCGGCGGCATCGTGACATCCTCGGGCCGGCACCTGGCCAGCACCCGGGCCGCGACGGCGGCCACGTCGGGCGCGGTGGCCGCGACCACGCCGAGGACCTGCCAGCCCGCGACCCAGCGCTCCGGGGTGGGCAGCGCCGCGACCGCCGCCGCGACAGCGGCCAGCGCCGCGTAGGCACGGTCGCCCCGGCCGGGCAGCACGAACGACCCCGGGTCGGCGAGCGCCGCCTCCGGGTCGGGCAGGTCCATCTCGGTGAGCCAGACCAGGAACTCCACTCCCGCGCCATCCCCGACCGCGCCGCGGACCAGCTCAGAGCGCGACGCGTCGCTGGCCCCGGCCGCTGCCGCCGCGGCCCACAGCCGGGCCGCCATCTCCCAGGTCCGCGGGCTCGGCCAGCCGCGGCCGGCCGAGGAGGCGTCGGATGGCGGCGCGCAGGCCAGCCCTGGCCGTACGTGCAGGAACGCCGCTACCAGCCCCCGGGCCAGGTACTCCTCGGCCTGCCAGCCGTCGGGCAGGGCGGGAACCACCGGCGCCGACCAGCCGCCGGCCAGCCCATCGGCGACCGCCAGCGGGTCGGTCTGCCAGGACAGGTGGCACAGCCGGTTGGCCAGCGGCGCGGACAGGTCCCAGCCGTCGGCGGCCTGCTCGGGCGGGTTGGCCGCGGCCACCACCGCCACCTCGGCGGGCAGCGCCAGGTCGCCGACCACCCGCTCCAGCACCACCCGCAGCAACGCTGCCTGCACGGCCGGCGGCGCGGTGGACAGCTCGTCCAGGAACAGCAGGCCATGACCGGCTGCGGCCAGCCGGGTGGCCCAGGCAGGCGGCGCGAAGCGCACCCCGTCGCCCACCACGATGGGCAGCCCGGCGAAGTCCGACGGCTCCCTGATGGACGCGATCACGGTCTCACAGGGCACACTCATCGCCTCGGCCATCGCCCGGATGGTGGACGTCTTCCCGGTACCAGGTGCGCCCCACAGCAGCACCGGTACCCGCGCCGCCACGGCGATCCCGAGCGCCTCGACCACCGGGCTGCGTGCTGCCCGGTCCGGGGGGACAAGGTTGCCTGGCGCCGCATCCTGCGGCACCGGGTTCTCTGGCCCAGGGCCGGGTGGCACCGTGCTCACGCCGTGACCGCCTCCTTGTTGCTGTGTCCCCACCAGTGTGCGTCAGCTCGTCGCCCAGCCAACCGGGAAGGTGGCTGTGACGCGTGCCGCCCTGCCGGTGATGACCACGTCCAGCCGGGTCACCGAACGGGGAACCGGCGGGACCACCCGCAAGTGCAGCGTCGCCAGTTCCTGCCCGGCGGGGTCGTAGCCGGCCGCCTGAGCGACGTGCCACTGCCCGGCGCTGTCCCGGATCCACCAGGGGAACCACTGGCTCCACTGGAAGCCGAGCTGGTGACCGTGATCGTCCCGGGGGAGTCCCTCGGCCACCACGCTCAGCAGCGAATGGTCTGCCCCGGACTGCAGTCCGGCCAGGACGAAGCGGATGCCGTCCAGTTCGGGCAGCACCACGGCCAGCGGGGCCACGCCCGGCTTCACCACCCGCTTGTGCCTGCGGACCGAGTGCGCCAGCACGCTGGTCCACGGCTCGGGCAGCCCGGCGTCCGGCAGCTCACCCGCCTCCAGGGCGGCGACGAGCCCGGGACCGGCATCGAGCAGCGCCCGCTGGCAGACGGCGGCCAGGCGGCTCGGTGCCAGGCTGCCCGGCGGCAGCGCATGTGCCGCCTCCAGGGCGGCCACGATCGTGTCCAGGCTGTTACCCAGGTTGACATGGTCCTCGCGGGTCAGCATGTCCGTAGCGATCGCGTCGAGCAGCCGCTCACCCGGGCTGGCCGGGTCGGCCGGGTCCACGCTCACCCGGGCCAGCGTGGGGACGGCCGCGAGGTTCAGCCGCAGGCGCGGCGTATGCAGATGGCCGTAGAACTCGATCCAGCGGACGTCCTCGGGGACGGCCGGATGGAGGGAGAGCCAGCCGCCGGCCGCTGTCTCGCTCGAGTAGCCGGAGAAGTGCACGCCGTAGTGCACTCCCCGGTCGTCGAGGGCGCGAAGCCGCGGGACGCGAAGACCGTAGCGGACGTGCCGCGACAATCCCTGCACCAGCGCGGCGACGGCGCACCATGTGCTGTCAGGTGCGCGAACCACGCTGAGCACCCACAGGTTGGCGGGTGCGTCCTCGTCGTGCAGCCGGAACATCTGCCCGGCCGGTGCCGCCCGGAGCTGCCCAGCCGGCCCGGTCTGGAGCGGCCCGTGCGCAGTGGCGGCCGGCGGCGCGGGCGCCGGGAACGGGCCGGCTGCCATCATCGGCATCGAGCGGATCCGGTGCGCGGCCAGGCCCGGGGGGCCGCCGGGATTCCGCAGGGCGAGCGCCGCATCCATGTCATCGACGATGGCGTCGGCCACCTGGCCATCGACGGCTCCCACGACGGCCAGCGCCCCGGCGGTGTGGCGCAGGCTGCCCGGGTACTCCCCCCGCCAGTGCGTTCCCGACCGCGCCGCCTGGCGCAGCTCGGCCTCGGCTAGCAGCCGCAGGTAGATCTCGGCGGCCTCGGTGCCCGCCGTCACGTTGCACCCGCTTCCCCGCCGGTGCCGGCCACCGCCCAGCGTGGGCCGTCGCCGGCTTCCCCGGCCGGCAGGCTGCCCCGCAGCCGCAGCACGGCAGGTTCGGCACCCGGTTCCGGCAGGGCCAGCACCTCGGCGTCCGGCCATTGCGCGGCTCGCACCGCGACGACCAGGTGCCCCGCGGCCACGGCCAGGCCGCAGGCCCAGACCTGGGCCAGCCAGGCCACGGGCAGGCTCGCCCGCAGGACCCGGCCAGCGCCAGCGCCGGTGAGTCCCAGGCTGCCCCACCCCGGTCCCTCGTGCGGCGTCGCCGTCACCCGGTCGGGGTCGACCCCGAGCCACTCCTCGGCGACGGGCGCCAGCCGCCCGGTCAGCGCGGCGGCCAGCCTGGGACGGTTCGCCGCCAGGGGCTGGCCGTCCAAGCTTGCCGCGACCACACCGGCCAGCCGCAGCTGAAACGGCGTACCCAGGGCGAACAACGAGAGCAGCTCGATCCGGCTGGCCCGCTTGCGGTCCCGGTTCGGGTCCTGTGGCGGGTGGGCGAAGAACGCGAGACCGGAAACCTGCCCTGGTGGGCCAGCAGCCGCCCTGCCGAAGGTGCTGGTGCTGCTGCGCAGGATCGCCGGCGCCGTGAGCGCGGTGATGATCCGCTGGCGCTGCCCACCGCTTCCGGCGGCCCCGGGCGGGCCCGCCCGGCCGGGTGGACCGCCGGAGCGGGTCCAGCCGACGTCGTCCCAGCTGAACAGCACCCGGTCCGCTGCCGAACGCGGCCCGAGCGCCAGCACGTCCAGGTCGTCGCCGTGCCGCCCCCAGGTCTGCGCCAGCTCGACGCACTCGGCGCTCTCACCACCCAGCGCGCCAAGCACCAGCTCAGCCTCGGCGTCCGGATGCGCGGCCAAGGTGAGTGTCCCGCCGGCCCACCGGATCACATGCTCCCGCTCCCCGCACTGGATCGTGGTCTCGGCGGGCGGCAGGGCCTGCCACCACTGTGGTTCGGCCGGATCGGTCTCGGCGCGGCCGGTGTCCATGGATTCAGCGTCTCACCGCCCCCGGGCCCGGCGCATGTTGATCAATCCCGGGCGGCTACTTTACAACCCCTGCAACGGGTGGGCCAGGTCTGCTCGGCAAGGTCGCAGCCGAAGCTGTGATGCTTGCCCTCGGCGACGAGCTGGAGGCCGGCCCGCTGACAGATCCGGCGCGCGCCGGTCAGGCAGTCCTGCGTCCACAGCGTCATCGGCGTCGTGCGGCTGCCTAGCTGTCGAGGCCCAAGGTGAAGGTGGGCTTCGGGGAGGTCTCGGGGAGCCGGTGCTCATCGCCGAGGCGCCTGATGGCGGTTCCGGTGGCGAGGAACTCGGTAGCGTGCTCACCCCAGACGTGATTGCTGACATCGACGCTCACCCCGGCGACTCCCGAGGCCCCCGCCTCTGCTGCCTCCGACTGCATCCTGACGAGCGCAAGCTCGCGCGCCTCGTAGATGCCCTGGGTGAAGACCACCATCTCCTGGTTCTGGCCGGCCTGGCGAAGCGACTGCATCACCGACTGATGGGCGATGTGGTACACGCAGACTCCGAGCACGAACGCCACCGGAACCGCGCCGGCCGCCAGCAGCCGGAAGAAGTCCTGAGCCGACAGGTCCGAGGTGAACGCCCGGCCGTCGGGGGCCCGGTGGGCACCCGCGGTGCCGGTGCCGCCGCTGCCCAGCGCACGCACCGCAGTCCCGGTGGCGATGAACTCCAGGACGCTCTGCCCCCACACGTAGCTCTGCATCCGCAGCTGAACGCCGACGATGCCATCAGCCCCCAGATGGTCGGCCTCGGCCCGCATCCTGGTCATGGCCAGTTCCCTGGCGTTGTACATCGCCTGCGTCAGGACCTGCAGTTCCTGGTTCTGCGACCATCTTCCGACCTGCAGGCCAATGTGATAAATCGACGACCCGACCACGAACCCAAGCGGCTCGAACCCGGCCTCGCCGAGCAGCACGTACTCCGAGACCGACAAGTCAGAGGTGAAAACACCCGACGGATCCGCACCGGCGGTGTGAGCCAGCCTGCTGTCCGCGGCCTGCGGTTCCCAGGTGGCCGCATCGCCGGCCGGCTTACTTGCGAAAAGTGGCACGTGATTCTCCTCCGGTCAGAAGTACTCAGTACGCGATAGCACGCGTAGCCTATCCGCGGGTGTCGGCGATCT
>DASXMU010000221.1:0-4740 GCA_036495485.1 Streptosporangiaceae bacterium
CTGGCCCAGCCTCTGGAAGAGCATCCTCTGGCTGGTCGGCATCCTCGTCGTCTTCGGCCCCCTCGCCGTCCGCGCCTACAAACGCGCCAGCTGATCCGTCCGCACCCAGGTTTAGAATCGTCATTTCTTTTAACGGAAAAATTTCTGGCGGCCCCATCGCGCAGCGCGAACCGGTGCGCCGCACCAAGGCCCAGCCAAGAGCGTGGCCGACAGTCAGTGCGGCTTTCTTTTCCGGCGAAATCAGTGAGAGCGGACGAGCAGCGCCTGGGGACCACGGAAGGAGATGTTCGGGTGGAATGTCAGGCGCTGCCCGGCGGTGAGGCGGAGGCGGGGGAAGCGGCGGGCTAGCTGCTCGACGGCGATGCGGGTCTCCAGCTTGCCGAGGCTGGCGCCGAGGCAGTAGTGCAGGCCACGGCCGAAGGCAAGGTGATCCTGGGCATTGGGGCGCTGCGGGTCGAAGCTGTCCGGCTCGGGGAAGACACTCGCGTCCCGGCCTGCGGCGGCCAGCCACAGGAACAGGCGGGCGCCCTCGGGGAGGGCGACGCCGCCGAGCGTCACCGGGCGGGTGGTGACCCGGCGCCAGACCGGCACCGAGGGGTCGAACCGGAGGGTCTCGTCCACGGCGCCGGGGATCAGGGCGGGATCGGCGGTCACCTGGTCCCAGCGCTGCGGGGCTTCGAGCAGGCGGCGGACCGTGTTGCCGATCAGGCCGGCCGTGGTCTCGTGCCCGGCGAACGACAGGGAGAACAGGATCGAGGAGATCTCGTCCAGGGTGAGCCGGGCGGGATCCTCGTCGTGGATGGCCAGCAGGTCGCTGGTCAGGTCGTCGGCCCGGGCCGTTGCCTTGGCGTCTACCAGCTCGCGGAGGTAGCGGCGGTAGGCGGCCATGTTCGTGGCGATCTCGACCTGGTCCCCGGCCGCCGGACGGCCCCAGCCCAGCGCGGCGCGGTAGCCGCACCAGCGCTTCAGCCGGGGATAGTCCTGCTCCGGCACGCCCATCAGGGCGAACACGATGTTGGCGGGCAGCGGGAAGGCCACCGAGGCGACCAGGTCGAATTCCTCCTGGCCGGCCACGGCGTCCAGCAGCGCGGCCGTCGTCGCCTCGATGGCCGGGATCATCGCGGTCACCCGCTTCACGCTGAACGCCCGGGCCGCCGGGCGGCGCAGCCGTGCGTGCGCGGGCTCGTCGAGGCTGACCATGCTCGGCTGCGGCTTGTGCCCTCCCGCCAGCAGGATTTGCTGCGCCTCGGGGACCAGGGGGACCAGCGGGGCCTGCGCCACGGCGGCCGAGTAGGTCTGCGGGTCGCGGAACACCTGCTCGATGTCGGCGTACCTGGTCACCACGTAGTAGCCGATCGAGGGAGCGTAGAAGACCGGCTCGGCGCTCAGCGGCAGAGCCGCCAGCACCGCGTACGGGTCGGCGAGGTAGCCGGGGGACAGCGGGTCGAAGGCCTGTTCTACCGGGCAGCCCGGTGCCGCATCGGTGGTCGTCATGGTCCCTGCCTTGGACAACGCGGGGAATGCCGTCCCCTGGAGTTTGTCAGGACTCCAGTGTCCTGGCCAGGGCGACGAGGCCGTCGGCTACCAGAAGGCTGGGCAGGTCCGGCGGTTCCTCGGGGGGTGCGTCCTCGCCCCACTCGGCCGGCCGGCGGATGAAGATGGGCCGCAGGCCGAGCGCGGCGGCTGCGGCCAGGTCCGTGCCGTGGGCGGCGACCATCGCGGCCTCCCCCGGCGGGCATTCGAGCAGGCGCAGCGCGCCGAGGTAGACCTTCGGGTCCGGCTTGTAGCCCTCGGCGAGCTGGGCGGACAGCACCACGTCGACCCGGAGGTCACCGAACTTGAGCAGGTCCGCCAGCAGGGCGACGTGGCCGTTGGACAGGGTCGCCGTGACGTGCCGGCGGCGCAGCAGGTCGAGCCCTGGCTTGCTGTCCGGCCAGGGCCGCAGCCGGCGCCAGCCGCGCACCAGCGTTTCCTGGTCGGCTGTGCTGAGCACGACGCCGTGCTGGGCGGTGACGGCCGCCAGCGTTTCGCGCTGCAGCGAGTCGAGGTCGCGCCAGGGCGCGCCGAGGCGGACCGCGTCAAGGGCGGGCTGATAGGCGCAGCGCCAGTCGTCGATGACGGCGGCCCAGCCATCCTGCGGGCCAGGGCCTGGCACGGTCGCCTCGGCGATCGCGGTCAGGCTGGACCGCCAGTCGACCAGCGTGCCGAAGACGTCGAACAGCAGGACCCGCAGTGGCTTCACGCTGCCATTGTCACGGCTCTGCTGTCACGGCTCTGCCCTGCCCCCGAGGTGACGGGCCAGGAATCGTTCGGTCGCGGCGTAGAACCGCAGCCGGTTGGCCGGCTTGACCAGGCCGTGACCCTCGTCCGGGAACAGCATGTACTCGTGCTCGATCCCGGCCGCCGTCAGGGCGGCCACGATCTGCTCCGACTCGGCCTGCTTCACCCGTGGGTCGTTGGCGCCCTGGGCGATCAGCAGCGGAATCCGGATGTCGGCCGCCCGGGACAGCGGCGAGCGGGACCACAGGAACCCGGCCTCGGTCTCCGGGTTCCCGACCCGCCGGTAGAGGCGCGCGGCACGCGGCGACCAGTACGGCGGGATGGTCTCGAGCAGGGTCTTCAGGTTGGACGGGCCGCACAGGTCCACCGCGCAGCGGTACAGACCGGGGGTGAACGCCGCACCGGCCAGGGCAGCGTAGCCGCCGTAGGAACCGCCGAAGATGGCGATCCGCTCCGGGTCCGCCCAGCCCTGGGCGGTGATGTGGGCGACCGTGTCGGTCAGGTCGTCCTGCATCTTGCCGCCCCACTCGTGCTCGCCTGCCTTGGTGAACGCGTTGCCGTAGCCGGTCGAGCCGCGATAGTTGACCTGGACGCACAGGTAACCCCGGTTTGCCAGCCACTGCACCCGGGGTTCGAAGCCCCAGATGTCCCGGACGGCGGGGCCGCCGTGCACGTTGAGCACGGCAGGCAGGTTGTGCCGGGGCAGCCCCGGCGGGAACGACAGGTAGCCGTGGATCTCCAGGCCGTCGCGGGCGGTGAACTGGAACGGTTCCATCGAGGCAAGCTGGTAGCGGTTCAGCACCGGCCGGTGCTCGAAGAGCAGGCGGGCTGTCTTGCTGGCCCGGTCGTAGACGTAGAACGGGACCGGGCCCGAGTCGTTCGCGAACCCGACCACCCAGATCATGTCGGTCTCGTCGGCGTCCCGGAAGATCGGGTCGCCCGGGTGCAGCGCCCGGATCGCCGCCAGGTCGCCGGCCACATCGGGATCGAGGACGAGGTACTCCGACCGGTCCTTGGCCAGCGTGACGATCTGCGGCATCTTGGTGTCCGGCTGGAGGCGCACCTCGCGGACGTCGGCCACCGGATCCTGGGCGAGCACCTGCCTGGCCCCGGTGGCCAGGTCGATGCGCAGCAACCCGCTGGTCTCTGCGTCCACCGCCGACAGAACCAGCAGCGAGCTGCCGTCCTCGCTGAACGCGATCGGGATCGTATTGATCTCGTCGTCGCCGCAAACCGTCAGCAGCGGCCGCCAGGGCGCCTCGGCGTCATCTCTGACCTGCAGCGCGACGCCCCCGTCCGGCTGCGGCTTGACGCCGGCCCTGACCACGAACTGCGCATCCGCCAGCCAGGCGAAGAAACCGGGGTTCTTCACCTGCAGCGTCAGCTCACCGGTGATCAGATCCAGCCGGTAGACATCGTGCAGCTTGCGATTGTCCAGGTTGAGGGCGACCAGAATCTCGGTGGGGAACTTCCGGTCGATGGCGACGATCCGGGCCTGCACCCCGTCGAACGGCGTAAGGTCCCGCCGCAGCATGGTCTCCAGGTCGACGTCGTAGAGCCGCCAGTTCTCGTCGCCACCGGCGTCCTGCAGATAGAGCAGCCGTCGGCCGTCGCTCGCCCAGTCGAACAGATGGATGCCGCGCTCGGTGTCCTCGGTCACCATCCGGGCCGCCGCCCAGTCCACGCCCTCGGTCAGGCTCAACGGCGCGACCCAGACGTTCAGCACGTTCTCATGCGGCGCGAGCCAGGCAAGCCGCGTGGCGTCCGGCGATATTCGAGGCGTCAGCCGGTCGGCGTTGCCGAACAGAACCTCCCGTGGAATCAGCTCGACCGCACCCTCGTCCACGTTCCCCCCGCCCATCGGTAACGGCTGCACGGCAGTCATTTTGTCGCTACGTGCAACTTTTGTCATTAGTTGCAGGTGTCGCTGTGACGTACGGTTCTGGCGGCGTCTGGCGAAAGCTGCCAGATGCCAAACTCTCATTGCTTACGATGACCATATTGTGACCGTGAGTGCGGGGGAGGGGATCGGGCCGTGGCGGGGCGGCAGGACGATCAGTACTCCCGGGTGCCAGATGACGGCCATCAGCGCATGACGGCGGATCAGGCAGGCCGGCAAGACGCACCGCCGCGCTGGTCTCGCGCCGAACTGCATCAGCGGCTGCTCCGGCTGCCGCCTGGCCATCCGTCCAGCCCGTTCAACGGCGACGGCAGCCGGAAACCGCCACCTCCGGACCTGCGGAAACTGGAACTGCCTTTCCCGGACGAAGAGGGTGGGCCGGAGGAGTCCGGCGAGGGAACCTGGGCGCAGGCCGCCGCGGCCTTGCGGGGGAAGTGGGAAGAGCATAAGGAACGGTGGCCTGCGGAGGCGCGGACGCCGGCGGACCGGTCGGGAGACGAGCCTGCTTCGTGGCGCGGTGACGGCGGGCAGTTCCTGAACGCGGAGGAAAACCTGGTCGC
>DASXMU010000222.1:0-23134 GCA_036495485.1 Streptosporangiaceae bacterium
CGGCTACCTGCTCTGGATGATCCTGGGCTACATCCTGGTCTCCGCGGTGCTCGTGGTCGCGCTCGGCCGCCTCGGCGACATGTTCGGCCGGGTCCGGATGTACAACATGGGCTTCGTGATCTTCTCGTGCGCCTCGCTCGCCCTCTCGCTCGATCCGCTGAAGGGCGGCGGTGGTGCGCTGTGGCTGATCGGTTTCCGGGTCGTGCAGGCCGTCGGCGGGGCCATGCTGACGGCGAACTCGGCGGCGATCCTCACCGATGCCTTCCCGGCCACGCAACGCGGTATGGCCCTGGGCATCAATCAGATCACTGCCCTGGCCGGGCAGTTCCTCGGGCTGCTCGCCGGTGGTGTGCTGGCCACCATCGACTGGCGTGCGGTGTTCTGGGTCAGCGTGCCGATCGGGGTGGCCGGGACCTTCTGGTCGTACCGGAGCCTGCGCGAGATCGGCTCCCGTAAGCCGGGCCGCATCGACTGGGCCGGCAATCTCACCTTCAGCGCGGGCGCCGGTGCGCTCCTCGCCGCCATCACCTACGGCATCCAGCCCTACGGCGGCCAGTCGACCGGCTGGACCAGCCCCTGGGTGCTCGGCGGGCTGGGCGCCGGGGCTGCGCTGCTCGCCGCGTTCTGCATCGCGGAGACCCGGATAGCCGAGCCGATGTTCCAGCTCGGCCTGTTCCGTATCCGTGCGTTCGCGGCCGGGAACCTGGCCTCGCTGCTGATCGCGATCGCCCGTGGCGGCATGCAGTTCATGCTGATCATCTGGTTGCAGGGCATATGGCTGCCGCTGCACGGCTACGACTTCGGGCGCACGCCATTGTGGGCTGGCATCTTCATGCTGCCGCTGACCGCCGGCTTCCTCCTCGGGGGTCCGGCCTCCGGCTATCTGTCGGACCGCTTCGGCGCGCGGCTGTTCTCCACTACCGGGCTGGTCCTGGTGGCCGCCGCGTTCGCCGGGCTGCTGGCGCTGCCGGTCGATTTCCCCTACCCCGCGTTCGCGGCCCTGCTGCTGCTCAGCGGGCTCGGCCAGGGGATGTTCTCCGCCCCGAACACCTCATCGATCATGGGCAGTGTGCCGCCTGAGCAGCGCGGAGTGGCCTCCGGCATGCGCTCGACGTTCCAGAACTCGGGTACCGCACTGTCGATCGGGGTGTTCTTCTCGCTGATGATCTCCGGCATGGCCGGGTCGCTTCCGCACGCGCTGAACAGTGGCTTGCAGGCGCAAGGGGTGCCCGCGGGCACCGCCGGGCAGGTGGCGGGCCTGCCGCCGGTGAGCACGCTGTTCGCCACATTCCTCGGCAAAAACCCCATCGGCCACCTGCTCGGCCCCAGTGGGGTACTGAACGCACTGCCCGCCCGCAACGCGGCGACCCTGACCGGGACGCGCTTCTTCCCCCAGCTCGTCTCCGGGCCATTCCACCACGGGCTCGTCACCGTCTTCACCGTGGCCGCGGTGATGGCCCTGGTCGGCGCGCTCGCCTCGGTGCTGCGCGGCCGCCACCACAAAGCCGGATCGGACAAGCCGACCGACTCGATGAAAGGACAGCAAGCATGGCAAAAAGCGCCCTCCTCGTGATGGACGTGCAGCAGGTCATCGTGGGTCGCATCGACGACGAAGCCGGTTACCTGCTGCGCCTGCGCCGCGCGATCGACGCCGCGCACGCAGCCGGCGTCCAGGTGATCCACGTGGCCATCGGTTTCCGTACCGGGCACCCGGAGATCAGCACCCGCAACAAGTCATTCAGTGCGATCCCGGGCACCCTTGGACTCGCCGACGGCGACCCCAAGGCCGAGATCCACCCGGACATAGCCCCCGTGCCCGGCGACATCGTGGTCACGAAGAAGCGGGTCAGCGCCTTCGCCGGCAGCGACCTCGACATAGTGCTCAGAGCGGGCGGCATCGACAGCCTCGTCCTCACCGGGCTGGCCACCAGCGGCGTCGTGCTTTCCACCCTGCGCCAAGCCGCCGACCTGGACTTCGTCCTCACCGTCCTCGCGGACGGCTGCCTCGACGCCGACCCCGAGGTGCACCGGGTGCTCACGGAGAAGGTGTTCCCCCGGCAGGCCGATGTCGTCACCGTTGACGAATGGGTCACAGCCATCGGTAAGTGACCGATTCCTCTGGATCACCGCTACCGTCCCCATCGACTGGGTGACAGGCTGGTACCCGGCGGGGTCTTGGTGCGCCATGCTTGAAGGGCCGGCCGGCCACGATCTGGGCGTGAGGAGCCGCGATGGAGGCAGGGTTCACGATCATCGTCAACGGGGTCGCGCGTGAGGTGGCTGCCGGGCCGGAGCGCAGCCTGCTGGAGGTGCTTCGCGAGGAGCTCGGGGTTACCGGGCCAAAGCCCGGCTGCGGGGAGGGTGCCTGCGGGGCGTGCACGGTGCTGCTGGGCCGCCGGGCGGTGACGGCGTGCACCACACCGGCTGGCGAGGCCGCCGGGAACCAGGTGACGACCGTTGAGGGGCTGGCCGAGGACGGGCTGTTGCACCCGGTCCAGCAGGCCTGGCTGGAGACCGGGGCGTTGCAGTGTGGCTACTGCACCGCGGGCTGGCTCACCGGCTGCGCCGCGCTGCTGGCGCGTGTTCCGCATCCCGATGATGCCCGGATCGATGCCGAGCTGGCCGGGCACGTCTGCCGGTGCTGCACCTACCCGCGGATCAGGGCGGCCGTGCACCGGGCCGCCGAGCTGATGGAGCATCCCGAGCTGCTCGGGCCGGTGCCGGACCGGCCGGCTGATGGCGGGGCCGGTCCGCTGGCCGGGGCGGCCGGGCCGGTGGCTGCCGGGGAAGCGAGCGTTCCGGGCCGGCCGTGGGACCGGGCCGCTCCCGATCCTGACGCGTTTTTCGCGGCGCTGCGGGATGGGCTGGTCGCTGTGGCCGATGCCGGTTCCGGCGCTGGCCAGGGAGGGCGGCCGGTCACGAGCACCCAGGCTTGGCTGCACGTAGGGCCGGACGGTGTGGTGACGGCCTTCACCGGCAAGGTGGAAGCGGGGCAGGGCACCCGGGGCGCGCTGGCGGTGCTCGTCGCGGCGGAACTGCGGGTGCCACCAGCCGCGGTCAGGGTGCTGATGGGCGATACCAGCTTGTCCCCGTTCGACATGGGCACGTTTGGGAGCCGGTCGATGCCGGACGCCGGGCCGCTGCTGTGCCAGGCGGCGGCGGCAACGCGCCGGGTGCTGCGTGAAGCGGCGGCCGAGCGGTTCGGCCTCGATGCCGCCGGTCTTACGCTCGCTGACGGGATGGTGGCCGGACCGGACGGCGCACCCACCGCCACCTACGGCCAGCTGGTCACCGGGATGCGCCGGGTGGAGCTGGCCCGCGCGGACGAAGAGGTCACCGCCCCAGCTTCGCGGCGAAGGGCGGGGAACGCCGCCAGAACGACCGCGGGCGGGGCGGCGGTAACCGGGCGCAAGAGGTTCCCGGCCGATCTCACCGTCGCCGGGATGCGGCACGGGTGCGTACTCCGGCCTCCGGCACACGGGGCCAGGCTGCGGGCGATGGACACGGCCAAGGCGGCGGCGCTGCCCGGTGTCCAGGTGGTCCGCGACGGCGATTTTGCCGGGGTGGTCGCGCCCACCGCCCGCGAGGCCCGCGCGGCGGCCAGCGCCATCGCCGCGGACTGGGATTACTCCACCGAGCCCGGGCCGGACGGGCTGGCGGCCCACCTGCGGGCGCACCCGGTCGAGGGCGAGGGCTGGAGCGCACCGTACCGGCACACCGAGGGCGACGTGGCAGCGGCGCTGGCCGCCGGGCCGGCCGTGGTGACCGCCACCTACACCACCGCCTACCTCGCCCACGTTCCACTGGAGCCGCGTGCCGCACTGGCCCGATGGGACGGCGGGCGGCTGACCGTGTGGGTTGGCACCTCGACCCCGTTCCGGGTGCGCGGCGACCTGGCCGGGGAACTGGGGCTGGATGAGTCCCTGATCCAGGTGATCGTGCCAGACTTCGGCGGCGGGTTCGGCGGCAAGCACGGCCCGGCGGTCGCACTGGAGGCCGCCCGGCTGGCTCGGGCCGCGAACTGCCCGGTCAAGGTGGCCTGGAGCCGGGAGGAGGAGTTCCGCGGCGGCTACCTGCGGCCAGCGGCGGTCATCGACGTCGCGAGCAGCGCAGCTGCCACTGGCCTGCTGACCGGCTGGTCGTTCACCAACATCAACTCGGGGCAGGTGGGTCTGGCCACCCCCTACCGGGTGCCCAGCCAGCGCCTCGTCTACCAGCCCGCGCAGGCCCCGCTGCCGCAGGGTTCATACCGTGCGCTGGCCGCCACGGCGAACAACTTCGCGCGCGAGTCGCAGATGGACGAGATGGCCGGGCTGCTCGGCGCCGACCCGCTGGCGTTCCGGCTCGACCACCTGGACGACACCCGGCTGGCCGAGGTGCTGCGCCGGGCCGCCGGCCGGATCGGCTGGGACCGGCGCGGCGGGCTGCCGCGCGGGCACGGCATCGGCCTGGCCTGCGGGCGGGAGAAGGACGGGCGGGTCGCGACCGCCGCCGAAGTCAGGGTCGGCGGCGACGGCACCCTGCGGGTGCTGCGGCTGGTGACCGCCTTCGACTGCGGTGCCGTCGTCGACCCCGCGAACCTGGCCAACCAGGTCGAGGGCGCCACCGTCATGGGCCTGGGCGGTGCGCTGTTCGAGCAGGTGGACTTCGCCGGTGGCCGCATCACCAACGCGTCGATGTCGCAGTACCGCGTGCCCCGGCTGCCCGATGTCCCGCAGGTGGAGGTCATCCTCGTGGACCGGCCGGACCTGCCGTCGGCCGGAGGCGGCGAAACCCCGCTGATCGCGGTGGCGCCCGCTCTGGCGAACGCGATCTGCGGCGCCACCGGGACCCGGCTGCGCTCGCTGCCGCTCGCGCCGCGCGGCACGGTCAGCGGATAGTGGCCCTGTCCAGATGGCGACCATCCGTTATTAACTCAGCGAGCCAGCCAGACTTATCATGACCGGATGCGTGGATCAGGTCCTTCCGCGCCGCCGGTCGTGCGGCTGCTGGCCGATCCCGTGCGATGGCGGCTGGTGCGCCAGCTCGCATTCAGCGATCAGCGGGTCCGTGAGCTGGTGCATGTTCTCGGCCAGCCGCCGAACCTGGTCTCGTACCACCTGCGCCAGTTGCGTGACGGCGGGTTGGTGACCTCGCGGCGCAGCAGCTTCGATGCCCGGGATACCTATTACAGCCTGAACCTGACGGCATGCTCGCAGGCGCTGTCGGACGCCGCGGCCGCTCTGCACCCAGGCCTGGTGCACTGGCCCCACCCGAGGCAAGACGGGAACTCCAGGCAGATGGGGGCAGGTCAGCGGGTGTTGTTCGTGTGCACTGGCAACAGCGGCCGGTCGCCGATGGCCCAGGCCCTGCTGGCGCACCGCGCTGGATCGCGCATCCAGGTAGGCAGCGCCGGAATCAGGCCGAAGCCGGTACACCCCATGGCTGTGGCAGTGATGCTAGAGCAGTACGGCATCGACATCGCCTGTCACCGGCCCGTGCCGGTCGACGCGATCGCGGGGTGGCGGTTCGACTACGTGATCAGCCTGTGTGACAAGGCGCGGGAGGTATGCCCCGAGTTCACCGGGCAGCCGGGCCGGATGCACTGGAGCCTGCCCGACCCGGCGTCAGGGGAAGGCGACCCAGCGGGATACTCGGCATTCGAGCGCACTGCCATTGATCTTGACAGACGCATCGGGTTCTTGCTCCTTGCCCTCGCGGTCACCCCCTAGACGACCATCTTGATCTATCAATCTCCATTGAGTAATATCGGCGCGCCGTGAACGATCTCGGTGGCACCATCACAGTTTGCGGAGAGTTACGGCATAGCAGAGTTGTCAAATCATACAATTTATATTGATGCAATCTGAACGTAAGTCACTCATTATCTGACTAGTGGTTGATATGGTCAGTTAATGGCAAATTGGCTAAGTGCAGCCTTTCGGCCTGCCACGGTCGTCGCCCTCGGCGCGATGCTGATAGCAGGCTGCGATTCAGCGGGCAGTTCTACCACCGGGAATGGCCACTCGGGGCCAGTCGACGTAGTGTACGCCGGGTCCGTGGTCGGCCTGATGCAGAACCAGATTGGGCCGGGCTTCCAGCGGATGACCGGGCACTCCTTTATCGGCTTCGCGGCTGGTGATAAGGACCTGGCATCGGAGATCAAGGACAAGGTCCATGCCGCCGATGTCATGGTCGTCGCGAGCCCCACGATCGATACCTCGCTTGAGGGGAAGGCCAATGGCGACTGGGTTTCCTGGTATGCCACATATGCGACCTCGCCACTGGTCCTCGGGTACAACCCAGGCAGCAAGTTCGCCGCCGACCTGAAGAGTAAGCCCTGGTACGAGGTCATCACCGAGCCCGGGTTCCGGCTCGGGTTCAGCGACCCGGCGACCGATCCGAAGGGCGCGTTCGCCGTGCAGGCGATGACCGACACCGCCGCCAAGAAGAACCTGCCCACGCTGAAGACACTGGCGGGCAACACCGCGGACGAATTCCCCGAGGAGACCCTGGTTGGCAGGCTCCAGTCCGGGCAGCTTGACGCAAGCTTTTTTTACCTCGGCGAGGCGGAAGCAGCCAAAATTCCAACGATACCGCTGACTGGTGAAGACTTCAAGGCAACCTATACGGTGACCGTGCTGAACAACACGCCGCACCTGGCAGGCGCGGAGGCGTTTGTCTCCTACCTTCTGGGGCCGGACGGCCAGCGCATCCTCAAGCGTGACGGGTTCACCCCGGTCACGCCGAGAGTCGTGGGCTCCGGGGTTCCCTCGGGCCTGCGGAGCCTGCTGCCACAGTGAGGTACCGAGCCTCGCGCAGCCCGTTGACCTGGCTGGGCGGCCTGCTGGCCTTGTACCTGGTCGTACCGCTTGCGGCCTTCCTCTTCCGGCTGTCCACCTCCCGCCAAACGGGTTTCGGGACTCCGGGCTTGTGGTCGGCAGTCTGGGTGTCCGTCGAGTCCGCCACGATCTCAACGCTGCTGGTCGCGCTGTTCGGGATTCCGCTGGCGAGCTGGCTGGCCAAGTCCCGAGGGCCGGTAGCACGCGTCGTCGGCGTGCTCGTACTGCTCCCGTTGGCGCTGCCTTCGGTGATGAGCGGCGTGGTGCTGATCTACCTCGTCGGCCCGTACACGCCGATCGGGCAGTTCTTCGGCGGCCACCTCACCGACTCGGTTGCCGGGGTGGTCCTCGCGCAAACGTTCGAGGCCGGACCCTTCCTCATTATCGCGGCGCGCTCGGCCTTCGAAGCCGTCGATCCCGCGCTTGACGACCTCGCGGCGAGCCTCGGGCACCGTGGCCTGGCCCGGTTCTGGCGGGTGCAGATGCGCACCGCGGTTCCGGGTATTCGCGCCGGAGCGCTGATGACCTGGCTGCGCGCGCTCGGTGCGTACGGCGCGGTCGTGCTGCTGGCCTACCACCCCTACTCGCTGACGGTCTTCACCTACGTGCAATTCTCGAGTACCGGGGTCCCCGGCACGCAGGCACCGACCGCGCTCGCGCTCGCTGCGGCAGTGGTCATAGTGCTGCTATCCCTGATCCGCCGCCCGATGCGGCTGTGGCAGAAGACCCGGGTGCCATGCCCGCGGCCGCCGGGACTCGTCGCGCCGACCGCCGTTGGCTTCGACCTCGATCTGGCCGTCGGCACGTTCCGGCTGAGCGCAGCCCATCAGGCCGGCACACACCGGATTGCCATAGTCGGCCCGTCGGGAGCCGGAAAGTCGATCATGCTGCGCGCCCTGGCCGGCTTCCTCGGGCCGGATGCCGGCCAGGTCCGCTACGCTGGGCAGCCGGTCTCCGGTATCCCGGTGGAGGACCGGCACATCGGGTACGTCCCGCAGAGCCTCGCCCTGTTCCCGGGGCGCACCGTGTGGCAGCAGGTGCTGTTCGCCACCGGTGCCGATCCGGAGCTCGCCGTGTGGTGGTTGCGCAAACTGCGCCTGGATGGCCTGGAAGACCGATTCCCTGAGCAACTGTCCGGCGGGCAGCGACAGCGGGCCGCGCTAGCACGGGCACTGAGTCACGGTCCCCGGCTGGTCCTGCTCGACGAGCCGTTCAGCGCTCTCGACGCGCCGGTCCGCGACGAGCTCCGCCGCGAGCTGAGACGGCTGCAACGTGAGACCGGCCTGTCCACCGTGCTGGTCACGCATGATCCCGAGGATGCCGCGCTGCTCGCCGACGAGATCGTGGTCGTCGCCAATGGCCGGCTGCTCCAGGCTGGGCCGTGCGGTGAGGTATTCAGGCGTCCGGCCTCCCTCCAGGTCGCGCGGCTGCTCGGCATCCAGAACATCAGCACGGGAACCGTGATCGAGCCCGGCGTGATCACCTCGGGCCAGGTGCGGATTGCTGCCGACACCGGAGATCTGCCGCCAGGCAGCGGTATCCTCTGGACCATCCGCCCGGACCAGATCATCATCGCCGCGCGTGGCGGGTATCCAGCCATGGTCGACGATGTCGCCGACATCGGCACTATCACGACTGTGACCGTGCGGCTTTCCGGAGGGCCGGAGCTGCGCCTCAGGACCACCGACCCGGGCGGCACTGCCCCCGGCGGCGCCTGCGGCGTCGGCCTGGATCAATCGGCCATCACGCTTTGGCCGACCGCCGTGCCGTCAGTCCTGGACCATCGGGCCGGGTCCGTTCCCAGCGGTGCCGGAGCGGGCCGTCCTCGCGCTGATCGGTGAGCAGCAGCCACCTGGTGGTGTATGGCTGCTCTCGTGGATGTCAACCAACAAGAGGCGGGAGACCAAGGGTATAACAAGTGTCCCGAATGGGAAGTTTCCTCATTTTCTGCGCCGGGTGTCCCCTCATACCGGGATGCGGATCAGAAGCTGTCCGGTCGGTGCCTCGACCAGTAGTGCGGTGAGACGGCTCTGCGGGATGGCGCTGGTTCCGCTCACCTGCGCGGTGCCTTTGTAGGTCGCGCTCCATGTGCCGGCGATGTCGGTACCGGTACCGGAGACGGCGAGCAGGGTGCAATGCTCGCTCGATGGCAGCCCGCTGATGGTCAGGTCGATCTCGGTGCCGTTCGCTTGGGCGAGCAGCCTGACCTGGCCGCGCACGCCGGTCATCCGGTCAACGGCCTGGAAGGCGGGAACCGGGTGGCCGCCGGGGATCACCGCGACCGCCGTGATGGCGGCCGCGACCGCAACGGCGCCCGCTGCGGCCACGGCCTGCCACCGGCGGCGGTGCCAGATCCGGGGCCTGGCTGGGTCGGCAGCCAGCAGCCCGGCAGGCACCCCGCCTGCGGTATGCCGTAGGTCGCCGGGCTCGGCCAGCAGGCTGAGCCAGCGGCGCACTGGCAGGAGGTCCTCGTACTCGGCCCGGCAGGCGGCGCATGTGTTCAGGTGCTGGATGATCCAGGCCTGATGGTCGTCATCGAGGGCGCCGACGATGTAGGCGCCGATGTCGCCGCGCCAGCCGGCGCAGGCACCGCTCACGGGGGCGCTCCTTGGCTCGTAGGGCGGTGGTTAATGCCGCCGCAGCTGGTTCAGTACCCGTAACCGCCAGATGACGAGGGCGTGCTGCTGGGAGAGGACGTGCTGCCGGGAGCTTGGCTGCTCGAGGTCACAGCTTGCCAGGTGAATTTGGTGCTCCCGAACGAGTCGGTGTAGTTGTTACCCTTGGCCTGGCCCGGGGACTGGTCCAGCCGGAAGGTGTAGAGCAGCTTGCCGTTGTAGGTGACCTGCATGGTGCCACCGGGGCGATGGATCGTGCCGAGGGTACCGGGGAATCCTCCCGGCACATGCAGGGTGGCGGCCGTGGTCACCGTCACCGGGAGCCAGAAGCTCAGGCAGCTACCAGTACACATCTGGCCGTTCTCAGCCGAATAGATGGTCTTGCCAGCCCGGTTGACAAGCGTCTTGCCAACGCCAGAAAGCTGGCGAACTGATATGACGGAGCTGGTCTGGCTCGCGGTACCGGGGGTGCTTGCCGTGCCGCCGCCGGATGATCCGCAGGCCGCCAGGAGCCCGGTGACTGCCACAGCGGTCACGTAGGGCAGCGCACGGCCGCGGCCGAGCGCACGCCGCCCGGCCCGGATTGCACCGGTCAGCCCGGAGCGCGCGGTTGCTGACCCATTTACCCATGTCATGCTGCTCCTTCTTATTCCTCTTGATCACTTGGGTGGTGGTAATACGCCGGTGTTCACTTGGGTGGTGGTAATACGCTGGGGACGGTCGCAGCGTTCAATGCGCATGGTATTTTTTCGGTAAAGGGGCCGCGTGACACCGCAGCGCGGTGGCAGTGCTGAAGATGGTCAGGTCAGGCGGGCAGGAAAGGTTTAGCTGTTCCGGGCTAGTGCCCCGGCGACGGGCCTATTTGCGCGGCGATCTTATGTCAATGCGCGTCCTGGCTTGCCGGAGAGCGGAGGCCAGAGTCAGCAGCGGATCGGGCCGAGGTCATGGTCACCAGGCTGCCGGCCGCTGTTACCACCTGGAGGCTGGTGATGTCGGACGGTAGCCATGCCGCGCTGGCGGGTACGCTGAATGACCCGTCTGACCAGGAGCTCCACATACCCGTGACTTCCGTCCCGCCGCCGCGGGAATGGGCCACCAGCCGGCACTGCACGTAGAGTGGCACACCGTGGAGTTCCAGCTCAATGCTGGTTCCCCACGATGTTGCCGTCAGCGCGGCAGTGGCCTGGACGTGGCTGACTGGATTCGCGCCGGAGAAGATGACCGTGGCCGCGGGCGGTTGCGGGTCGGCCTGCCGCGGGGCAAACCAGAACCCGCCCGCCAGGCCGATGGCCGCCGCCGCTGCGACGGCAGCCGCCCACCAAGGCCGCCGCCGGGCCTGCGGCCCGGGCTGGAGCCGCGTGCCCCGCCGTGCTGGTGCCGGCAGATCAGGCACCGCACCCTCCGGCACCATGTTGGCCGGCAGACGCCCTAGCAGGCCTGGTAGCGGGGCCAGCTGGAGCAGCTCATCCCGGCAGGCAGGGCAGTCGGCCAGATGGCTCTCGATGAGTCGGCGTTCTTGCGCATCTGCCGCGCCTAGTATGTAGGGGCCCAGGGACGGCATTACCAGACAGGTCATCGCCTTGTGATTCCTTGCTCCTCGAGCTCTTTGCGCAGTGCCCGCAGGCCGTAAAAGCAACGAGACCTGACGGTCCCCTCCGGAACTGCCAGAAGGGCTGCAACTTCAGTTACAGAGCGCCGATAGTAGAAGAGCTCGACGATGACGACTCGATGTTCCGCGCTGATCTTGTTCAGCGCGGCAGCGATCATCCAGGCGTCGAAAACGCTCTCCAGGCCGTCATCGGCCCCCGGCAGCGTTCGCTCGTCGAGTGGGACCTCCAGAGGCCGGGCATGCCTGCGGCGGTGGTACTTCGAGACAGCAAGATTCCGGGCCACGGCATGCAGCCAGGACCCGACGCCCCCCGGAGCCAGTTCCCCCGCGTGCTGCCAGGCGCGCAGCATCGTCTCCTGAACGACATCCTCGGCCGCATGGACGTCGCCGTTGACGAGTGGCAGGACGTACCCGACCAGCGGCCGGCGGTAACAGGCCATCCAGGTTTCTGCCTTGGCGTCGCAGTCCGAGGACCTCACACGAGTAATACGCCGCATCATCCCGATCCGTTCAACGTGCCGACGCCGAACCTCCACTGACACGCTGGGGCAGCGCCAGGAAGGTACCTGGTGCGATCAGCGAAATGCCACCGGATCCGCGAGCAACTCATCGAAACCAGCAGGTCAGAACGGATATAGCAACTTTGGCACGGTAGCCACTCTTGCGGCGTAGGTTTATCAGATCGTAACATTCAACTGAGCTTGTTCCTGGCCGTCTGGGGTAGCTGAGTCTTAGCGTTGCGGTGCCCCAGAGCACCCTCCACTACTGGCTCACTTGGGAAGCGAGAACGCAGGCATCTGGCGCCGGATTAGCCTGCTTATCAGCCATTCAACGCGCGCAGATTCCAAGCGTCCTGATGTAGTTGGAGCAGTCAGATGTCAATCCGGGAAAGGGTCATTTCCGGGAAAGAGATAACTAGGTCAGATTCGCAGCTAGAGCTGCCGCTGGAGCGGCAGCTTGACGCGGCGCCGATGGTAACAGTCGCAGTCGGATCGCTCCGCGCCGCAGCCTCCTCCCCGCGGCTGTCCGGTGAAAGCATGGAGCATATACGGCTGCTCGCGCAATCCAACGTTCTGCTACCCCCTATTATCGTGCATCGCGAGACTATGCGGGTAATCGACGGGATGCATCGCCTAGGCGCCGCGCGACTGCGCGGCGAGCAGGAGATACAGGCGCGGTTCTATGACGGCACAGCAGCCGATGCGTTCGTGCTGGCCGTCAAAGCCAACAGAGCACACGGATTACCACTGTCGCTGGCCGACCGCAAGGCTGCCGCTGCCCGTATCATCGCCTCCCACCCGCAGTGGTCGGATCGCGGAATCGCGGAGGTGACGGCCTTGTCGCATAAGACTGTGGGAGCGATCCGGCGACGTCTAGATGGGGAAATTCCCCAAGTGGACGCCCGGATGAGCCAGGACGGACGGATGCGCCCCATCAATGCCGCGGTCGGCCGCAGCCGCGCCGCCGAGCTGTTGAAAGCCCGCCCTGGTGCCTCGCTGCGGCAGGTAGCCGCAGCCGCCGGGATCTCGCCTGAGACTGCCCGCGACGTACGCACCCGGCTGCGTAATGGTGGCGACCCCCTCCTGCCGCGGCAGCGCGATGGGCGAAGGCCGGGTCCGCTGTCCTCCGCACTGACCTTTCGCCGCGACGGGATCCAGGCAGCGCGGGCCGGGAACACTGGCGGCCCGGCGTCAATCGCGCGGAAACTGCGACGCGATCCAGCGCTGCGCTCTTGCCCGAGTATCCAGGCCCTAGTCCGCCTGCTGGCCCTGAACTCTTCCGACCCCGCGCAGTGGGAGCAGCTCGCCGTCGCCGTCCCCAGCCGGTGGGCAGCACCCGTCGCTACAGCCGCCGCCGAATGCGCCCAGGCCTGGAATGCCTTCGCCGTCCAGGTTCGCCAGCACGCGGCAGGCCCACCAGATCCCTAGGTGCGGCTACGCCACGCCGCCTGCGCGCAGCGGGGTACCAAGCCAACCCTGGGTTTCGCGGGTCCGCCGCAGCCCACCCCGGTATGTGCCGGCCGCCGCCGCACCGAATATCACGCTGTATCCGGCCGGGAGTACCGGGCTGCCGGCGAAAGCAAGGTGCAATCGCAGCAGCAGCCTGCCGCTGCGCGCAGCAAGTCATCGTGCACCCCGCCGGGCAGGGACACCCGCCACGACCCCGGATCCCCGGCTAGCTCGGAGCCGTACCACCCTCCTGGTATCGGTGTGCATACCGGACTGTTTGGGGTGGCGGCGGCCCCAGATCATCGTTGCTCACTTTCTCCTGACTGTCCCAAGCGTGGCAGGCCATCATTCTGCGGCGCAATTCGGCGCGGCTGCGCATCCGCGCGGCAACGACCCTATCTGCTTGGCTCCCGATCAGTATGCACCGCGGGATGGATACTGCGGGCATCGAGTACTACATTGATCATAAGAATGTTCCAGTGGCATAGGATTTCAGTGGCATAGGAGACGTGCCCAAATGGCGACCTTTATCTCCACACGCACGGACCAGTTCACCTACTTCGATCAGCAACTTGGTGGGCCGGTCTGGGCTGGAAAGCGGGTACTTGATTTCGGCGGCAACGCGGGAAACATCCTGCTCGACCCGAACTGCCGCATAGAACCGCACAACTACTGGTGCATCGACGTATCACGGGATTCGATTCCGGTAGGCAGGAGACGTCACCCGGAGGGAAACTTCATCTTCTATGATCGTTATAACTTCGAATTCAACCCGAACGGCCAGGCTGGACTGCCGGTCCCCGACCCGGGCGTCCGGTTCGACTTCATCGTGGCCTGGTCGGTCATCACCCATGTCAGCCAAGCGGAGACTCTCGATCTCATCGAGCAGCTCATGCCTCTCCTCGCCGATGGGGGGCGGGCCGCCTTCTCCTTTATCGATCCGTACTGGACACCTCCTGCCGGATGGGCCCGCGATACCGAGTTCCCCGGGCTATCCAACCTGCACTGGCGGCTGGCCGCACGGGAGGAGACCAGTTCTGGCATGGATATGGCCGGGATGCTCACGCGGGCTAGTGAAGCCTCCCTGACCTGGACCACCCTGGTCAACGACGACGAGCTGATCTTCGATCCCGACGACGACGGCCTATCGGCGGACAAGCCGCCCAACTACTACATCACCTTCTGCACGCCGGAACATATGCAGAAGCTCTTCCCCACCGGGAAGATTGTCGACCCGGTGCGCCCGGAACGGTTTCACTGCCTGGTCATCGATAAGGCCGACCACACCAGGTAGGCACGATGGCCGCGACCTGGGGCTACGTCCGGCGCCGATCTGGGCGGTTAGCCCGGCAGCAGGAGCACACCGGCTAGGACGCATGAGCAGCACACGGAAGGAACCAGCCGGCGATGACCAGCGCTTCCCAGCCAGACAAGGCCAGCCGGCCCGCCGCCGACGGGGCACTGCCACTTGATCTGGCCGCGCTCGAAGGCAACTGGGTCAGCGCCACGGCGCTGGCTGGTGGTGTTTCCCGGCTGCGAGCCCGCCAGGAGAACGGATCGTTGCTCGTCGAGGCGAGCGGTCATGACGAACCCCGGCCAGGCACCTGGGGCGAGGTGACGGCGGACGGTGTCTTCGCGAGCTCAGCCCGGTCGGCGGTCGGCCATGCGTTCACCGTCACATTCGACAGCGACCAGATGAGCAGCCAGATGCAGGCCTATCAGGGGCTCGGCGTGCTGACCGGGCACGCGTTCCACCGGTTCGCTGATGGCCGCCGGGACTACTTCACCCGCGAGTTCTACGTTCCGGATAAGAACGGGACCGGTGGCGCCAGCCATCCTGTCGCCGGCGGTTTCCCAGCGGCGCTGCGGACCGGCGGCAACGCCCCAACTGAGCTGCTCGGCACCTGGACTTGCCTGGCCTCGGCCACCACCACCAGGAACGTCCACGCCTTGCGCTGCACAGCTGCGGGCGACGGCCTCGCGGTACGGGCGTATGGCGTACTGCGTGACGAACCGGCTGACTGGGGTACAGCAGACGCGCGGCTCTATGCCGACGCGGCCAGGCCGGACGAGCCGCCCGCTTTCCTGGCTACTTTTGACCAAGGTTACATGTGCGTGCACCTACAGGCCCGGATCAACCGGGGCGTCCTGGTCGTCTGTGAATTCACCAAGTTCACCGATGGAAATGGCCGGTCTGACTATTTCATCCGCGAGTGCTTCCGCCGCTGATCGGCGCTTGTCTGGGCCGGAGGAGCGATTCCTCGGCTGTCCTGTCAGGAGGACCCTCTCATGGTGACAAGCAGGTCGCCGCTACGCTTCCACTGGAGCCTGCCGAATTCAGGCGGCGATCGGCTGCGTGCCGCACGTCCCCATTCGCATACCGATCCAGTGACCGACCTCCCCGCGCAGCGTATGTTCTGCCAGCAGGCAGAAGATGCCGGAATCGACTCTGTGCTGCTGCCGATCGGTTTCCACCGGGCCGATCCGGTCACTCTCGCCGGTGTCCTTGGCCTGACGGCCAAGCGGCTGACTCTCATGGTCGCGTCCCGAAGCGGAATCGTCTCGCCTACCTATTTCGTCCAGCAGGTCAATACTGTCGCCGCATTGTGCGCGGGGCGGATCTCGATCAACGTGGTCCTCGGCCGGACCTCAGCGGAGCTGCGCTACTACGGGGATTTCCTCGATCATGACGAACGGTACCGGCGTACCGACGAGTTTTGGACCATCTGCGACGCGCTCTGGCGGCGGGAGTTCCCAGTCGACTTCAATGGCGAATTCCTGAGGGTAGAAGGCGCCAGGATCAATGATTACTTTGTGTCGGCGACCAGGGCAAAGCCCGAGGTGTACTTCAGCGGGAGTTCCGACTTGGCGGCCCAGATAGCCGTCAAGCACGGCGACTGCCTGCTGTGCTTCGCCGAGCCCCCCGGCGACTTGGCCGCGCGGATCCAGCCGGCGCTGGAGCAAGGCCTTGAGGTCGCGATCATATGCACCCTGATTGCCCGGCCAACCCGCGACGATGCGGTCCGGGCAGCGGATGAGCTGGCCCGCGCCGCGGGCGAGCGGGGCAGAGCCGTTCAGCGCGATGTACGGCGCGAAACTGCTGACTCTGTCGGCTTTACCCGCGGATACGCCCTCAGCGAGCGCGAGTCGCCCTGGCTCACGCCCTACCTGTGGAGTGGCCTGGTCCCTCACATGGGCCCTCCGTCGGTCGCGCTGGTCGGCGACCCCGACGAGATAACCGAGGCAATCTTTGACTTCCGCCGGGTTGGCGTCACTCAATTCCTGTTCCAGGGCCGTCCCGACCTCGAGGCGATGACATTCTTCGGCGAGGAGATCCTTCCCCGGGTCCGGCGGCGCGAGCGGGCTGGGACCGCCGCCTCGCTCAGCCAGGCCGAACCCACGGCGAGTACTGGTGCGAGCAACGGGCACGGTCGATAGCGCGCGGTTCCGCTTAGGTACGGTGGGCAGGCTCAAGCTCCCTGAGCTGGGGCAGGATATCCGTCCCGAAGAAGCGCATCTGCTCCAGGTCGGGATGGCCAGTGAACAGGAACTGGGTCACGCCGATCGCACGGTACTCACCGATCGCACGAACGATTTCATCGGCCGAGCCAACCAGCGCGATCGCGGGAGCCCCCAGGTAGGGCACGGCCCCGGTCCAGAGGTACGGAGCCGGCCACGCATCGCTGTCAGCCATGTCATAGACCGAGGCGAAACCAACGGAGTCCAGTCGGCCCCGCACCTCGTCATGCACGCGCCTGGCTCGCTCACCTGCGGATTCCACCAGGGCACGGGCCTGCGCGAGGGCGTCATCCCGGGTTGGTCCCGCGATCATCGACACCATGAGGCCGACCTGGGTTCCGGAGGCGAGCACCGGGCGGATCCGCTCGGCTAGCCGCGCTGGGGCATCGGGGAAGGTCAGGAGGCAGTCTGCATGCCTGATCGCCAGATCGGACGCCTGCTGGGAACTGCCACCCAGGAAGATCTCCGGTCGGCCCAGCTCCGAGACGAACGGGGTGTTCACCCGGGCCCCTTCAACCCGGTAGTGGCTGCCGGCGAAGTCCACTGGTTTGTCATCCCGCCACAGGGCATGGCAGATTCGCCAGAATTCGTCAGTCCGCTCGTACCGCTGGTCATGCGTCAGGAAGTCCCCGTAGTACCGGTGCTCTCCTGGTGCGCGGCCCGCGACGATGTTGATGAAGACCCGGCCTCCAGTGATCACCGAGAGGGTGTTGACCTGCTGCACGAAGTAAGTCGGCGAGGATATCCCAGAGCGTATGGCTATGAGGAAGCTGATGTGCTCACTCCGAGCGCCGAGCGCAGCCGACCAGCAAAAGGGATCCGGGCGGGTGAATCCGAAAGCCATGAGGAGCGACTCGATCCCGCACCTTTCGGCTTCCCGGCAGAATGCCAAGTGTGTATCAAGATCGGGAGCGCCGCTCATGGCGTCGTGTGCCTGGGTGCGCCGCATCGACTCACCTACCGCAGACAGGCTCCAGTGAAACCGGAGTCCTCCCACATCACCCGTAACTGGCATTTGCTGCCTCACCGCGATCGTTGGGTGCTACCGAACGTCTTGCTTGGCTTCCCACCGGGACGGCCCTTTTATGCTGGTCGCCCGGAACGCCTGCAGGCCGGCCTTAAGGCAAGAATTATCGGCCCTGAGCCCTCCCGTCAACGGGCATGGTTGCTAGATCATTTCCTATATGACAGGCTGGCCAAGATAATACATGGGAGAGGTAAGACCAGCCCCTCGCTGGATGGAGCGATGGCTCATGATTCTGCGCGTGGCCGGGTGGCGGAAGTGCTATGCGCTGTCCGGGGCTGAGGCCAGATGATCATACCATTGGGTGTATTCATGGAGATCGGCGCGCTCCGGCGAAAACTTGTTGATCGGGGCGCTCTCATCCACATAACCGACACTGAGGCTACAGACGATCAGCCGGTCCGGTCCGAGACCGAGGAATTGACGAATTATGCTGCTGTAGCGCGTGACACTGTACTGGGGGCAGCTTCCCAGGCCACATGCCACCAGCCCGAGCATCACATTTTGCAGGAAGAGCCCCATCTCCAGGAATGTGCCGTTCACCGAGTTGCGGGGAAGGTGAAAGATCATAGCCACCGGTGCGCCGTAGAAACAAAGATTCCTGCGTTCGACTTCCTGGCGGCGGGCGCTGTCGTCGCGGGCAATGCCCATTGCGCCGTAGAATGCGCTACCCCACGCGGCAGATCGCTGCTCGTAGACTTCTCCCATAGGCGACGGGCGATTGACATAGTCGGGCTCATACCGCCCGGGAGATTCCATGCCCTCGCACAGTCTGCGCGACAGTTCTTCGCGCGCCCGTCCGGCAAGGACCGCCACTTGCCAGAATTGCGTGTTCCGTGGCGATGGTGCGTGCCGGGCGGCGGTGAGCACCCGTTCAATGATGCCGCGCTCCACCGGCGAGCCGAGAAAGGAGCGTTTGCAGTGGCGGCCAGCGATGACCGACAAGAAATCTTCGTTCCTGACCGGGCTCATACCGCGGCAACCGTGAGAGGCAGGTTGGTAAGGTGACCACTACCGGCACAATCGAGACTGGGCCGGCGCTGGACCTGAGTCCCGGCAGCGAAGCGCTCCTGCGTCAGGCGGGGGAGGTCGCGAGCCAATGCGCCGAGCGTGCAGCCCGCTATGATCAGCTCGCCCAGTTCCCGGCCGATGATTTCGCCGACCTGATCGCCGCTGGCCTGCACGCACCCACCGCGCCGCGGGAATATGGTGGGCTCGGGATCGGCCCGCTGTGCGGCGATGTCCTGACGCTGTGGCTGATGACCAAGGAACTCGCTAAGGCCGATCTCTCCCTGGCCCGGTGCTGGGAAGGGCATGTCAACTCGCTGGTGCTGATCGATGGGCTGGGAACAGCCAGCCAGAAACAGCGCTGGTTCGAGGGAGTTGTCGGCCGTGGTGAGATCTGGGTCGTCTGGAGTGGTGAGCCACGGGCTACCAAGCAGGGAGAGCAGCGGTCCGGCAGCACCATCTCCCGGGTCCGGGACGGCTGGCTGCTGAACGGCAGCAAGGTGTTCGCTACCAGTGCCACCGGGGCACGATGGGCGATCCTGCTCGTCAGCAAGTCCGGTCCGGGGGCCGCCAGGCATTCGGCGGCTGGCGTGGCCGACGTGCTGATGCTCGCCTGCGACCTGTCCGATCCGTCGGTCACTGTAGACACTTCCTGGTGGGACCCGGTCGGAATGCGCGCGACCGTCAGTCATCACGTGACATTCACCGATACCTATCTTCCTGATGACAATGTGATCGGGCCGCCCGGCGCCTTTCTGACCGGGAACTGGCAGGCCGCGTTCGTCCCGAATTATGCGGCAAGTTTCCTTGGCGCGGCCGAGGGCGCCTGCGACTACGCGGTGGAGTACGTCAAGCGGCTGGGGAAGGCCGCCGATCCCTACGTCCAGCAGCGCGTAGGCAGCATGACCGTCGATGTGGAGTCTGCCTACCTGTGGCTCCGGCATGTCGCACGACTGTGGAGTGATGGCCAGCGCGACGACGCTCTGCTGGCTGGCAGCCGTGCCCGTCATGTGATCGAGCACCTCGCGCTGCAAACTGTGGACCATTGCATCCGCGCCTGTGGTGCCCGCTGCCTGGTCCAGCCTGGGCCGGTCGAGCGCATCCTGCGGGACTTGACGTTCTATGTGCGGCACGATAATGACGACCACATCCTCGCTACTATCGGCCGGGCGGCGCTCGGCCTGCCCAGCGACCCCTCATTCCACAAGCTCTGACCGGCTTGCCTCCCGGAGGCTTTGGGAGTACCGCGCTGCTCAGAGCTGGTAGCACTCTCGGATGAAGTAGTCACGGCGCCCGCTGCCATCGGTGAACTCGGTGTATTCGCAGACGACGAGTACACCCCGGTTGACCCGCGCCTGCAGATGCACCCGCATGTCGCCATGCTCGAAGGTGGCAAGGAAAGCGGGTGGGTTGCCGGGATAGTGGGCATCGGAGTACACCTGGGCCGTTGCCTCCACCCCGTCTGCGCGTGCCCGGAGCTGCCCGCTGGCTACGGAGCATTCCAGTGTGGTGATCTGCTGAGAGGCGGCAGGGGCGAGGGCATGCCAGGTGCCGGTCAGCGCGGCCGGGTTGCGGGAGCCTGACCAGTGCGGAATATCCAATTTCCGGTACGTGGGCCGCCCAGGCCTGACGGTCTTCCCATCATCTGGGACGAAGAACTCGCGGGTGAAGTAGCCAGCCTGCCGGGAACCATCCTTGAACTGGTGGAACGCGTGGACCACCAGAACTCCCACGGCATGATAGGTCTGGATCTGAGTGTGCATGTGTCCGCGTTCGAAGTCGGCGATGAGGGCATGCCCTTGAGTGGATAGCCTTCCCGCGGCGAAGACATGCGCTCGCACAGGTCCCCACATGTCCTGGCCCGTATCACAGTGTCCACGCGCCGAGATTATCAAGTCCTCGCCGCGTGACTCGGCACGCAGCCATGACAGGCCGCCGGCGAGGCCGGTGGCGCTGACCCATTGCCCCTCCACCGGCGCCAAATCAAGCGGCACGGGCATCAGCCTCGGGTGGCTGCCAGTCGGCCGGCCGGATTCGCTTGCGCTCGATACGTCGGCGGTCATAACCTCCTCGCACCTCCCTGATGAGGAGCCCTGATGGGGGCGATTGAGTCTTGCCTGGCTGAGTCTTCCCGTTCTGCGGACACCATGCCCAGCGCGGTGCTGATTTCGGCCGTGGGCATGCGGCGGCCGGTCATCAGGCGGAATTGGCGGGGCACTTCAGCCAGCAGCATGTCGCTGCCGTTGATCGTCAGATGGCCGGCCGCGCGCGCGGTCACGATGAGCGGAGTGTTAACGGGCCGGTAATTCAGATCGAAGGTCACCGTCGCCGGGCCGGATTGACCAATCTCGAACAGCAGCGTGTCGGTCACCGGCGTGGCGTTGATCAGGACCGAAAACGACCGCGGATCGAACTCAGTGAGCGGGATGAAGGGCAGGCCCAGCAGCTTGGAGGCGTACTCACCACGCCACAGGCTGCGATTGACGAACGTCACGTGAGCCCCGGCGAGTGTGAGACCGGCCGCCGCGGCCCGGCCACTGCCACCGCAGCCGATGACGGCGACCCGCCGCCCGGTCACGGTGACATTTCTCGCGGACAAAGCGGCAACGACGGCGCTCGCCTCGTTGTCGGCGAGCCACCCGTCAGCCGCCCGCACGAGGACATTCGCCGCCGCGGCACGGTGGGCACTGGCCGTTGCCTGGCTCGCCAGTGCCAAGGCAGCTTCCTTGTGCGGCGCGATGACCGTGGCTCCGCGAAGAGGTATCCCGAGGTCGTCCAGGCCTGCCGTCAGCTCAGCCAGGCACCGGCCGAGGTCTTGCGTACTGAAAGGCAGGAACAGAGCGGGCAGGCCGAGCAGCCGGTAAGCCGTGTTATGCATCAAGGGCGACATAGACGTTGTGGCCGTCTCCCCGATGATTCCGTAGATCCGATCGGCCAGTGAAAGTACCTGCGGCGGGTAATCGGCCAGCAGCCGGCGGATCGGCAGTTCGCCTTCGGCGCGAGCCCAGGCGTCTGGTGATTCGCCGAGCCAGCCGCACGCCGCCGCCGCGCCATACCGTGCTGCCAGCACCCTGGTCCAGGTGGCGGCCGGGCCGCGAGCGTATGCCACCACATCATCGCGGTCAGTAGAGCTCAGGAGCCGTAGCGGGGCCAGCGCCTGCGCGTAGGTGTCGGCCCGGGGAGCCAGCCTGTACCAGCTGGCGCTGGTTGTGCTCAGCCAGCCGAGCCTGCCGCTTAGCCCGGCCGCGCTCGTGGCCGGGCCCTGCCACGACAGGACCCGGCGCTGCGGCGGAATCCGGCTCAGTACATGGGGATGGAGATCACGGGCGGCCTCTAGGTCAATGAAGTCATAGCGGTCCGCGGCCGCGATGAGACGCTGTCGCCGCCGGTATGCCGGGTCGGGGCAGCCACCGTCTTCGGCTGTGCTCCGGAGCGTGTAAAGAAGAGCGCCTGAGAACTTGCTGCGCAGCGGAGCTGGATCGATGTCACCGGTCAGATCCGCCCTGACCTCAATGCACCGAATAGCAGGGTCTGCGGCAACCGGCAATATCCGCTGGCTGCCCGGCCAGCTGGTCAAGGTCGCGACCAAGGGCAAGGCCCCAGCGGCAGGCGAGGTAATGGCCGGCCGATTCATGCTGGCGGTAATCGCTGCGAAATCCTTCATCGACTGCTCTCCGGCACTCTACGGTCGGGAACGCATTCCATCAGATGGCGGTGTGTCACGAGTTCCATCTGCCGTTGCTCCGCATGGGCGCCTGGAGCGATCGCCGAATACGGGCACAGATACCGCCGCCGAGCGGGCTGCCCGGTACAGTCTGGGAGCATATCCAGGCACGTGCAGCCAAAGTATCTGAGTTTATATGGTGCGTCAATGAACCGGCGCGTGGCGCCCTGATAATGGTCTTCCGCGCATAACGGCGAGTTCTTCCAGGTGGTTCGCATGATTCCGGAGCAGGGCGAACCAGACGACCTGATGGCCGACCATCTCTAGTCGCTGACGCACAGAGGAGTCTCCAGATTCCGCATTCTGCCTGTCCCAGCTCTGGGTGGAGTTGACAATCGCCCCGAGAGGAGTCGGCCAGCCGCGCAACGCATGAACCACCATGCGCAGCGACATGAGAGTCGTGGTAGAGGCCTGCCAGCCTGCGGCGCAGGCGATACACCCGACCGCGCGTCCTTCAAGATAGGGCACATCCGAGTCACGGAGATCCTCAGCGTAATCAAGAGCATTTTTGATCATGCCTGATACAGTGCCGTGATAGCCAGGGGAGCTGAGAATAACCCCATCCGCGCGGCCGAACTCCGCGACCAGGCGCCTGGCCGATGGGTTCTGTTCGCTCCGGCCCGGGGCATACATGGGGAGACATAGGTCAGCAGCAGTGATGAGTGACGTCGTGGCACCCTTATCCGCCGCCGCGGCCAAAGCGGTGCGCAGCGCGCGCTCGCTCACAGAATTCGGCCGCGCCGTGCCGCCTATTCCGACAATGTATGGATGGTAATCGCCTATTTCGGATTCGGTGTCATCGACGCCAGAGCGGGTGGCATAAATTGATCGCACCTCCCGGGATCCCAGATAGTGATTTACTATT
>DASXMU010000223.1:0-18780 GCA_036495485.1 Streptosporangiaceae bacterium
GGCCACCGCCGCTACGGCATGCATGACCTGCTGCGCCGCTACGCCCGCGACCACGCCGCCGCAGACCCTGCCGACGACGCCCAGCAAGCGCTGGAACGGCTGCTGGACTACTATCAGCACGTCGCCTGTACCGCCGACCGCTACCTGGCCCATCGCACCTGGCAGCCCGCCCCCCCACCACCCGCTGCGCAGCCCGCCTCCGCGCCGGACCTGCCCGGTCCCGCTGCGGCCCTGGCCTGGATGCGTGCCGAGCGCGCCAGCCTGCTGGCCTGCATCGACTCCGCCGCCGAGCACGGCCAGCCCAAGCGGCTTATCGCCCTGACCGCCGTCATGGCCGGTTTCCTCGGCCAGGAAGGCCCCTGGCCCCAGGCCGCCGCCCTCCACCAGGGCGCAGTCGCCGCCGCCCGCCGCCTCGGCGATCGCTTGGGCGAGGCCGACGGCCTCTTCGAGCTTGGCCTCATCCGCCACCTGACTGGGAACTATCCGGCTGCAGCCCGCCTGTACGAGCAGACTCTGGCCATCTGCCGCGAAATCGGCCACCTTCCCGGAGAGGCCAATACCCTCTGGTCCCTGGGCCACATCCGCGCCCTGACCGGGGACTACCCGGCCGCAGCTGACCTGCTGGAGCAGGCCCTTGCCAGCTGCCAGGACATCGGTGACCGCCTCGGCGAGGTCAACTCCCTCCTTGACCTGGGCCGCGTCCGCGCCGCGACCGGGGACTACCCGGCCGCAGCCCGCCTGCTGGAACAGTCCATGGCCATCTACCAGGACATCGGCCATCGCGTCGGCGAGGCCAGCGCCTCTCACAACCTGGGCCGCGTCCGCGCCGCGACCGGGGACTACCCGGCTGCAACCCGTCTGCACGAGCAAGCCCTGGCTGTCTACCAGGACGTCGGATACCGCCTCGGCGAGGCCAACGCCCTCTGCGGGCTGGGCAACGTCCGTGCTATGACCCGGGATTACCCGGCCGCAGCCCGCCTGCTGGAACAGTCCATGGCCATCTGCCGGGACATCGGCCATCGCCTCGGCGAGGCCAATGCCTCTCACAACCTGGGCCGCGTCCGTTCTCTGACCGGGGAATGGCCGACGGCTGCCGGCTTGCTGGAACAGTCCGTGGCGCTGTTCCGGGATGTCGGCGACCAGCAGGGTGAGGCCGAGGCCCTTAACGCCACGGGCGTGCTGCTGGCAGCTTCAGCTGACCCGCAGGAGGCGCTGGCCGCCCACCGGCAGGGCCTCCATCTCGCCCGCCAAATCCGCAGCCCCCTGGATGAAGCCCCAGGCGCTTGAGGGCACCGCTACGGTGCTGGTTGTCATGTGCCGCGCCAGGTGGGGGTGGAGGTGCCGGTCAGCCGCCGGCCATCACATCGCTCGTCGCCCAGTACACGCGCGATTCGGAGCTGGCCAGGCGATGCTCATAATCGCGGGCCAGGCGCCGGTGCAGGGCCAGGGTGCCGTAGGTCTGCTCCACCACCCACCGCTTGGGCTGGGGGACGAACCCCTTGTCAGCCGGGTTGCGCCCGGCGGTCTTCACGTCGATGCCCAGCGTGGCGCCATGGGCGGCGACCGCGTTCTTGGCCCCGATGTCTATGGGTTGCTTGCGCGTCTGCGCCCAGGGCCCGATGATGAACCGGCCGCCGGACGGTTGCAAACCACAAGCGGAAGGGGCCCATCATGCTGAGGCAGGTCGCGGAGGGTGTGCTGATCCACCAGAGCGAGTTCTGCCAGAGCAACGCCGTTGCCGTGCACGGCCAGGCTGGCGTGCTGCTCATCGATGCCGGGATATACGGCTCAGAAATGGCCTGCCTGGCGGACGACCTGTCCGATGCGGGCCAGAGCGTTGTGGCGGGCTTTTCGACGCATCCTCATTGGGATCACGTGCTTTGGCACGCCAGGTTCGGCTCGGTGCCTCGTTACGGCACGGCCCGCTGCGCGGCCGCTGTGCGGGATGAGCTGTCGGCGGCGGGCTGGAAGGCCCGCATCGCCGAGTGGATACCGCCGGACATCGCCGGGCAGATATCGTGGGACCTGTTTGGCCTCGTTACCGGCCTGCCCGCCGGAACTGCGCGGATTCCCTGGGATGGGCCGCAAGTCCGGATTGCCGAGCATCAGGGGCATGCCCCGGGCCATGCGATGCTGCTGATTGAGGAACGTGGGGTTCTCGCCGCTGGCGACATGCTTTCTGATGTCTTGATTCCGATGCTCGACCTGGACGGCACGGCGGACCCGATCGAGGACTACCTCGCCGCGCTGCGGCTGCTCGAGGGCGCGGCGGATGACGTCGATGTCCTCGTCCCCGGCCATGGGTCCATCGGCGGGGCTGACCAGGTACGCGCACGGATCGACCAGGATCGCGCGTACGTGCGGGCCTTGCGTGAGACCGGTGCTCCTGAGGACCCGCGGGTCGGCCCATCGGCCACGTTCGATTGGATGTCCGGCGTGCATGAACGGTAACTACAGCAGCTCGCCCGTCCAGGTCACAGCTGAGCAGGTTAAAGAGCAAGCTTAGCAGTGATTCCAAGAGACATTAAAGCCGCCGGATCCGTTGATGCCGCCAACACTCGTGTTGGGGCTGTTGGTCAGGGCTGTGTGCCCGAAGGCGGATATCGCCGTGCCATTTCCCTGCGAGTATGCAAATGGAACGCTTGTGAAGTCTGCCATGCCGTAACCCTTAAGTTGCTCAAGAAGAGCCTCGGCCGTATTTGGTGTGCCGCTGAACCCGCCGCCGGAGTTCCAGCCGTTGACAACGCCAGTCGTGACGTCGGTCACGGTGCCACCAAACCCCCCCGAGCTGTAGTTGACGTTGGCACGGATCGAATCCCCGGCGGCGGCTCTGAACAGCGTCACGCTGTATGCAGGGCTGCTGGCACCCGCTTGCCACGCTTCCGCAAAGGCGTTGTGATTGTTGTTGGGGAGGGAGTATGTACCATCTTGGCCGAACGAACTCGAGGTGCTGCCGATTCCGGACCACAGAGCAATCGCGGGACTACTGCACGATACCGGCTTAAGCCCAGGTTCGGTGTAGCGCGCAGAGCCGGCTGTGAAACTGCCGCTCCCCGTTGTTTCGTAGCCAGCGAAATGAGCGGTAACGTAGCGCGGTGATGGCGGTTGGGAATTCTCCAGCGACGACGGCACCTGGGCGAGAAACGAAGGTGGCGTCGCGAACCGCGCATGGCGGTAGTCGTTTTGCCATTTGCTGAGTCCGGGCTCGGAGGTGGGGCGTGCTGGAAGGCCGTAGCGCTCGAGTTCCGCCGCGGATGCGGTAAGGATGTCAAAACCGGAGGGAGGAACGGGCTCAGAGACGACGCGGCCGTTCTGCGAATAGTTGTAGGATCGTCCTCCGTCGGGGAGGGCGCTGACGCCGAGCAGGGGATCGATGGTGTAGCACTTGCTGGCAGCTTGCTGCGTATAGGCGTAGGGAGAACCCATTGACGCGCAATTCGAGGGTGGTGTTGTGATTGGGTTCGCATAGGACGCCGCTGGGGTAACAATTCCAGCAGCCAAGGCGGCACCAGTCGCGGCAAGGCAAACCTGTAGGCGTCGTGAAATCGTCTTTAAATGCATTTCGGTGATCCTTTAAGTGTGAAATTGTGCCGTAGATGCCCTAAATAGTACGCTTCGCCACAAGCGCAGCGCAAGGACGTCGCGCCCCCGCAAGCGATGGTGCGCCGCTCCAGGTGCTGCCTTGCCACTCGGGTTGCGAACCAGTCGTTGTGGCGATGTCCAGAAGTGCTTGACGGTGTTCCTTATCAACAGTGTTTGCATGCGGGACGAGAATCTTTGGCGCCCTTGCCCGTTGAGTAGTGGGTCAGTTTGAGGTTGAGCGGTTGGTCATCGCAGCCGGAATGTCGTGGTTGTAGCAAACGTCGACCAAAGAGTGTGGGCGTTGCCACAACCACGACATGGACTGGTGGCCGGGGCTGAGCCGGGGTGGGCTGGTGGTGGCTGTCCCGGCGTGGCCGCACCATCTGCGGCCAGCACCACCGCCGGGATCTTCAAAGGCAACGGACACCAGTAGGGTGGCTTGGGGGCCGTGGGAGGAGTCAGGGATGCTGCTGGACGGCGTAAATCACATCGCGTGGATCTCCAAGGACGCCGGCCGACTGTGCCGGTTCTATGAGCGGGTGTTTGGCGCGGTGATCGGGCCGACGCGCCCGCACGGGCCTGGCGAGACGATGACGGTCATCGACATCGGCCCGGCCACGCAGCTCAATGTCTTTGTGATCGAGGGGAACACCGAGGCCGACCGCCAGACCCCGATGTGGGGCCGGGGACGCATCGATCACGTCGGGTTCGCTGCCGCCTCCGCGGAGGCCCTGGAGACCATACGGACCCGGCTGGTGGAGGCCGGAGCGAGCGACGGCACGGTCAATGACTTCGGCGGGGCGCTGAGCATCTTCTTCCGCGACCCAGACGGTCTGGAAGGCGAAGTGCTGCTCAGGAAGCCGTGACCGTGGTGGTGCGGGTCGGCGATGGCTGACCCGCAGTTGGCTGGTCAGTGGGGTGTTGTGCCGGGGGTGGGGTGTTCGCCGAGGTCCCAGAATAGTCCGGCCATGAGCTGGAGGGCCTGGCGGGCGATTGGGGCGAGCAGGTGCTCGTCGGGGGCGTGCTGGGCGCAGGCGGGGTAGGAGTGCGGGATCCAGATGGTGGGCAGTGCGAGCAGGTCGGTGAAGACGTCGTTGGGCAGGCTGCCGCCGAGGTTGGGCAGCAGGGCAGGCGGGCTGCCGGTGGTTCGCTGCAGGGAGGCCAGGGCGAAGGTGACCCAGGGGCTGGTGGGGTCGGTGCGGGAGGCGTTCATGAGGTGCCCGGGTATGACCTCCACCATGGGGAAGCCGTGGCGGTCCAGGTGAGCGCGCACGATGGCGGGCAGGCTGGCGGCATCGGTGCCTGGCACGAACCGGAGCTGGCAGTGTGCGTGGGCTGAGCCGGGGATGGCGTTGATGGGGGTATCGGGGTTGCCCGCCGCCAGTGACAGCACCTCCAGGGTGTTCCAGCCCATGACCCGCTCGGCGGGGGTCAGGCCGGGTTCGCCCCAGTCCGCATCGATACCGGGGTCATCGGCGCCACCGCCGACCGGGATCGTTGCCAGCGCGTCCCGGACGGCGGCAGGGATCGGCGGCGGGCGCAGCCCTTCAACCAGGATCTGGCCCTGCCCACCTGCCAGGCAGGCCAGCGCGCTGGCCAGGACGGTGGCGGGGTTGCGCAACAGCCCGCCCCAGTTGCCCGAATGATAGGAGCGCTGGCGCAGCGGGACCCGCAGGGTGAAGGCGGCCGAGCCGCGGGTGCCCAGGAAGACCATCGGCTGCCCGGCCGCTATCCGCGGCCCGTCGGAGGCGATCAGCACATCAGCGGCCAGTTCCCCAGCATGCTGGGCACAGAATCCGGCCAGCCCGGGTGAACCGGATTCCTCACTGGTCTCGATCAGGATGGTCAGGTTGAAGCCGAGCCGGCCACCCCGGGCCCGCAGAACCCGCTCCAGCGCGGCCAGGTTGATGGTGTGCTGGCCCTTGTTGTCCGCCGTTCCCCGGCCATACCAGCGATCCTGCTCAACCGTGACCCGCCACGGGTCAAGCCCAGCACGCCACCGGTGCGCCTGGCCGGCAACGACGTCGGCGTGGCCATAGGTCAGCACCGTTGGCAGCCCGCTGTCCTCCTGCCGGTGGGCGATCAGCAGCGGGCCACCGCCGAGATCGGGGTTGCCCAGCACCCGGGCGCTGGCCCCCAGCCGGGCCGCCGCCGGCACCATCTCCTGTTCCAGGTAGGCCAGCAAGTCCGGGCGGCGCGCAGCCACACCGCTCTCGGTCTGGAAGGCCACCCGGCGGGTCACATCCGCCAGCAAACCACCGGAGTCGAAATACTCAGCCGCACCGGCAACAGCCACAGACCGGGTCACCAGCCAAGCTGACCACACCAGCCCAGCCACCGGCAACAAATGGTTTGGCGGTCATCGGCCGGCGGCGGGACGGGCCTCGGCCGGGTGGCATCTACACTGAGAGGTAACCCCCGCGCTGCGCCTGCCGTGACCCGACGCCGCGGCTCCCGCAGGGCGGGATGGCGCTCCTTAACCGCTCGTCCCAGGGGTCCCCGCGCCCTCACGAAACGGGGTTCCCGCAGATGACGCGGGCGCTTCGTGCTGCCTACCAGGGGAACCATGAGCCTCGCCGGACTTCTCAGTGTTATAGCCGATGACCCACAGCTACGGGAAGCCCTGGCGGCGGCCGGCCAGGCTGACAGCAGTGACCGGCCGGCCTCCGCCGGTGCCTCCTTCGGTGGCGACCTGGTCGCCCCGGCCGAGCTGCGTCCCTTCCTGGCCGCCGCGCTGGCCGCGCGGGCGGGCCGGTTCGTGCTGGCTGTCACCGCCACCGCCAGGGAGGCCGACGACCTCGCGGCCGAGCTCACCTCGCTGCTCCCGGCCCAGACGGTGGCTTGTTTCCCGGCCTGGGAAACGCTCCCGCACGAGCGGCTGTCGCCGCGCTCGGACGCCGTCGGCCAGCGTCTGGCCGTGCTCCGCAGGCTGGCCCATCCCGATCCGGGCGACCCGGTGGCCGGCCCGCTTTCCGTCGTGGTCACGCCGATCCGCGGGCTTCTTCAGCCGATCGTCACCGGGCTCGGTGACCTCGAGCCGGTGCGGCTGGCCGCGGACCAGACCGTGGACCAGGACGAGATACTGGCCAGGCTCGTCGACATCGGCTACTCCCGCAGCGATCTGGTGGAGAAGCGCGGCGATATCGCCGTGCGCGGCGGGATCCTCGATGTGTTCCCGCCCACCGAGGAGCACCCGCTGAGGGTGGAGTTCTTCGGTGACACGGTGGAGGAGATCCGCTACTTCAAGGTCGCCGACCAGCGCAGCCTCGGCCAGGCCGAGGTGCTGTGGGCGCCCCCCTGCCGGGAGCTGCTGCTCACCCCCGCCGTGCGGGAGCGGGCCAAGGAACTCGCGGCTGAGCATCCCGGCCTGGCCGATGTGCTGGGCAAGATCGCCGACGGAATCGCGGTCGAGGGGATGGAGGCGTTCGCCCCGGTGCTGGCCGAGGGCATGGAGCTGCTGCTCGATCACGTGCCGGCCACCGGCTGCGTGCTGGCCTGCGACCCAGAGCGGATCAGGACCCGGGCCGCCGAACTGGTCAAGACCAGCAAGGAGTTCCTCACCGCGTCCTGGGTCAACGCGGCCGCAGGCGGCCAGGCCCCGATCGACCTCGGCGAGTCGGCGTTCCGGCCGATCACCGCCGTGCGCGCGGCCGCAGACCAGCTCGGCCTGCCGTGGTGGACGATCACGCCGTTCGGCGGGCCCGGCGATGAGGACGAGCCCGTTGGCCCCGACAGCAACGCCGGGGGCGGGCGGCTGGCGTTCAGCACCGGCGCCAGCCCGGCGGAGGCATACCGGGGAGACACCAAGCGGGTGCTCGCCGATGTCAGGCAATGGCTGGCCGATGACTGGCGGGTCGTCCTGCTCACCGAGGGACACGGTCCCGCCCAGCGCATGGCCGAACTGCTGCGCGGCGAGGATCTCGGCGCCCGGCTGGCCGAGCTCGACGACCCACCGGAGCCCGGCGTTCCCTACGTGTCCACGGCTCTGCTCGGGCATGGCTTCAGCTGGCCCGCCGTCCGGCTGGCCGTACTGACCGAGAGCGACCTGGCCGGCCAGCGGGTCGGCGCGCGGGAGACGGCGCGGATGCCGACCAGGCGCCGCGGCGGTATCGACCCGCTCGAGCTGCGGCCCGGCGACTACGTCGTGCACGAGCAGCACGGGGTCGGCAGGTACCTGGAGATGACCAGCCGCACGGTGGCCGGTGCCACCAGGGAGTACCTGGTCATCGAGTACGCGCCGAGCAAGCGCGGCCAGCCCCCGGACCGGCTCTACGTGCCCACCGACCAGCTTGACGAGGTGACCAGGTACTCCGGCGGCGAGGCGCCCAGCCTGCACCGGCTCGGCGGGGCGGACTGGGCTAAGACCAAGGGCCGTGCCCGCAAGGCGGTCAAGCAGATCGCGGCGGAGCTGATCAGGCTGTACTCCGCCAGGACCGCCTCGCCGGGGCATGCCTTCACCCCGGACACGCCCTGGCAGCGTGAGCTGGAGGACGCCTTCCCCTACGTGGAGACGCCAGACCAGCTCGCGGCCATCGACGAGGTCAAGCAGGATATGGAGCGCCCGGTGCCGATGGACCGGCTGATCTGTGGCGACGTCGGCAACGGCAAGACCGAGATCGCGGTGCGCGCGGCCTTCAAGGCGGTGCAGGACGGCATGCAGGTCGCCGTGCTGGTGCCGACCACGCTGCTCGTCCAGCAGCACCTGGTGACGTTCGGCGAGCGTTACGCGCCATTCCCGGTCAAGGTCAGGGCGCTGTCCAGGTTCCAGAGCAACGCCGAGGTCGCCGAGACCCAGCGAGGGCTCGCCGACGGGACCGTCGACGTGGTCATCGGCACGCACCGGCTGCTCTCCCCGGAGACCCGGTTCAAGCGCCTCGGCCTGCTGGTGATCGACGAGGAGCAGAAGTTCGGCGTCGAGCACAAGGAATACCTGAAGCGGATGCGCACCGAGGTGGACGTGCTGTCCATGTCGGCGACGCCGATCCCGCGCACGCTGGAGATGGGCGTGGCCGGCATCAGGGAGATGTCCACGATCCTCACCCCACCCGAGGAACGCCATCCGGTGCTGACGTTCGTCGGTGCCTACGACGAGAAGCAGATCGTCGCGGCCATCCGCCGCGAGCTGCTCCGCGACGGCCAGGTCTTCTTCGTGCACAACCGGGTGGCCTCGATCGGCAAGGTTGGCGCCCGGGTTGCCCAGCTGGTGCCGGAGGCACGGGTCGCGGTCGCACACGGCCAGATGAACGAGCACACGCTCGAAAAGATCATGGTCGATTTCTGGGAAAAGAATTATGACGTGCTGGTGGCGACCACCATCGTCGAGTCCGGCCTGGACATCCCGAACGCGAACACCCTGATCGTGGACCGCGCCGACGCCTACGGCCTGTCCCAGCTGCACCAGCTGCGCGGCCGGGTGGGCCGCGCCAGGGAGCGCGCATATGCGTATTTTCTTTTTCCGCCGGAAAGAGCTTTGACCGAAACCGCGCACGAACGGCTGGCCACGGTCGCACAGCACACCGAGATCGGCGCTGGGCTGCACGTGGCCATGAAGGACCTGGAGATCCGCGGCGCCGGCAACCTGCTCGGCGGCGAGCAGTCCGGGCACATCGCGGGCGTCGGGTTCGACCTGTACGTCCGGATGATCGGCGAGGCGGTCAGCGAGCTGAAGGGTTCCGGCCAGGCCACCCGCCAGGAAGTCAGGGTAGAGCTGCCGGTGAACGCGCACATCCCGCACGAGTACGTGCCGGGCGAGCGGCTCCGGCTGGAGGCCTACACCCGGATCGCCGCGATCGAGTCGGACGACGACGCGGCCGCGGTGCGGGAGGAACTGACCGACCGGTATGGCGCGCCGCCGGCGCCGGTGCTGAACCTGCTGGAGGTGGCGCGGCTGCGGGAGCGGGCACGGCACGCCGGGCTGACCGACATCACCCTGCAGGGCTCGCACGTGCGGTTCGCGCCCGTCGAACTGCCCGAGTCGCGACAGGTCAGGGTGCAGAGGCTGTACCCGCGGACTGTGCTCAAGCCCGCAGTGCGTACGATGCTCGTACCGGTGCCGAAGGCTGCGGGAGGCCATCAGCAGACCGCGGGCCGTCAGCCGCCCGTGACGGCGCTGGGTGCGCAGCCACTGCGTGACCAGGAACTGCTGACCTGGTGTCGCGAACTCGTCGAGGCCGTTTTCGGCGGGCTGCAGGCGCCAGCAGAACAGGAATGAACGTAAGAAGGGATCACCTCGTGCTCCGCATGCTGATCAGGCCCCGCAGGCCGGCCAGGCTGGGGCGCGCTGCCAGCCTGGCTGTCGCCGTGTCCGGCGGCTGCGTCGCGCTGGCCGCCTGCGGGCCGGTCCAGATGGGCTCCGCGGCGATCGTCGGTGGCCACCGGATCACCACCGCGACGCTGACCACTGAGGTGTCCGACCTCAGCAGCTACTACAACGCGCACCACAGCAAGGTGCAGCTCACCTTCTCCGTGTCGCAGATGCCGCAGGAGGTCCTGGCCTGGCTCGTCAGGTTCCAGGTGCGCGACCAGCTAGCTAACCGGGAGGGCATCACCGTCAGCGCGGGGGACGTCCAGCGCGCGATCGCCGAGATCACCGCTCAGTCCGCGCAGTCCGGCGGCGCCACCAGCCTGACCAACCTGGCGGCGGCCAACGGCCTGCCGCCGAACCTGGTCAGCTCCGACCTGGGCAGATACCAGGCAGTAGCGAACCTGCTGGTCGCCCGGTTCGACGGTGGGGTGAACCCCACCTCGCAGACCGCGCAGCAAGCGCTCAACAACCAGTTCAACCACGCGCAGTGCCTGGCCGCCAAGAGCCTGGACATCAAGATCAACCCGCAGTTCGGCAGGCTCGACTACAACCAGCTGGCCATCGTCGCCTCGCCGGACACGCTGTCCGCGCCGGGGCCGGGGGCCTCGCCCACGCCGTCCGCCTCGCCGTCCGCCAAGCCACAGCTCTCCCCGCCTTGCTAGCGGCGCTTCCTTTGCCGGAACCACACCCTACGGCGGGCGGCACGCGTGTCGTGCTGCTGGCGACCAGCCCCCGGGTGGCGCCTGGGCTGCTGACCGCGCGGGCCTGGGACACGGTGCGTGCCGCCAGCCGGGTGCTGGCGGGCTCGCCCACGCATCCGCAGGTTTCCGCGCTGGGCGAGGCGGGGGTCGACTGCGCGATCCTGCCCGCCAGTGACGCGGGGGAGCTCGCGTCGCTGCTCGCCCAGGAGGCCGCGGCGGCCGGGGGTGATGTGGTGTGGCTCGCCGGGCCGGAAGGCGACGAGGGCAACGCGGCACTGCTGGCCGCGCTTGGTGAGCTGCCCGGTGGCGGCCCTCGGGCCGAGGTGCTGGCCGGCTCGGTGGATCTGCCCGGCGGCAGGCTGCTCGACCTGGTGGTCACCATGGACACACTGCGCACCGGCTGCCCGTGGGACGCCAAGCAGACCCACGATTCGCTCGCGCCGCACCTGATCGAAGAGTCCTACGAGGCCCTGGAAGCGCTGGAGGACGGCGATCAGACGGCGCTGCGCGAAGAGCTTGGCGACGTCCTGCTGCAGGTGGCGTTCCACGCCAGGGTGGCCGCCGAGCGAACCGACGGCACCGGCTACACCATCGATGACGTCGCGGACGGCATCGTTTCCAAGCTGGTGCGGCGGCATCCGCATGTGTTCGGCGAGGTCGAGGTATCGGGCGCCGACGAGGTCAAGCAGAACTGGGACGCGATCAAGGTGGCCGAGCGGGCCGCCAAGGGCGGGCAGGCGCCCTCGGCCCTCGACGGCGTGCCGTTCGGGCAGCCGGCGCTGGCCCTGGCCGCTCAGTTGCAGCGGCGGGCCGAGCGGGCCGGTATCCCGGCCAGCCTGGCCGGGTCCGGCGAGCCGGGTCTGGGTGAAGAACTGTTCCGGCTCGTGGCCCAGGCGCGGGCGGCCGACATCGACCCAGAGCTCGAGCTTCGCGCGGCGGCCCGCCGCTACCGCGACCGTGTGCACGCCTGGGAGCGCAGCCGCGCTGACCGGGCCTGATTATTTCCCGCTCAGGTAGCCAAAATCGTCCGGTCGGCGGGATCGGCGGCGTGGCCGCGCACCGGCCCGCCATGGCTGCACTAGGCTCGTATTGACTAAAAAATCCGAAACGCATCCTCGTCAGGGAGTTCCCCGAATGGCTTCAATCGAAGCGATCCATGCCAGGCAGATCCTGGATTCCCGTGGTAACCCGACCGTCGAGGTCGAGGTCGCACTCGATGACGGCACCGCGGGACGTGCGGGGGTGCCCAGCGGGGCGTCCACCGGCGCCTTCGAAGCCGTCGAACTGCGCGACGGCGGCGACGAGTACGGCGGCAAGGGCGTGCTGCGTGCCGTCCAGGGCGTGATCGACGAGGTCCAGCCGGAACTGCTCGGCTTCGACGCCGACGACCAGCGGCTGATCGACCAGGTGCTGATCGACCTGGACCGTACGCCGGACAAGTCGCGGCTGGGCGCGAACGCCATCGTCGGTGTAAGCCTGGCGGTGGCCAGGGCGGCCGCCGAGTCGACCGGTCTGCCGCTGTTCCGTTACCTCGGCGGGCCGAACGCTCACCTGCTGCCCGTGCCGATGATGAACATCCTGAACGGCGGGGCGCACGCGGACAACAGCGTGGACGTCCAGGAGTTCATGATCCTGCCGATCGGCGCGGACACCTTCGAAGAGGGCCTGCGCTGGGGCGCGGAGACGTATCACGCACTGAAGTCCGTGCTCAAGCAGCACAACCTGAGCACCGGGGTCGGCGACGAGGGCGGGTTCGCCCCCGACCTGGAGCACAACAGGGCCGCGCTCGACCTGATCGTTGAGGCGATCGGCAAGGCGGGCTTCTCCCCAGGGGACGACATCGCGCTGGCCATCGACGCCGCGGCTACCGAATTCTTCAACGACGGGACCTACACCTTCGAGGGCGGCAAGCGGACCACCGCGGAGCTGATCGCCACCTACGAGCAGTGGCTGAACGCCTATCCGGTGGTGTCGATCGAAGACCCGCTGGCCGAGGACGACTGGGCCGGCTGGGCGGACCTGACCGCGTCGGTGGGCGAGCGGGTGCAGATCGTCGGCGACGACATCTTCGTCACCAACCCGGAGCGGCTGCGCCGCGGCCTCGACGAGAACGTGGCCAACGCGCTGCTGGTGAAGGTGAACCAGATCGGCACCCTCACCGAGACGTTCGAGGCGGTGTCGCTCGCGCACCGGAACGGGTACCGCTGTGTGATCAGCCACCGGTCCGGCGAGACCGAGGACACCACGATCGCGGATCTCGCCGTCGCACTCAACTGCGGCCAGATCAAGACCGGCGCTCCCTGCCGGTCCGAGCGCGTGGCCAAGTACAACCAGCTGCTCAGGATCGAAGAGCTGCTGGACGACGCCGCGGAGTATGCCGGTGCGGCCGCCTTCCCGAGATTCACGGCGGCTGCGGACTGATGTCCCGCTCCACTGCGGGCAAAGGGCGGCCACGGCTGACCAGCCGGGCCGCGGTTCTCGCAGTGGTGATTTGCGCGATCACGCTGAGCCTGGCCTACCCGGTGCGCGAGTACATCGCGCAGCGCCGGCAGATAGGCCAGCTCGGCGCGCAGCAGCAGTCGCTGACCGCCCAGCTGGGCCGGCTGCACGCACAGGAGCGGCAGCTCAGCGACCCTGCCTACGTCAAGCAGATAGCGCGCGACGAGCTGCATCTGTGCATGCCCAGGCAGACCTGTTACGTGATCATCGACGGAAAGCCCGCCGCCGGGCTCATCCAGCCGCATACCGCGCCGCCGAGCCCGTGGTATGACCGGCTCTGGCAATCGGTGCGTGAGGCCGACGGGGTCGGCAAGAAACCGTCCCGGTGACCGGGGTGGACTCCTTCACCACCGGCCCGGCCGGGAGCGCCACCGACCCGGCTGAGGCTGCGAATGACCCCGCCGGGGCAGCCAGCGACCCGGCCGGGGCTGGGATAGATCCGGCCGATGCCGCCGTCGTCGCGGCGCAGCTTGGGCGGTCGCCGCGCGGGCGGTTCAGCGTGGCGCACCGCTGCCCATGCGGGTTGCCGGATGTGGTGCGCACGGCGCCGCGGCTGCCGGACGGCACCCCGTTTCCCACGCTCTACTACCTCACCTGCCCGCGTGCCTGCGCGGCGGCGGGCAGGCTGGAGGCGGGCGGCATGATGGCCGGGATGACGCAGCGGCTGACGGCGGAAGGGGCACTACGCCAGGCCTACCTGGCCGCTCACCTCGACTACCTTGCCAGGCGCGACGCAGCGGCCCGCGAGTGCGGCCTGGAGCCACTCCCGCTGGGCACGCAGAGCGCCGGCGGCATGCCGGACCGGGTCAAGTGCCTGCATGCCCTGATCGCCCACGAGCTGGCAGTGCCCGGCGTGAACCCACTGGGCAGGGAGGCGGCCGAAGCGGCCGGGCAATGGTGGTCCGGCGGGCCCTGTGTGCCACCCCTTGCCGGGCCTGACGCCAGGCCCGGGGCGCCTCAGGCGGCCGGCGCGGCGCACACCGCGCGCACGGCACATATAACCCAGACGGCCCAGGCGCCTCAGGGAGCGGAGTGACTCCGGCGGCTCAGCGGCCGGTGCGGACTGACGAGAGGATGTTGTGACCGTGCAGAAGGACGAGGCCCGGCCGGAGGGCGCCGGGGCCCGCCGGGTCGCCGCGATCGACTGCGGCACGAACTCGATCAGGCTTCTCATAGCGGACGTGGATCCCGTCCGGCGGACGCTGACCGACGTCTACCGGCGGCTGGAGATCGTCCGGCTCGGCCAGGGCGTGGACAAGACCGGCCGGCTGGCACCCGAGGCGCTGGAGCGCACGCTGGGCGCGCTCGCCGGGTACGCCCGCGTCGTCGAGACCAGCCAGGTCGAGGCCGTGCGCATGGTAGCGACGAGCGCCACCAGGGACGCCTCGAACGCGGCCGAGTTCACCCGTGGCGTCGTCGGCATTCTCGGCATCGAGCCCGAGGTGCTCACCGGCGACGAGGAGGCGCGGCTGTCGTTCGCGGGCGCGACCGAGGAGTTCGGCGCGATGGACGATCCGCCCGCGCCGCCCTTCCTCGTCCTTGACATCGGCGGCGGCTCGACCGAATTCGTGGTGGGCGGCGGCGCGGGCCAGGTGGCCGCCATCTCGCTGAACATCGGCTGCGTCCGGATGACCGAACGGTACCTCGCCTCGGATCCGCCCAGCCAGGAGCAGATAGCCGCCGCGATCGTGGACATCGACGCGGCCCTGGCCGAGGCTGCCGCCAAGGTGGCCATCGATCAGGCCAGATCGCTGGTCGGCCTGGCCGGCTCGGTCACGACGGTCGCCGCCGTCGCACTCGGCCTGCCGGAATACGACGCCCTGCGCACCCATCACGCGAGGATCACGGCGGCCCAGGTCCAATCGGTGGCCAGCCAGTTGCTCACCCAGACCAGGGCAGAGCGCGCGGCGATCCCCTCGATCCATCCGGGCCGGATCGACGTGATCGGCGCCGGATCGCTGATCCTGGACCGCGTGATGCGCACGTTTGGCTTCGGTGAGGTCGTGGTCAGCGAGCACGACATCCTGGACGGCATCGCCTGGTCCATGGTGACCTCCTGATGCACCATGGCCCGCCAGGACAGTCCAGATGACACCCGGGGCCGGCTCGCTGGGACCGGCCGAACCCGGATCAGGCTGGCCAGGGGACCTGGCCACGCCGCTGACCCCGGTCGCGCACAGCCAGGCGGACGTCCAGGCGCTGGCCGCCAGCGCCGGGAGCCTCGATGAGCTGGTAGCGAGGCAGTCGGTCTGCCAGGCCTGCCCGCGGCTTGTCGGCTGGCGGGAGCAGGTAGCCGTGGCGAAGCGCCGCTCTTTCCAGGCCGAACCCTACTGGGGCCGCCCGATTCCCGGCTGGGGAGACAGCCAGCCGGGGATACTCATCGTGGGCCTCGCGCCCGCCGCGCACGGCGGGAACCGAACGGGGCGGATCTTCACCGGCGACCGAAGCGGCGACTTCCTGTTCGCGTCGCTGTACCGCTGCGGGCTCGCCGCGTCGCCGGAGAGCATCCACGCCGGTGATGGCCAGCGCCTCATCGGGACCAGGATGGTCGCGGCGGTCCGGTGTGCCCCCCCGGCCAACAAGCCGACCCCGGCCGAGCGGGACACCTGTGCGCCCTGGCTGGTGACCGAGCTGGCCGAGGTGGTGGCGTCTGTGCGGGCCATCGTGTGCCTGGGCGGGTTCGCCTGGCAGGCGGTCTGGTCGCCGCTGGCCGCGGTCGGCTTCACCGTCCCGCGCCCGCGCCCACCCTTCGGCCACGGCGCCGAGGTCATCCTCGGCAGCCACAGCAGCCTCGGCAGCCACAGCAGCCAGCACCAGCCTGGCACGCCGCACGCATCAGGCCCGCAGCACGAGTCAGGCCCGCAGCACGGGCCGGGTACGCAGCATGAGCCGGGTACGCGACGCGCACCGGGCACACCGGAGATCGGGCAGACAGTGTCCGTCATCGGCTGCTACCATCCAAGTCAGCAGAACACGTTTACTGGGCGCGTGACTCCGGAGATGCTCGATTCCGTCTTCCTGACGGCCGTTGAACGGCTGCGAAGTTAACGCGACATAACTAGTCCGGTGTCACCATCCGCTACTGTCCGTTTATCTCTTCGGGTCCATGGTTACACTCCGCATCCATTTATCGGGGTGCCATTGATGGATATACCGAAGTGGGAAATTAGCCCTACTACATGGCTGCAATCATGGGTTATTCTTAGGCCGCCGGGTGCCCCCCACCCGATGCCCCTGTAGCCCAACAGGCCGAGGCGGACCCCCTAAAAGGGTCTTGACGTCGGTTCGAATCCGACCAGGGGCACGCGCCGGTTCACCATACTCACTGATCTTCGATCAGTTTCGCCGCGGGCCGCGATATTACCCGGGGGGCCGAGCCCCCCCCGGACCCCCACGCTGCTGGTTGCGGCTGGGTTGCTTGCGAGGGCTGCGGTTGGGTTGCTTTTGAGGTATTTGCGCAGTTCAGCTGGCCGTAAGTTGTTATTTCCTAAGTAGCTTAGCATGTGCCATAGACGCGTGCCGGTTCCTGTCAACCTGCTGCGGTGCAAGGATCCCAGTCCGGGCTAGTCTGGCTCACCCGGGGTGAAGAAAAGTGGTGCACAGGCGAGATATGCCGTTACTTAATGATCGCGATGCGTCGCGTGCGGCACAGGCTTCCCAACTGTTCTCCTAGATGGCATGAATGAGAACAGGTGTACAACTTATCTGAATAATGGGCGACGTTAGTAACCGCTGGAAGAACGCACGACGAAATCGCGTACCGGTAACTTGGTGCGGCAATATGACCGGCCCTCCAGCCGGGTGCGATCATCCCCGTCTGTACTTGCCGGTAACGCCGCGGACGGATCCACTAAGCGGTATGCCCCCCGTGTTGGAATGCCGTAACGCACCTGCCCGTTGGGCAGCGATCGAGCCTGTTTCACGACTTCCGTGGCCGATGTCAGTTCGCCGGGAGTCATGTCCGTACGGCCTCCTTCGCCGCATCCGGGTGGGTGGCTCAATCTTCTACCCTATGTATCGTGGGGCCTACATGCGCTCCGTGTCCAGCAATGACCGGTAAGTCAGGGCCTAACAAGCGTGTGGACAGCAGAAACAGCCACCGCCCAGCAGCGGCCCGGCCCGCTCCAGCCTGGCCCGCCCGCCCCGCCCGCCTCAGTCGCCTCAGCCCGATACGTCGGGGTCGGCTCGCTCGATGGTCACCCGCACCATGACCCGGCGGTCGCGGACCATCGCGGCCCGGTAGTCGTCCCAGTCGGGGTGCTCACCAGATGTCCGGCGGTAGTAGTCGACCAGCAGATCCATCGCATCGGGCAGCGAGACGATCTCGGCAGTCCCCTCGACCTGGACCCACGCGCCGAAGAAGCCGTCGGTGAACACGCACAGCGAAGCATAGGGATGACGGCGGAGGTTCCTGGTCTTGACGGCCGTCTCACGGGTGCTGATGAGAACCCGTCCGTCGTCATCGACGGTGCACGTCACCGGAGACAACTGCGGTCGCCCGTCCGCTCGCGCGGTCGCGAGCACGGCCCTGTGATGGGCGGCGATGAACTCTCTGGCCTCGTCCGCCTTCATGATCTGGTCAGGCGTTCAGCCTGGCGCGACGGCGCAGCTCGTACTCGTGCACGATCGCGCTCGCGTAGCCGTGCGAGAGCCCGTGCTCATCGGACAGCCAGTTGGCCCGTTCCTCGCAGCGAAGGAACGCGGGGCCGGAATCGAGGCTTCTGAACCACTCAGGGAGGTCGCGTCCCGTAACGGTCGGGATGCGCGCAATCAGGTTTTTGTGCAGCTCCGGGGAGTGGCTCAGGGACATTGGCACCTCCAGGGTAAACTCCTCTTGCTGCGAGAGTGCCTTACGCCCCGCCTGCCTGACAAGCCCTGGGCGAGAGCTTTCCTAATTACTCGTTACGTGCCGGTAACCAATCGGGTGCGCGGCCTGGTCTGAGGCCGGGCACCACCCAGCCTCAGACCGGTACAAGCAAGACATCAGCTCAGTGCTAGCTCAGGCGCTCGAAGATCATCGCCATGCCCTGGCCGCCGCCGACGCACATGGTTTCCAGGCCGAACGTCTTGTCGTGGAACTGCAGGCTGTTGAGCAGCGTGGTGGTGATCCGCGCCCCGGTCATGCCGAACGGGTGGCCCACCGCGATGGCGCCGCCGTTCACGTTCAGCTTGTCGATGTCGATGCCCAGCTCGCGGTAGGACGGGATGACCTGAGCCGCGAACGCCTCGTTGATCTCGACCAGGTCGATGTCGTCGATGCGCATGTTCGCCCGCGCCAGCACCTGACGGCAGGCGTCGATCGGGCCGAGGCCCATGATCTCGGGGTTCAGGCCCGATACCCCGCTGGCCACGATGCGCGCGAGCGGGGTGATGCCAAGTTCTTTCGCTTTCGTATCGCTCATCACGATCACCGCCGCCGCGCCGTCGTTGAGCGGGCAGGCGTTGCCGGCCGTCACGGTGCCGCCCTCGCGAAAAACCGGTTGCAACTGCGACAGCCCCTCGAGGGTCGTGTTGGGCCGCGGCCCATCGTCCTTGGTCACAACGGTGCCGTCTGCGAGGGTCACCGGGATGATCTCCCGCTCGAAGAAGCCGTTCTGCTGCGACTCGACCGCCCGCGTCTGGGACATCAGCGCGAACTCGTCCATTTCCTGACGGCTGACCTTCTCGTATTCGGCGACGTTCTCCGCCGTCTGG
>DASXMU010000224.1:0-3293 GCA_036495485.1 Streptosporangiaceae bacterium
GGGTACTGGCGGCGCTTGTACTCGGCCGCGTCTACCAGGCGGATGACCCGCTGGACCAGGTCGGGGTCGTGGCCGGCGGCGATCAGCTCGGCGCAGCCCATGTCCTTCTCGACGTAGTCGTCCAGGAGGGCGTCCAGGATGTCGTAGCCGGGGAGAGAGTCGGTGTCGAGCTGGCCGGGGGACAGCTCTGCGCTGGGTGGCTTGCTGATCGAGTTTTCTGGGATGGGCGGGGTTTCGCCGCGACTGGCGGCTTGTTCGTTGCGCCAGCGGGCCAGTTGCCAGACCAGGGTCTTGGGGACGTCTTTGATCGGGGCGAAGCCGCCGGCTGAGTCGCCGTAGAGGGTGGAGTAGCCGGTGGCTATCTCGCTCTTGTTTCCGGTGGTGAGTACCAGGTGACCCTCGTGGTTGGAGAGGGTCATGAGGATCATGCCGCGGATTCTTGCCTGCAGGTTTTCCGCCGCCAGGCCGTCCATGCCCGGCAGTTCGGCCTCGAAGGCGGCGACGACGGAGCGGATGGGGACCGTGCGGGCATTGATGCCCTGGCGTTTCACCAAGTCCTCCGCGTCGCTCACCGAATGGCCGGAGGAGTACTTGCTCGGCATCAGTACGACGTGTACCTGATCGGGGCCGACCGCGTCGGCCGCGATCGTCGCGGTGAGCGCGGAGTCGATTCCACCGGAAAGGGCGAGGATGGCCGAGGAGAAGCCGTTCTTGCGCACGTAGTCTGCCGTGCCGAGGACCAATGCCGAGTAGACCTCGGCCAGGCCACCCCGGTCCGTGGCTGGGGGCTGTACGGTGCTGTCGGCTGGCTGCTGCGCGGTCGGGTTCGCGGGCCACCGTCCGGCAATTTCTTTATCCAAATCAAGCGGGACACGGTGGATCGTGATCACACTGCCGTCACCGGCATCGGTGGGAGTATCTTCCATCGGCTGGGCCGGGTCGGCGGCGGGCAGTTCCAGGTCGGCGACGAGCAGCGCCTCTTCGAACTGGGGGGCGTGGGCGATCGTGCGGCCGGTGGCGTCCACCACCAGCGAGCCGCCGTCGAAGACCAGCTCGTCCTGGCCGCCAAGCATGTTGACGAAGGCCAGGGCCGCACCGGCCTCGCGGGCCCGGCGGGAGCACAGCGCCTCGCGGATGTATTCCTTGCCGCGTTCGTAGGGGGAGGCGTTCGGCACGGCGAGCAGGCCGGCGCCCGCGGTGCAGGTCGCCTGGACGGGGCCGCCGTCCTGCCAGAGATCTTCGCAGATGGCGATGGCCACATCCACCTGGCCGCCGGTGGCCTGCATGCGGAAGACCGGGAGCTGGTCGCCGGGGACGAAGTAACGGTACTCGTCGAAGACGCCGTAGTTCGGCAGGTGATGCTTGCCCGAGGTCGCCTTGATCGCGCCGTCGTAGAGCAGGGCCGCGGCATCCAGCGGGGCGCCGGCCGGGCGGCCGAGCCTGGGGGCCAGGTCGGTGCGCCGGTCCAGGTAGCCGGTGACCACGGCGATGCCGCCGAGACGTTCGACGGCGAGCAGTTCGGCGGTGGCCAGGACGGTCGCGATCGAGGCGTCGACGAACGACGCGCGCAGCGCGAGATCCTCCACGGGATAGCCCGTGATCATCATTTCCGGGAACACGACCAGGCCCGCGCCCGCCTCAGCGGCGCGCCTGGTCCATTCGACGACGATTCTGGCGTTCCCCTCGAGGTCGCCGACGGTGGGGTTGACCTGGGCGAGCGCGATCCGCAGCATTGGCACGGGTCAAGGGTATGCCGGGCGCGGGCCTTGTAACGTCCCGGAAACACCGGCCAGGCAGACTATGGCTTCCGAGATCTGACCGTCGAAGGTGAGGGTTCTTCAAGACCGGCCAGCGAGGGCAGGTGCTTTGAGCCTGTCCGAGTGCCGGTGGCACCGTGGCAACCCGAACGGGTTTCCTGAAGAGCCCGAACCACTGAATAAGGCACAGTGATGGCCGTGGACAGGCAACAGGAGTTCGTGCTCCGCACGCTCGATGAGCGTGACATCCGGTTCGTCCGGCTGTGGTTCACCGACGTGCTCGGTTACCTGAAGTCGGTCGCGGTCGCCCCGGCCGAGCTGGAGGGTGCGTTTGCCGAGGGGATCGGCTTCGACGGTTCGGCAATCGAGGGGTTCGCGCGGGTCTACGAGGCCGACATGATCGCCAAGCCGGATCCGGCCACGTTCCAGCTTCTGCCCTGGCGGGGCGAGTCGCTGGGCACCGGCCGGATGTTCTGCGACATCCTCATGCCGGATGGGTCGCCGTCGTATGCCGACCCGAGGTGGGTGCTCAAGCGCGCGCTCAGCCGGGCCTCCGACCTGGGCTTTACCTTCTACACCCATCCGGAGATCGAGTTCTTCCTGCTCAAGGACAAGCCCGAGCCCGGGGTCAAGCCGCAGCCGATCGACTCGGGCGGCTACTTCGACCACACCCCGCACCTGATCGCGCACGACTTCCGGCGCACCGCGATCGGGATGCTCGAATCGATGGGCATCTCGGTGGAGTTCAGCCACCACGAGGGCGCGCCCGGCCAGCAGGAGATCGACCTCCGGTACGCGGACGCGCTCACCACGGCCGACAACATCATGGCGTTCCGGCTGGTGATCAAGGAGGTGGCGATCGAGCAGGGGGTGCACGCGTCGTTCATGCCCAAGCCGTTCACCGAACATCCCGGGTCGGGCATGCACACGCACATGTCACTGTTCGAGGGCGACCGGAACGTATTCTACGAGCCGGGGGCGGAGTTCCAGCTCTCCAAGCTGGGACGTTGCTTCATCGCCGGGCTGTTGCGGCACGCCGCCGAGATCACCGCCGTGTGCAATCAGTGGGTGAACTCCTACAAGCGGCTGTGGGGGGAGGCCGAGCGGACGGCGGGGGCCGGCGGCGAGGCACCCGCCTACATCTGCTGGGGTCACAACAACCGGTCGGCGCTGGTCCGGGTGCCGATGTACAAGCCGCAGAAGGGGAACGCCACCCGGATCGAGTTCCGGTCGCTGGACTCGGCATGCAACCCGTACCTGGCCTTCGCGCTGATCCTCGCGGCCGGGCTGAAGGGCATCGAGAACGACTACGAGCTGCCGTCCGGGGCCGAGGATGACGTGTGGGCGCTCACTGGGCCCGAACGGCGCGCCCTCGGCATCGAGCCACTGCCGCAGAGCCTCGACGAGGCGATCCACGCCATGCAGGACAGCGAGCTGGCCGCCGAGACGCTGGGGGAGCACGTCTTCGACTTCTTCCTGCGCAACAAGCGCGCAGAGTGGCACGAGTACCGCCGCCAGGTCACCGAGTACGAACTG
>DASXMU010000225.1:0-2849 GCA_036495485.1 Streptosporangiaceae bacterium
GTCGCGGGGGATCCGATGCAACCAGAGGCCGACCATGACTCTCGCTGAACCTGGCCAGCCGTCACACCAGGCGCTTGTTCGGCCGCCCCGGCCGGACGAACACCAACGACCCCCGTTGTTCGGGCCGGACGAACTGGAAGGCATCGTCAACCGCTGGCGGGACATCCAGGTCAGTTTCGTGGACGAGCCGCGGAAGGCGGTCAAGGACGCCGACAACCTGGTCGCCGAGCTGATGGAGCGGCTGGCGCGGATGTTCGCCAGCCAGCGTGAACAGCTTGAAGCGCGCTTGACCACCGGGGACCCGGCGTCAACCGAGGACCTCAGGCAGGGACTACGGCGGTACCGCTCGTTCTTCGAGCGCCTGCTCGCCGCCTGACGGCCTCCGCGCGCTGGGTGAACCCGCCACACCCAGCGCGCGTCCCAGGGACCCCGGGATACCGTGGCCAGGTGAGCCGGGTGAGTGACATGGGCGGGCAGACCGGGTTCGGGCCTGTGCCGGCCGACGATGACGATGGGCAGTACTTCCACGCCGACTGGGAAACCCGGGTGTACGCCATCGTGCGGACGCTGCAGGGCCGTGGCCTGATCAACAAGGAGTTCGACGAGTTCCGCGACGCCATCGAGCGCATCCCGCCCGCCGAGTACCTGGCCCTGTCGTACTACGAGCGCTGGCTGCGGGCGGCCGAAATGCTGCTCGCCGAGAAAGGCCTGCTGCCGGCGAGCGCCGATGACTAGGTTCGCCACGGGCTCCCGGGTGCGCGCCCGCACCGCCGACCCGGACGGGCACACCAGGCTGCCGCGTTACGTCCGCGGCCACGTCGGCGAGGTGCTCAGGGTTCGCGGCAGCTGGCCGCTGCCGGATCTGGTCGTCCGCGGGATCTCGCGCGCCGAGCCGGTCTACGCGGTGCGGTTCGCCGCGGCCGAGCTGTGGGGCGGCGGTTCCCACTCGGTGATCCTTGACCTGTGGGAGTCCTACCTGGAGGAGATCTCGTGACCGGCGACCATGGTGAGCTTCCCATCGCGGCACGGGTGCGCAGGCTGGAAGAGCGGCTGATCGCGGCCGGGCTGGCCACCGACGCCGAGCTCGACGGGGTGCTGACCCAGGTGTTCGCGTCCGCCTCGCCGTCCAATGGGGCGCGGATGGTCGCCCGGGCCTGGACGGACCCCGGGTACCGGGGCCGCCTGCTCGCCGATGGCAACACGGCGACCGCCGAGCTTGGCCTGCCCGTCGGCCACTACCGGCTGACCGCGGTCGAGAACACGCCGGACGTGCACAACATGATCGTCTGCACGCTCTGCTCCTGCTACCCGACGGCCCTGCTCGGCCCGTCGCCGAGCTGGTACAAGAGCTTCGCCTACCGGTCCCGCGCCGTCCGCGAGCCGCGCGCCGTGCTGGCCGAATTCGGCCTCGAACTGCCGGACGCCACCGAGATCCGGGTCTGGGACGCGAACTCCGAATCCCGCTACCTCGTGCTGCCGGTCCCACCCGAAGCCGCCGGTGACATGGACGAGAACGCGCTCGCCTCCCTGGTCACCCGTAACGGGCTGATCGGCACCGCCATCTGCTAGCCGTAACATCTCCTGGCGCCGTCACAGCTCCTTGCGCATCTGTATGGACTTGATCTCGTAGCCCGCCGACTCGTACAGATGGCAAATTCCGCCGCGGTCATCGGGCGCACCCGAAACTCATCCACCAGGCCATCTTGCCCGAAATCGCGCCGGCCACGGGAAATATTCGTTCTGGCCAGCCCGCGCGCTCAGGTAGCGTCGCTCGACGTGGCAGGACAAGAGGCGGAGCCACTGGGTTCGCGGTTCGTGAAACTGTGGACGGCCAGTACCACCTCGGCTCTGGGCAGCGGCCTGGCCACGATCGCGGCACCGCTGCTCGTCGCCTCGCGCAGCAGCAACCCCACCGTGGTGGCTGCGACGTTCGGCGTGTCCTGGCTGCCCTGGCTGCTGTTCGCCCTGCCCGGCGGTGTGCTGGTCGACCGGGTAGACCGGCGGCGGCTGATGGTGATCATCGACTGGACCCGGGTGGCCGCGATGGGCGCCCTGGCCGCGTCGATCGCGCTGGGCCGGACCAGCATCGTCGGCCTGGACGCCGTGCTGTTCGTGATCAACACGGGCGAGATCGTCTTCCGCTCGGCGAGCCAGGCGATGATCCCCTCAGTGGTCCCGCGCGCCCGGCTGGAACGGGCGAACGGCTGGCTGGTCGCCGGCACCACGCTGAGCCAGAACATGATCGCCGGACCACTCGGCGGGTTCATGTTCGTGGTCGCGGCCTCCATTCCGTTCTTCGTCAACGCCGGCACCTACGCGGTCAGCGCCATCCTCATCGGCCTGCTCGCCGGGACCTACCGGGCATCGCCACCCCCCGAGGCCCCCGGTAACGCCGCGACCCCGCAGCGGGCCCGGTCGGTCCGCGCCGAGGTCGCCGAGGGCTTCCGCTGGCTGATCCACCAGCGTGTGCTGCGCACGATGACGTTCCTGATCGGCCTGCTGAACCTGACGCTCATAGCAGCCACGGCCGTGCTCGTCCTGCTGGTCAAACAGCGGCTCCACCTCGGCTCGGTCGGCTACGGAACGCTGTTCACCGCCGAGGCCATCGGCAGCCTCCTCGGATCGGCCATCGGTGACCGGCTGATAAAGCTGGTCACCGCGACCTGGACCATCCGGATCGGCCTGCTCATCGAGGCGGCCCTGCACCTCACCCTCGCCACCTCGCGCAACGCCTACGTCGTCGGGCTCATGCTGTTCGCGTTCGGCGTGCACGCCGCGCTCTGGAGCATCGTCGGCAGCTCGCTGCGGCAGCGGCTGACGCCGCCGGAGATGATGGGCCGGGTCGCCAG
>DASXMU010000226.1:0-6799 GCA_036495485.1 Streptosporangiaceae bacterium
AAGAAGCCCGCGTCCGCCTCGGCAGCGTCCTCCATGGCCCGGGCGGCGTCCCCACCCAGCCCTTCGAATATCTCCGGCAGCATCTGGCTCATGAGAACTTCAGCCCCCGCACCGAACCGGCCAGCGCCGCCGCCTGGGAACGCATCGATGCCGCATGGCCGCGCAGCGCGGCCGTCTGGGCGGTCACCGCGGCCGGGTCGACCGAGAACCCAGCCGGCTTGCCCGCCTCCACCCCCGACTTCGACCAGTCCAGCCCGGACAGCGCCGACGTGATCCTGGCGAACAGCGGTTTGGCCGCCGCCTCGATCACCTGCCCGGCGATGTACTGCTGCAGATCCATCTCCAGCGACTCCACCAGCTTGGCCGCCGCCTCCTCGATCAGCGGCAGCGCCGCCTCCGACGCGCCCAGCGTCACTATCGCCGCCGCCTGGTCCGCGACGAACGCCGCCGCCATCCCCACCAGCTCGGCGACCGCCGCCGCCTTCTGGGCCACGATGTAACCCCCGGCCGCTTCCAGGGCATCCGCCAGCACCGTGGCACCGGCCACGATCTCGTCCACATGCTGAGCCGACAGCTTCGCCCAGCCTGAGGTCATCACCTGGGTCGACACCGACTTGTGCGCCTGGGCGATTGCCGAGACCGACTCGGTCGCGTCCTGGTGAGTAGTCTGCACCGCCTGTCTGAACTGGCGCACCAGCGATGCGAACTGCCACACCGTGTCCTCGTTGATATAAGGCCACGGCACCCCGATCACATTCAGGAAGTTCACCACCGGCAGCGGCAGATCATCGATTGCCATTGCTATCCCCAAGTGCAACATCAGTACATTACTCAACATGTGCCGCCCCGCCCGGCAGCCCTGATAGTCGCAATTTCACAAGATCACGATTACCAGAGTTATACATTACCGGACCCGCACCCGGCCTCGCTACGGATCTTGGATCAACCCCTCCGGATCGCGATGAGTTTTCCTGCCAACGGCAGTCTGATCCTCTGACAGGCATCGCGCGAGACGTCAGATGGAGGGCAACATGTCGGATACTCCCCCGCTGCCCGGTGTGGTAGACCGGTCTGCCTGGCAGGTACAACTGGACGAGCTGCTCGTCAGGGAGAAGGCGCACACCCGCGAAGGCGACGCGATCGCGGCGGCTAGGCGGCGGCTGCCCATGGTCGAGGTGGACGCGACCACCCCGGTGACCGGGGAGCGCGGCGAGGTGCCGCTGCTCGAAGTGTTCGAGGGCCGCCGCCAGCTCTACGTCTATTACTTCATGTGGCACGCCGGACAGCCCGCACAGAACCAGTGCGAGGGCTGCACGTTCTTCAACGGCCAGGTCCGCGAGCTGTCCTACCTGCACTCACGGGACGTCACCTACGCGGCCTTCTGCCAGGGGCCGTACGCCGGGAGCGCCGCCTACCGCGACTTCATGGGCTGGGACATGCCCTGGTACTCGGCCAGGGAGTCGGCGGACGCGCTGCTGGCCGGGCGCTGGTTCGGCATGCAGGTGAGCTACCTGCGCGACGGGGACCGGGTGTTCGAGACCTACTGGACCAGCGGCCGGGCCGCCGAAGCCATGGCCCCCAGCTACGCGCTGCTCGACATGACCGTGTACGGACGGCAGGAGGTCTGGGAGGACTCGCCCGAAGGCTGGCCCCGGTCCTACCGGACCGACGGTGACCAGTTCCGTTCCAACGGGCGCCCCACCGCCCAGTGGCCCCGGCTGGCCGCGGGCCACTCCGACAGCCTGGGCTAAGCACAAGGAGGTGTGGCAGTACCGGAACGGCAGGCTCTCCCCCGCCGCTGTGATCGAGTTGCAGTTCACCGCCGTCCAAAGCGATCCACGGACGACGGTGTCGTACGGCTCATAACCCAGCGACGGCTGTTGCGGCCGGTCACCGGATGATCAGGTTGAGTCCCTCATGCTCGGCGAAGTCTTTGAAATCCTTGAGATTCAATGTCGCAAGCGGCAGGCCATGCGTGAGGGTACAGGCGGCGATCCACGTGTCATTAGCTGGCCGGGCTCGTCCCCGCTGGATCGCGGCGGCCGATATCCGCCCCCATGTCCGGGCAACGTCCTCGCTGTAGGGCAGGATGATCACCCCGCCGAGCCAGTTCTCCAGGGCGTCACGGTTGCGCCGCCCCCACTGCCGCAGCTCTGCCCATTGAGTCAGCTCACCGAGCGTGACAAATGTGATGCACGGCTGCGCTCCGATCAGGCGCGTCACGACCGACGACGGAAGCCGTCGCTTGAGGCTCAGGGAGGAGGCATCCGTGTCGAGGACTACACGGTTCATCGACGATCAGGCGAGGTCTGCGTGACGCATCGCGGCGACATGAGTGAGGAAGGCGTCCAACTCCTCGTCGGTGTCGAAAACGCCATCCTGGGCCAGATCGTCGGCAGACTTGACCGGGCGTATGCCCTTGCGCCGCGCCTGCTCGTCGATCGACTCGGTACCGCTTCCAGGAGACACTGGCTCGCAGTCAGCTCTGTTCGTCGTCACTGTCACCTCCAAGGCCGCTCTACCTAGTGTCGCATCTCCGAGCGCCCAGCAGCGCACAGGAGCAAGATCCGGAATATATGCGAAACGACCCGTAAGAACGGCATGGGGAACATGCGACCGCGTGGCCAGTGGGGCGGGCTAGCGCACTCTAGCCACGCGGCCGGTCCTGGGGCGCGGGTACTCAGCGCCATTCGTTGGGCATTGCCGGGTCTCCGTTGTGGTGGCTCGGTGGCAGGGGTACCAGGACGGGGGAACCGGGTATCCCTGCCACCGGGCGTCGGCATGCCGGGGTCACTCCGGTGCCGGGCGCGGGCCATGTGGCCAGGGCCGGGAAGTCACCAGGCCACATGGCCGATCATGGGATCACGGGCCGGGGGCCAGCCCGTGGGGGGCGGCCCAGGCGGAGGAGGTGGCGGGCGGCGCCGGGGGCGTCATCGGCGGTGGGCGCCAGGAAGGTCTGGGAAGACTCCCCCGACGGCTGGCCCCAGTCCTACCGGACCGACGGTGACCAGTACCGCTCCGACGGGCGCCCCACCGCCCAGTGGCCCCGGCTGGCCACCGGCCACTCCGACAGCCTGGGCTGAGCCGCAACGGAGTGTGGCAGTACCCGGAACGGCGGCAACCGGGAACAGGCGCCTAAAGGCTGTCCAGCCGGGGATCGAGCAGGACTTTTACCTGCCGCGTCGTACTCGCGCCCAGGTCGGTGACCATTGCGGCACCTGCTGCAGCGGGGCGATCGTCGTGACAATCTGGCCGCAGGGAATGCGCCCGCTGGCAATATGGCCGAGGGCTTCGCTGAAATCGTCGTCGGTATAGGTGAGAGACCCGCGGACGGTGATTTCGTTGATGGCCAGCGTGGCCCGGTCGCCGGGTTGCCACTGCGGGCTGGCCTCCGGGCCCAGGCCGGCGACCACGCCAGTGAACTCATGGCCAAAGACATGCCCGGCCGGGAGCATCCCGGCGGGCATCCGCAGCATGTGCAGGTCCGATCCGCAGATGCCACAGAAGCTGACCTCCAGCAGCACCTCCCGGCCGACTGGCTGAGCGGCGAGCTAACCCGGTCGGGAAGGTCATGGTTGCGACGACGTGGACCAAAGAAGGCCGACGGTTGCCACAGCCACTGCATACGCCTTGACGCTCACTGATCTAACCGTTAGATTAATCTAACGGTTAGATTGGAGTTCTGGTGCAGCAGGAAGTCGTGCTGGCGATGCTGGCGAAGGAGCCCGCTCACGCCTACCAGTTGCGGGCCAGGCTGGATCATGCGCTCGGCCCGCTGGGCGAGGGACTGAACGCGGGCCATATCTATGTCACCCTCAGCCGGCTGGAGCGGGCGGGACTGGTGGCCTGTGACGGGCCGGGCAGTGCTTCTGCCGGTTCCGAACGCAAGCTCTATGGCCTCACGGCTGCCGGGCAGGAGCGAGTATCTCACTGGCTGTCGGAGGTGGACTGGCCGAAGCCTGATCTTGCCGAGTTTCATCTCAAGCTCATCGCCGCCGCTGCAGCGGGGCTGGCCGACCCGGCCGGCATCGTTCGTGCCCAGCGCCACGAGCTGCTGCACCGGTTGCGGGAGGCACAGGAGGCGGCGGTGAGCGAGCCGGCGGACTCCGACGCTTCGCTGCTGCTGGAGGGCATTGCGCTGCGGCTGCAGGCCGACCTGCGCTGGCTCGAGGCCTGCCAGCGGAGCTGGGCCGGGCGCAGGGGCAATCACCCGAGGGGTAACTGATCATGGATGGTTCTTTGGTGCGGGCGCGTGCGCTGCGCAAGGATTATGGCCGGGACGACGGCCTGGTCCGTGCGGTGGATGGCATCGACCTTGACATAGCCCAGGGTGAGCGGGTGGCTGTGATGGGGCCGAGCGGCTGCGGGAAGTCGACGCTGCTTCACCTGCTGGGCGGCCTTGACCGTGCCTCCGGTGGTGAGCTGTGGCTGGGCGGCCAGCAGATCGGCCAGCTAGGTGAGCGGTCCCTGGCCGAACTCCGGCAGAAGAAGGTGGGATTCGTCTTCCAGGCGTTCCACCTGCTGGAGGAGCTGACGGCCCAGGAGAACGTCGAGCTGCCGGCGCTGCTGGCCGAGCGCTCACCGGCGGCGGCGCGGCGCAGGGCCCGCGACCTGCTGGAGCAGGTCGGCCTGGGTGACCGGGCGGGTCACCTGCCCTCGGCGCTTTCGGGTGGACAGCGCCAGCGGGTCGCCATCGCCCGGGCGATGGCGAACGAGCCGCCGCTCATCCTCGCCGACGAGCCAACGGGCAACCTCGACAGCACCGCCACGATCGACGTCCTGCGGATCTTCGGCGAGCTGCATGCCGCTGGCCACACGCTGGTGATCGTGACCCATGACGAGCGGATCGGAGCGACCGCCGACCGGCTGATTTCCATGTGCGATGGCGTGTTCGTCGACGAAACGCGGCTATCCGGCGGCACCCACCGGCGGCTCAGCGCACTGATCGGTCTGGAGGACACAGCCAGTGAGTAAGTTGAGCAAGGTTTACCTGGTTGCCCGGCTCGCGGTGCGCGACCTGCGGCACCGGCCAGGACAGGCCGCCATGCTCGCCATCATCATGGTGGCGGCCACCGCCGCCCTGGCGCTGGGCCTGGTTCTGCACGGCACGACAGCACACCCGTACCAGACGACGCGGAACGCGACATCCGGACCCGATGCTCTTGCCACCGGCTTCTCATCCAGCGGCCCGGCCGCGCTCAGGCAGGTGGCACCCCTCACCCGCGCTCACGGCGTGACCAGATCTTCCGGCCCATTTCCGGTCGCCTTCCCCGTCCTGGCCTTTGACGGCCACAGCGACGCCGTGCTGGCAGAGGGACGCGGCAGCGCACCAGCGACCGTCGACCAGCCCGAGCTGACCGAAGGCAGCTGGGTGCACGCCGGTGAGGTGGTGATCGAACGGAGCTTCGCTGACGCGGTGGGCATCCACGCCGGCGACCGGATCACCCTGAACAGCAGACCGTTCACCGTCGCGGGAGTGGCCGTCACCGCCGCCTTCCCCGACAACGGCGTCGGCTTCCTCGAAGACAGCCCGCGATGGCCCAACCCGGGGCTCATCTGGACCACCACGGCGGACGCGGAAAGCCTGGCAACCGCGCAGCACCCGCTCGGGTACGTCCTGAACCTCAAGCTGACAGACTCCGGAGCGGCGGAGGGATTCGCTGACCGCTTCGACCCTGGCGGTTACACCAACAACACCGGCGGCCTGTACGTCATCCCGTGGCAGATGATCAGCAGGCAGGATGGCCTGCTGGTGGCCCACGAACAGAAGATCCTCCTGGTGGGAAGCTGGCTCCTCGCGCTGCTCGCCATCGCAAGCCTCACCGTCGTGGTCGGCGGCCGGATGGCTGAGCAAAACCGCAGGGTCGGCCTGCTGAAGGCGGTGGGCGCAACGCCCGCGTTCGTCGCTGGAGTGCTTCTGGCCGAATACCTCGCACTCGCCGTCATCGCAGCGGCAGCCGGCCTGCTCATCGGCCGCCTGGTCGCGCCATGGCTCACCAGTCCCGGCGCGAGCCTGGTCGGCACCGCTGGAGTGCCGCAACTGACCCTTCCCACCATCGGCCTGGTCCTGCTGGCCGCCCTGGCCGTAGCGGCCCTGGCCAGCTACGTCCCGGCACTGCGGGCGGCCCGCACCAGCACCGTCGACGCGCTCGCCGACGCGGCCCGCCCGCCACGTCGCCACCCCCGGCTCACGGTGTATTCCTCCAGCATCCCGGTCCCTCTCCTGCTCGCCATCCGCCTGGCCGTCCGCCGTCCACGGCGCGTGCTGCTGGGCAGCTTGAGCATCGCCGTCACCGTCAGCGGGATCGTCGCTGTCCTGTTCGCCCACGCCAGCTTGGTCCTGTCCCAATCCGCGAACCCCGCGACGATCGCGAATCCCGGCCTGGCCGATACCGGATTCCTCTCCCCGGCCACACAGGAGAACCAGGTCCTGCTGATCATCACCATCCTGCTCGCCGCCCTTGCCACGGTGAACGTCACGGTGATCACCTGGGCCACCGTCCAGGACTCCCGGCATACCGCCGCCATCACGAGAGCCCTGGGCGCCTCAGCCAGCCAGCTCACCGTCGGCCTGTCCGCCGCACAGGTTCTCCCGGCCACCGCCGGTGCCCTGGCCGGGCTGGCCGGTGGCTACGGCCTGTTCACCGTGGCCAGCCAGGGAGGGAGCGTCAGCCAGCCACCAGCCTGGTGGCTCGTCGCAGCCGTGCTGGGCTCGCTGATCGCGGTAGCCGGACTGACCGCCATACCAGCGCGGCTGAGCACCCGCCTGCCCATCGCCAGAACACTGCAAGCAAATGGG
>DASXMU010000227.1:0-4610 GCA_036495485.1 Streptosporangiaceae bacterium
GGCTCCAGGGTCACCGCACCGCCGCCCGTCCGGATCCGCTGGGCCGCGAAGTACGGATCGGCGGCACCGGGGAAGACATTGGCCACGGGGGAGTGCCCGGGCACTCCGCACAGGGCGGCCAGTTGCCCAGCGTCCCAGGGCGACCGGTCGACGCAGTCCAGGGCCAGGTCGAAGCCGAGCCCCAGATGGCCATCCGCACAGCCGTCGATGGGGAAGGGCTCCCACTCCAGCAGCACGGACAGATCGGTCGGCTCCTGCAGTTCGACCACGAACACGCCCTCGCCGATCGCATGCGGCAGCCCGGCCGGGATCAGGATGGCATCGCCGGGGGAGACGGACATCCGGTTCAGCGCGCGGAGCATCGCCGGATCCTGGTCGGCCACCCATCCAGCGAGCATGTCCTGCGGCACGGCCTCGGTGAACCCGATGTGGACCTCGCTGCCGGGCGCCGCGTCCACGACGATCCAGGCTTCCGTCTTCCCCCAGACCGAGGCCAGGTGCTTGCGGGCGAACCTATCGCCCGGATGGCAGTGCACGGGCAGCCGCTCACCGGCGTCGAGCAGCTTGACCAGCAGCGCCGGGCTCGCGCCGTACTGCTGCACGTGCTCGGGCCCCAGGTAGCCTTCCGGGTCGCTGTCGATCGCGTCCCTGAGCAGGCGCCCATCGGGCAGCCGGGTCAGCCCGTCTTCAGCGGTGCCGAAGATCGGGGTCGCGGAACCGACCCAGTCTTCCGGCACATGATCGGCCGGAACTGCCTCAGACCGCGCGAGGCCGCGAAATGCCGCGATCCTCGCACCGCCCTGGTAGAACCGCTGTGGCTGGTTCGGTCCCAGCACCACAGGCCCGGCATCGCTCACCTGAGCCTCCCTGGTCAGTGCTTACCTTGGAGTGGGCTTACCCGGAGTGGGCTTACATGGAGTAGATGACAACGATGTCTAGGATGAACTCACGACCGCTACCGTATGTCAAGATGCCACGCTCGGCTACCAACTCCGGTCGGTCCGTAACGAACACTCACAAAGCGCGCCGCTTGACCCGGCTAACACTGTTAGCCATACTGGGGAGGCAAGCTCGGCTAACAGTGTTAGCCATGAACGTGCAACATGAAAGGAAGCGTCATGCCCGACCGCCACTACCGCAAGCCAGGCTGGTTCACGCGGAACGTCCTCAACAAGCTGGTGGCCATCTTCACCCGGGCCGGGGTCAGCGTCATGGGCAGCCGGGTGCTCGAGGCCAAGGGCCGTAAGTCCGGCCTGCCCCGGCAGACCCCGGTCAACCTGCTCTCCTTCGACGGCGGCCAGTACCTCGTCGCCCCCCGGGGCGAGAGCGAGTGGGTGCGTAACGTCCGGGCCGACGAAGGCCGCCTTGACCTGCTGCTCGGCAGCAAGCGCCAGCACTGCCGCGGCCAGGAACTGGCCGACGATGCCAAGGTCCCGGTGCTGCGCGCCTACCTGCGGCGCTGGAAGACGGAAGTAGGCGTCTTCTTCGATGGTGTCGGCCCCGACTCCACCGACGAGCAGATCCGCGACATCTCCCACAAGCACCCGGTCTTCCAGCTCGAAACCGTCTCCTGACCTGGCAAGCCAGATGGTCCGCCGCCGTCCCGAGCCACGCCAGCTCCCCGTCAGGGCCGCGCAGATCATCGCCGCCGCCCGCGAGCTGCTCGAGAGCGAGGGCCGCGAAGCGCTCACCATGCGCCGCCTCGGCCTGGTGCTCGGCATCCGCGCCCCCTCCATCTACAAGCACCTGCCCGGCAAGCACGCCGTGGAGGTGGCCCTCATGGAGGCCGGCTTCGCCGAGATAGGCGAGGCCCTGCACCGGGTGGTTCAGTCCGGCCGGCAAACCGGTGCCGTCGCCGCTCTTATGGCCGCCTACCGGGCCGAATGCCTGGCCAGGCCCAACCTGTACCGCCTGGCCACCACCGGCCAGCTGCCCCGCGGCGAGCTGACCCCCGGCCTGGAGGAGTGGGCGGGGGAGCCATGGCTCCTCGTCGCCGGGGATTCCTTCCTCGGCCAGGCGATGTGGTCGTTCGCGCACGGAATGGTCATCCTGGAACTCGACCACCGCTATCCGGACGGTTCCGACCTCGACCGCACCTGGCGGGCAGGCGCCGAAGCTTTCGCCCTGGCCACCCGCAGAGCCGCCCAGGGAGCCGCCGCCCTGACGGCAGCCGCCCATGGAAGGGAGAATGGGTGATCACTGTCGTCGGCGAGGCCCTGATCGACCTGGTGGACGAGGGCTCGGGACGCTATCAGGCCCATCCCGGCGGCGGCCCGGCGAACGTCGCGGTGGCCCTGGCCAGGCTCGGCGTGCCCTGCTCGATGCTCGCCCGGGTGAGCATCGACGCGCTCGGCAGGCAGCTCACGGCCCACCTGGCCGGCAATGGCGTCTCGCTGCGCGATGTGGTGCAGGCCACCGAGCCCACCACGCTCGCCATGGCCAGCCTGGATAGCGGTGCCCGTGCGAGCTACTCGTTCTACGTCAACGGCACGGCAGACTGGCAGTGGACCACCGCCGAGCTGCCCGGCGTGCTGCCGCCCGACGTCCAGGCCCTGCACACCGGATCGCTGGCCCTCGCACTCGAGCCCGGCGCCCAGGCGATCGAGAAGCTCCTGGCCGCCGAACGCGCCCGTGGCCAGGTCACGATCAGCATCGACCCGAACATCCGTCCCGCCCTCGCCGCCGCCCACGCCGACGAGGTGGCCAGGGTGGAGCGCCAGTTCGCCCTCGCCCACGTGGTCAAGGCCAGCGACGAGGACACCGCCTGGCTCTACCCCGGCGTGCCCTTCGAAGAGGTAGCCCGCGGCTGGCAGCGGCTCGGCCCGCGCATCGTGGTGATCACGCTGGGGGAGCGGGGCGCCTACGCGCTCGGCCCGGACGGCGCCGGCCAGCTCAGGCCGGCCAGGCCCAGCAGGGTCGTCGACACGGTCGGCGCCGGCGACGCATTCTGCGCCGGCCTGCTCGACGCGCTCGGCCGGCGCGGCCTGCTCGGCGGCGGGGGTATGGCCGCCCTCGCCCGCCTCACCCCTGAGGAGCTGGCAGAGGTGACCGACTGGGCCGTCCTGATCGCCACCCTCACGTGCGGGCGGGCGGGTGCCGACCCGCCGGCCCGCGACGAAGCCCTCCAGGCAACCGCCGCGACCTGACCCGGACCGCCAGACACGCGATCGCGGCGCGTCGCGGCCAGCAGGCACCCGCGACGCGCCGCGATCGATTCAGACGGCGCTCAGCCCACCATCGGGCCTTGCGCGCCCATCAGGTCCTCGCGCCGTACCCGGATCATGGTGATGGTCACCAGCAGCGCCAGCAGCGTGATCCCCGCCGAGACCATGAACCCGCGGGAGAACCCGTAGGCCAGCGCGTGATCGTAGATGGCGGTCGGTATCGAGGCACCGGCCTTGGCCGACACGGCGTGCCCGGCCTTCGCCGCGGCGGCGGCGGCAGCGGCCGTCTGGCTGTGCAGGCTGTTGGTGACCGCGGTCCACGCCACCGTGCCGAGGATGGCCAGCCCGATCGAGCCACCCACCTGCTGGCCCACGTTGGGCAGGCTGGAGGCCAGCCCGGCCTCCTGGTCGGAGACCTTGGACAGCGTGATCAGGGTCACCGGCATGAACAGCATGCCCATGCCAGCGGCGGTGACCAGCATCGGGCCGAGCAGCCCGCTGGTGTAGGTGCTGTGCTCGGTGATCCGCGACAGCCAGAACATCCCGCCTGAAGCGATCACCGACCCGGCCAGCAGCAGCGGCTTGGCCCCGATCCTGCTGACGAGCTGGGCGCTGACCCCGGCCATGACCATGATCATGGCCACCATCGGCAGGTAGGCGACGCCGGTCCTGAGCGCGCTGTACCCCCAGACCTCCTGCACGAAGACGGTCAGGAAGAAGAACATCCCGAACATCCCGGTGCCGATGCACAGCATGACGAGGTTCGCGCCCAGCCGGTCCCGGTTGCGGAAGATCCGCAGCGGCATCAGCGCGTGCTCGCTGCGCATCTCGATCACGATGAACGAGCCGAGCAGCACCACAGCGGCGATGAGCGACCCGATGACCTTGCCGTCACCCCAGTGCGAAACCCCGCCCTGGCTGGGCGCGGCGCTCGACAGGCCGTAGACGAGGGCGGCCAGCCCGGTCGTCCCGGTGATCGCGCCAGGCAGGTCGAACCGCCCGCGCAGCCGCTCCGACACTCCCAGTACGAACGGCGCGGCGACCGCGACCGCGATGCCGATCGGCACGTTGACGAACAGCACCCAGCGCCAGGACAGGTAGCTGGTGAGCAGGCCGCCGGCCATCAGGCCGACCGCGGCCCCCGCGACGCTCATCGCCGCGTACACGCCCATCGCCCTGTTGCGCGGCGGGCCCTCCGGGAACGTCGTGGTGACCAGGGACAGCGCGGCCGGCGCGACGATGGCGCCGCCGACCCCCTGGACCGCACGGGCGGCCAGCAGCCAGGCCTGCGTGGTGGCGAACCCGCCGAGCAGCGAGGCCACCGAGAACAGCAGCACGCCGACGATGAACATCCGGCGCCGCCCGAGGATGTCACCCGCCCGGCCGCCGAGCAGCAGGAATCCGCCGAAGGTCAGGGCATAGGCGTTGACCACCCACTCGAGCCCG
>DASXMU010000228.1:0-9782 GCA_036495485.1 Streptosporangiaceae bacterium
TGGCGGGGTTGCTGGCCGCGAACTGGCCGGTCCTGGTGGCAACCGACGAGGAGGCGGGCCCGAACGCGGCCGCCGCCGCGGGCGCGATGGCCTGCTGGCTGGGCGCCGCGGCGGTCCGCACCGGCTACGTCACCGCGGCCCGCCGGGCCATCGACATGACCGAGGCGATCAGGGGAACGCGGCCGCACCCTGATGGTTGTGCGCGTTCTGGATGATCTCGGCGACCTCGGCCGGGTCGTCCGCCACGTGCAGCAGTTCGGGGTCGGCCGGCGAGATCTTGCCGTCGCTGAGCAGCGAGTCCTTGATCCAGGTCAGCAGGCCTGACCAGTAACCGCTGCCGACGAGCACGATCGGGAACTTGGTGATCTTCCCGGTCTGCACCAGGGTCAGCGCCTCGAACATCTCGTCCAGGGTGCCGAACCCGCCGGGCAGCACCACGAACGCCTGGGAGTACTTGATGAAGATTGTCTTGCGGACGAAGAAGTAGCGGAACTCGATGCCGATGTCGACGTAGTCGTTGAGGCCCATCTCCATGGGCAGCTCGATGCCCAGGCCCACGGACACGCCGTTGGCGCTCACCGCGCCCTTGTTGGCGGCCTCCATGACGCCGGGGCCGCCGCCGGTGATGATGGCATATCCGGCCCGGGCGAGCTCGGCGCCGATCCGCTCGGCCTTGCCGTAGTCGCTCGAGCCGGGCAGGACGCGAGCCGAGCCGAACACCGAGACCGCGGGCCCCAGCTCAGCCAGCAGCCCGAATCCCTCCACGAACTCGGCCTGGATCCGCAGCACCCGCCAGGGATCGGTATGCACCCAGTCAGCGGGCCCGCGGCGGTCGAGCAGCCGCTGGTCGGTCGTTGTCTGGGGGATGTGCCTGCCACGCAGCGTCGCTGGACCTTGACGGCGCGCCCGCCTGCGCGGCTCTGGATTCTGAGACATAGTCTCCCCACGGTAGCGGGGTTGCCCCAGTGCCCCAGCCAGCGATGCCAGGGACCGCAGTCAGCCGCTGATGCCGTGGTCGCGGAGGATCTCGTTCAGCGCCAGCTTGTCGTGAACGCCCCCCTCGGGCAGGCGCTTGAGCACCAGCATGCAGGGCATGCCGAAGGTGCCGCCGGGAAACTCCCGCTGCCGCGTGCCGCTGACGCAGACCGACCATGCGGGAGCCTCGCCCGGTGGCAGTTCCTCGCCGGTCTGCACGTCGATGACGTGTGTGCTCTTGGCCAGGATCGTGCCGGTGCCGAGCTTGGCGCCGCGCCGGACGCGGGCTCCCTCGACCACCATGCTCCGGGATCCGATGAAGGCCTCGTCCTCGATGACCACGGGGACCGCGTTCGGCGGTTCGAGCACGCCGCCGATGCCCACCCCGCCGGACAGGTGGACGTTCTTGCCAATCTGGGCGCACGACCCGACGGTGGCCCAGGTGTCCACCATCGTGCCCTCGTCCACGTAGCCGCCGATGTTGACGAACGAGGGCATCAGCACGACCCCGGGCGCGGCGTAAGCGCCCCAGCGGATGATCGCGCCCGGCACCAGCCGGACGCCGTCCAGCCGGGTCTTCAGCGGCACCCGGTCGTGATAGCGGAAGTCACCGGCCCGCGACTCGGCCATGGGCAGCAGCCTGAAGGCGAGCAGGATCGCCCGCTTGGCCCGTTCGTTCACTACGATCTCGCCGGTCGCCGGGTCCTGGAGGGCCACCCTGGCAGTCCCTGCGTCCAGCGCGTCGATCGCGGCGGCTACCAGTTTCCTGGAATCGGAATCCGCCGGGCTCAGCCCGGCCCGGTTTTCCCACAGCTCATCGATCCGGTCCGGCAGCGGCTCACTCATGGCGACGCAGCCTATCGGGCCAACTGGGCCGGGTTGACCAGCCCAGGCGGGTACCGTCTGATGCTGTGCCGAGTACACGTTCCAGGGCGCGCAAGGGACTCACCTTGGTGGCTGTCGTGGCGATCCTGCTCGCCATCGGCGGATACCTGGCTTACCGGCACGTCCGTACCGGTCTCAGCGGCTGCGAGGCGGACGGCAGCAGCGATCCCATCGCGCTGAACCCGCAGCAGGCCGCGATCGCCGCCACGATCGCCGGAGTCGCCCACGCGCGGCAGCTTCCCGCCGGGGCGGTCACCATCGCCTATGCGACCGCCATGCAGGAGTCGCACATGCAGAACCTGAGTTCCGGCGACCTGGACTCGGTCGGCGTGTTCCAGCAGCGCCCGTCGGAAGGCTGGGGGACGCCCAGCCAGCTCATCGATCCGGTGTACGCGACCGGCAAGTTCTTCGAGGCGCTGGTCAAGGTGCCTGACTACCTGCGGATTCCCGTCGACCAGGCGGCGCAGGACGTCCAGCACAGCGCGGACGGCTCGGCCTACCTGAACTACGCGCCCGAGGCGGCCAGGATGTCCGGGGCGTTCACCGGCCGGGCGCCGCACGCGGTCTGGTGCTGGTACGCATCGGGCAGCACCCAGGGCAGCCCTGCCTCACCCGAGATCACGCTGATGCGACAGCAGCTGGTGCGAACGTTCGGGCGGCTTGCCGTGCGGCAACCCGCGGCGGCATCATCGGTTACGGTGGCAGACGTTGTGGTCCGCCGCCACACCGCGGGCTGGGCGGTGGCAAGCTGGCTGGTGACGCACGCGACGGCGTACGGGATCAGCAACGTGCTCTACTCGGGGTACCAATGGAGCGAGGCGGCTGGCGGCAAAGGCTGGACGCGCGATCCCACGGCACCGTCCGGCAGCGTCGAATTGCGCTGATAACCTACCGGCCAGGGCCGGAGTAAAGAGGAGTTCACACGTGACGTACATCATCGCGCAGCCCTGCGTCGATGTGCTCGACAAGTCATGCATCGAAGAGTGCCCCGTGGATTGCATCTACGAGGGCGAGCGCATGCTCTACATCCACCCGGATGAGTGCGTGGACTGCGGTGCGTGCGAGCCCGTCTGCCCGGTGGAGGCGATCTTCTACGAGGACGATGTCCCGGACCAGTGGAAGGACTACTACAAAGCCAACGTCGAGTTCTTTGAGGATCTCGGTTCCCCTGGCGGCGCGTCCAAGGTAGGCAAGATCAGCAAGGACCACCCGCTGGTGGCCGGGCTCCCCCCGCAGGAGGGGGCGGAGAGCTGACGCTCGCCGGACGGTTGCCCCAGTTCAACTGGGATCAGCTCGCTGCCCACCGGGCGACCGCGGGCAAGCATCCGGCCGGGATCGTCGACCTGTCGATGGGCACACCGGTGGACCCGGTGCCCGTCATCGTCCGCGAGGCGCTCGCCGCCGCAGCCGACTCCCCCGGTTACCCGGCGACGCACGGCACCCGGCAGCTCCGCGAGGCGGCGGCGGGCTGGCTCCTGCGCCGGCACGGCGTGCGCGTCGCACCGGACGCCGTGCTGCCGGTGATCGGCACCAAGGAGTTCATCGCCTGGCTGCCGACCCTGCTCGGCTGCGGCCCCGGTGACACGGTGGTGCACCCCGAGCTGGCCTACCCGACCTATGGCATCGGCGCCCTGCTGGCCGGCGCCAGGGCGGTGGCCGCCGACGGGCTGGTCGCGCTCGGCCCGCAGCCGGTCAAGCTGGTCTGGGTGAACTCCCCGTCGAACCCGACCGGCCGGGTGCTGCCCACCGGGCATCTGGCCAAGATGGTGCGCTGGGCGAGGGAGCGCGGTGCCGTGCTCGCCTCCGACGAGTGCTATATCGACCTTGGCTACGGCACCCACCCCGTGCCGGTGCTGCACCCGGAGGTCTGCGACGGGTCGCACCGGGGCCTGCTGGCCGTGTACTCGCTGTCCAAGCGGTCGAACCTGGCCGGGTACCGGGCCGGGTTCGTGACTGGTGACGAGTCCCTGATCGGCGAGCTGCTCGCGGTGCACAAGCAGGCCGGGATGATCGTCCCGGCACCGGTCCAGGCCGCGATGACCGCCGCCCTGGCCGACGACACCCACGCGGCACAGCAGCAGGCCAGGTACGCGGCCAGGCGCGAGTTGCTGCGCGGCGCGCTGACGGCGGCCGGCTGGCGGATCGAGCACTCCGAGGCCGGGCTGTACCTGTGGGCCAGCCACCCCCGCCACGACGGCTGGAGCGCGGTCGCCCGCTTGGCCGGGGCTGGCATCCTGGTCGCGCCCGGCGAGTTCTACGGCCCGGCCGGGAAGCCGTACATCCGGGCCGCCCTCACCGCCACCGACGAGCGGATCCGGTCCGCTGCGGACCGGCTGGCGGCACTCAGCGCGGGTTAACCGGCCCGGGAGTTATCCACAGGCCTCCGGAGTATCCACAGGCGCGCATTGAGTGCGTCCCGGCGCGGGTCGTTGCTCGTAGGCTGTCCGCATGCTCAAGCTCTATGACACACGGACCAGGCAGGTTGAAGACACCGGGCAGGCGTACCGGGGCGAGCTGCGGATGTACAGCTGCGGGCCGACCGTGTACCGGTACGCGCACGTCGGCAACCTGCGCTCGTATCTGCTGTCGGACCTGATCAGGCGGGTGGCCACAGAGCAAGGGCTGCAGGTGACCGTGTGCCAGAACATCACCGACGTGGGTCACCTGATCGACGACAGCGAGAGCGACGCGAGCGGCGAGGACAAGATGCTCGCGTCGGCCGCCGCCGAGGGACGCTCGGTCCTCGACCTGGCCCGGCACTACGAGGACGCCTTCTACGCCGACCTGGAGGCGCTGAACATCTACCCGGCCGACCACCGGCCGCGCGCCTCGGAGTCGATCGATCTGATGGTGGACCTGATCGCCAAGCTGATCGAGACTGGGCACGCCTACCCGGTCGTGGATGGCTCGGTGTACTTCGACGCACAGTCGTTCCCTGGGTACGGCGAACTGTCCGGGAACCGGTTCACCGACCTGCAGCCTGGATACCGGACCGGCGGCAGCGTCGAGGCCAGCAAGCGGTTCCACGCCGACTGGGCGCTGTGGAAGGGGACACCGGAGCGGGCCACCGCGGACCCGGCCGCGCTGACCTGGCAGACGCCGTGGGGGATCGGGTTTCCTGGCTGGCACACGGAGTGCTCGGCCATGCTGCTGCACTACCTCGGCGACCGGGTGGACGTGCACACCGCCGGGATCGACCTGCGGTTTCCGCACCACGAGAACGAGCGGGCCCAGTCCAACTCGGTGACCGGGCACGATGTGGTCCGGCGCTGGGTGCACGGGGAGCACCTGCTGCTCGAGGGCCGCAAGATGTCGAAGTCGACGGGCAACGTGCTGCTGGTCGGCGACCTGACCGCCCGCGGCCTGGACCCGCTCGCCCTCAGGCTCGCCTTCCTGGAGCACCGCTACCGGCAGCAGATGAACCTCACCTGGGACACCCTGGAGGCGGCGGACAAGACCATCCGGCGCTGGCGGGAGCGGGTGGCCGGCTGGGCCGGCGCGCCGAGCGTGGCGATGCCGGCCAGGTACATCACAGCGGTCGCGGCGGCGTTCGACGACGACCTGGACACCCCGGCCGCGCTGCGCGAGCTGCGGGCGCTGGAGCGGGACGAGAGCGTGCCGCCGGGCGCCAAGTTCGAGACGTTCGCGCACCTGGACCAGATGTTCGGCCTGGATCTCGCCCGCGACATCGGCAAGCCGCCCGCCGCCCCGGCCGAGCTGCCGGCGGGCTCCACCGATCTGCTGGAGGCCCGGGCCAAGGCCCGCGCGGCCAGCGACTGGACGGCCTCGGACCGGCTGCGCGACGAACTGGCCACGCTGGGTGTCACGGTCACTGACACCCCGGCCGGCCAGGCCTGGACGGTCCGCGCCACGAAGTAAGCGCAGCACCCGGGCACCCAGGCAACACCTGGTCCAGCCGCGTTCGTTCGGAAGTTCACATTACCAAAGAATCACGCAATAGATCGATAGCGTTCTATGCAGAATACGCAATGAATCACCGGAAGGACGCAAAACGATGCCTGCTCATTGTTGAACCCCACCCCCTACGCTGGCATCTGGGATCCGATGATCAATGTGGCGGGAAGGGGACCCGATAACCGTGCCAGACACGCCTGGGCAGGCCAGGACCTACCTGATGTGCCCACCGGAGTACTTCGACGTCAGCTATGCCATCAACCCGTGGATGGACCCGGCTCAGCCGGTGGACACGGCGCGGGCGAAGGCGCAGTGGACGGGGCTGCACGATACGTTCGTCCGGCTGGGTCACCGGGTGCGGGTGATCGATCCGGTTCCCGGGCTGCCGGACATGGTGTTCGCCGCCAACGGCGGCACGGTCATCGACGGCAAGGTGCTCGGCGTCCGGTTCCTGTACGCCGAACGCGCGGCGGAGGCGGCGGCCTACCTGGACTGGTTCACCCGCAACGGCTACCAGGCGGTGTACACGCCCCGGCACGTCAACGAGGGCGAGGGTGACATCATTCAGGCCGGCGACGTCGTGCTGGCCGGTCACGGCTTCAGGACCGACGAGGCGGCCAAGGCGGAGATCGAGGAGGTCTTCGGCCTGCCGGTACTGAGCCTGCGGCTGGTGGACCCGCGCTTCTACCATCTGGACACCGCACTGTGCGTGCTCGATCCCGGCACGGTCGCGTACTATCCTGCGGCCTTTGACGACGCCGGGCGGGCGGCCCTGGCCTCGCGGTTCGACGTGCTGATCGAGGCGAAGGACGAGGACGCGGAGGTGCTCGGGCTGAACGCGGTCAGCGATGGCCGGCACGTGGTCCTGCCTGCCCAGGCGCGCGGGCTCGCGGCCCAGATCGCGGCCAGGGGGTTCGAGCCGGTGCCGGTGGATGTCTTCGAGTTCAGCAAGGCCGGCGGCGGCCCGAAGTGCTGCACTCTCGAGCTGCGGAACCAGAGGGGAACGGGAACATCGTGACCATATCGAGCGAACTGCGGGCACAGACGCTGGCGCACAGCGCGCACAACTACGACCCGCTGCCGGTGGTGATCGCCGACGCGGATGGCGTCTGGGTGACCGACGTCGATGGCAGGCGCTACCTGGACATGCTCGCCGCCTACTCGGCGATCAACTTCGGGCACCGGCACCCGCGCCTGGTGGCGGCCGCGCTGCGCCAGCTCGACCGGGTCACGCTGGTCAGCCGGGCGTTCGACCACGACCAGTTCGGGCCGTTCTGCGCCGAGCTGGCCGCGCTGGCCGGCCTGGACATGGTGCTGCCGATGAACACCGGCGCCGAGGCCGTGGAGACGGCGATCAAGACGGCGCGCAAGTGGGGTTACGAGGTCAAGGGCGTGCCCGGCGGCCAGGCGGTGATCATCGCGTTCGAGGGCAATTTCCACGGCCGGACGACCACGATCATCAGCTTCTCCACCGACGACGACGCCCGCGCCTCCTACGGGCCGTACACACCCGGGTTCCGGGTCGTTCCCTACGGCGACACCGATGCGCTGGCGGGGGCGTTCGACGAGAACGTGGTGGGTGTGCTGGTCGAGCCCATCCAGGGCGAGGCCGGCGTGCTGGTGCCGCCGCCGGGGTTCCTCACCGGGGTGCGCGAGCTGTGCACGCGGCACGGTGCGCTGATGATGGCCGACGAGATCCAGTCGGGCCTGGGCCGGACCGGCGACACGTTCGCCTGCGACCACGAGAACGTGGTGCCCGACATGTACATCCTGGGCAAGGCGCTGGGCGGCGGCATCGTGCCGGTGTCGGCCGTGGTGTCGCGCAGCGATGTGCTCGGGGTGTTCAAGCCGGGTCAGCACGGATCCACGTTCGGCGGCAACCCGCTGGCCTGCGCCGTGGGCCGCGAGGTGATCGCGATGCTGGCGACGGGCGAGTTCCAGGAGCGCTCAGCCAAGCTGGGCACGCACATGCACGACCGGCTGGCCGGGCTGCCCAGGGACGTGGTGCGTCAGGTGCGCGGGCGCGGGCTGTGGGCGGGCGTGGAGTTCGTGTCGCTGCCCGGGCGCGAGGCGTGCGAACGGCTGGCCGAGCACGGCGTGCTGGCCAAGGACACCCATGGGACCGCCATCCGGCTGGCTCCGCCGCTGATGATCAGCCAGGACGAGCTGGACTGGGCACTCGACCGCATCGAGGAGGCGGTCCGCTAACGGCCGCTAAAGGTCTGCTAAAGGTCTTTTGCCAGGCGGCGGTACTGGCTGGCGTAGAAGACCAGCGGGTGGCGGCCGTCGGGAGAGGCTGGCGGGGTCACGCCGATGACCTCGCCGACGACGATGCTGTGATCACCGCCGTCGTGGACGGCGGTGGTCCGGCACTCCAGCGAGGACAGAGCGCCGTCCAGGATGGGCGCGCCGGTCAGCGGACCCGGGTGGCAGGGCACGCCGTCGAGCTGGCCGTCCAGCGGCCGGCCACGGGTGGCCAGCCAGCGGGACAGCTTTTCGGAGTCCTCGTCGAGCACGCTGACCGCCCAGGCGCCGGTCTCCAGCACCACGTCGTGGAAGCGGGCGATCTTCTCGGCGCAGAACAGCACCAGGATCGGCTTCAGCGACACCGAGGTGAATGCGTTGACGGTCATGATGTGCGCGATCCCGTCCTGGGTGGCGGAGACCGCCAGGATGCCGGTGGCGAACTGCCCAGCGGCGAGCCGGTAGACGGCGGGGTCGACGCCGGTCATGGGCGCCTGCCCGAATGGCTGGTCATGGGCGACCGCCTGAATGCCGGATCGTGGTGAGGAAGGTGGTCCCGATGCCGGCCAGGGCGCAGACCGAGCCGCCGTAGAGGTACCACTCACCCGCACTGGTGCTGGCGATGATCACACTCCCGCCTGGATTGGGCATGGCAAGCCCGAACGACGCGATGAACCAGCCGAGCGCTGGCAGCAACGCCCCCGCCGTGGACCGCATCGCCCAGCCCGCCAGCCCGCAGGTGACCAGGATCACGATGCAGAACCCGAGGGCAGCCAGCGGAACCGGGCCCACGGCGGCCCGGCTGTACTGGAACGAGCCGACCACGCCCTCGGCGAGACCGAGCAGGAAAACCAGCGCGTAGGCGCCGCCGCTGACGAACGCACTCCGGCGGCCGGATGAGGGTCCGGCCCAATGCGACGGCAGCTGCGTGATCCCCACGGGCAGAAGAGTATCTCCTGAAGCGTCAACGACTTGCCGGTGCAAGCCCGGCGAACAGATCACGCTCGCGGCCGCTGCTGTCGGCCGGGCCGCGCGGGCCGGCCAGCAGGGTGAAGTACTCGCGGCCGAACACCGGGCGGTTCAGCTTGTTGGACAGCGCGAAGTGGCTGCCGTCCACCACGATCTGCGTCGCATGCGCCCGCATCGCGGCCAGCTTGGCCGGCAGGTACTGGGTGGCGCCGATCTCGGTGGTCGCCTGCGGCGCATCAGGGCGGGCGGCGGCGTACAACTTTGCGACCGAGCGGCCTGCCAGCTTGAATGCCTGGCCGGCCACGCGGTGCGCCTGGATGTGGTCCGGGTGGCCGTAGCCGCCGTTGTCGTCGTAGCTGATCATCACCTGCGGCCTGACCTCGCGGATCACCGCCAGCAAACATGCCGCGGCCTCGTCCAGGCCGGCCCGCCAGAAACAGCGCGGATCGTCGTTCCCCGGCGTGCCGATCATCCCCGAGTCGCGCCACCGGCCTGCGCCGCCGAGGAACCGGTGATCGGTCACGCCGAGCGCGACGCAGGCCGCGGCCAGCTCGCCGATCCGGTATTCCCCTAGGCCGTCATCCCGGTCGGCGGCCAGGTGCGCCAGGTCCGGCGGGATGATCTCGCCGAGTTCGCCGAGAGTGCAGGTGACGAGGGTGACCCGCGCCCCCTCGGCCACGTACTTCGCCATCGTCGCGCCGGTGCCGATCGACTCGTCGTCGGGGTGCGCGTGCACCAGCAGGAGGCTGCGATCGTCAGATGACTGGCTCATGCAGCCGAGCGTAACCGGCCCA